>CBDDRX010000012.1:0-14225 GCA_965233165.1 uncultured bacterium | reverse complement strand
GCCGGCGCGCGTGGCGAGCGCCGCCCAGGAGCTCCTGCAGCGATGATCACCCTCGGCCTCAACGCCGCCTTCCACGATTCCGCCGCCTGCCTGGTCCGCGACGGCCGGGTCGTCGCCGCCGCGGAAGAGGAGCGGTTCACGCGCATCAAGCACGGCAAGCGGCCGCTCCCGTTCACGACCTGGGAGTTGCCGTTCCATGCGGTCGACTACTGCCTCGCCACCGCCGGGCTCGAGCTCGGCGACGTGGATCACATCGCGTACTCCTACGACCCCGGGTTGCTCCTGAAGGAGAAGACGATCGAGCTTCCGGTGCAGCCGAGCGCCTATCCCGCGAAGTCGTCCTGGACCTCGCCGTGGGAGCCGCTGCAGCTCGCCTACATCCTGAACGCGGAGCGCCAGCTCCTCGACGGCGCGCCGCACCACGTGAAGAAGCGCTTCGCCGGCGCAAAGGCGCGGAAGCACTGGCAATGGCACTACGTGCAGCACCACCTCGCGCACGAGGCGAGCGCCTTCCTCGCCGCGCCGTTCGCCGCGTCCGCGGTGATGACGCTCGACGGGCGCGGCGAGCTCGCGACGACCACGTACGGCAGCTTCGACGGGAAGGCGTTCGAGCGTCTCGGCGAGGTGCGCATGCCCCATTCGCTCGGGCTTCTGTACGAGCAGGTCACCAGCTACCTCGGCTTCCTGCACTCGTCCGACGAGTACAAGGTGATGGCGCTCGCTTCCTACGGGGAGCCGGTCTTCGCCCCGGAGTTCCGGAGCATGATCTCCCTGAAGGACGACGGCATGTACGAGATCGCCGAGCCGCGGCTCGAGGAGCGGTTCGGGCCGGCTCGCGAGCGCGGCGCGGCGCTCGCGCAGAAGCACTTCGACATCGCCCGCTCGCTGCAGGCGGTACTCGAGGAGACGGCGGTCGCGCTCGCCGGCAGCCTGCAGGCGCGGTCGAAGCAGAAGAAGCTCACCATGGCCGGCGGCGTGGCGCTCAACTGCGTGATGAACGCGAGGATCCGCGACGCGGGCTTCTTCGAGGACGTCTGGGTCCAGCCGGCGGCGGGCGACGCCGGCACCGCGCTCGGCGCGGCGCTGTGGACCGACTGGCAGGCGCGGCGCGACCGGTCCTGGGCGATGGACCATGCCTACTTCGGTCCCGAGCACGGCGACGCGGAGATCGAGGCGTTCCTGCAGCGCTCGCACCTTAAACACCGGCACATGGCGGACGTGGCCCGCGAAGTCGCCGAAGTGCTCGCCGCCGACCGCATCGTCGGCTGGTTCCAGGGGCGGATGGAGTTCGGGCCGCGCGCGCTGGGTGCGCGCTCCATCCTGGCTTCGCCGCTTTCGCCCGGCATGCAACAGCGGCTGAACGCGATCAAGGACCGCGAGGACTTCCGCCCGGTCGCGCCGGTGGTGATGGAGGAGCATGCCGCCGAGTGGTTCAGCGGCGCGAAGCCATCGCCGTTCATGCTGTTCGTCTACGACGTCGCGCCGGACAAGGCCGGGCGCATCCCGGCGGTGCGGCACGTGGATGGCACGGCGCGCATCCAGACGGTAAACCGCGGCCAGAACCCGCTCTACTACGACCTCCTGCGGGCGTTCCGCGAGCGCACCGGCGTGCCGGTGCTGGTCAACACCTCGTTCAATACCCGCAGCGAGCCGGTGGTTTGCACGCCGCGCGACGCGGTGGAATGCTTCTGGACCTCGCCGATCGACGCGCTGGCGATCGGTTCATTCCTCCTCGAGAAATGAGGATCGCCGTCCTCCGCGCGCTGCAACTCGGCGACCTGCTCTGCGCGGTGCCGGCGATCCGCGCCCTGCGCGCGACCGACCCGCGGACCTCGCTCACGCTGATCGGCCTGCCGTGGGCGCGCGCACTCGCCGCGCGGTTCGCGCGCTACTTCGACGGCTTCATCGAATTCCCCGGCCTGCCGGGGTTGCCGGAGCGCGCCTGCGATACCGCGGCGCTGCCGGGGTTCCTCGAGCAGATGAACCGGCAGAAGTTCGACCTGGTCGTGCAGATGCACGGCGACGGGCGGCTGACGAACCCGCTCTGCGCGCTGATGGGCGGGAAGGTGACCGGCGGCTACTACCGCGCTGGGCGCTACCGCCCGGACGAGGAAGCGTGCATCGAGTGGCGCGACGGCGAGCACGAGGTGCTGCGCTGGCTGCGCCTGGTCGAGCACCTGGGCGCCGCCTCGAAGGGCGCGCACCTGGAGTTCCCGCTCGCGCCGGCCGACTGGCGCGAGCTCGAGTCGCTCCGGCTTGCCGGCCTGCGCTACGCCGTCATCCATCCCGGCGCGCAACTCCCCTCGCGGCGCTGGCCGGCGGAGCGCTTCGCGGAAGTGGGCGACGAGCTCGCGCTGAACGGCATGCACGTCGTCCTGACCGGGATCGCGCGCGAAGAGCCGCTGGTGCGATCGGTCCAGCGGGCCATGCGCCAGCCGGCGATCGACCTCTCCGGCCGCACCTCCCTCGGCGGCCTCGCCGCGGTCGTGGCGCGCGCGCGCCTCGTGGTGTGCAACGACACCGGCATCTCGCACATCGCCGCGGCGATGCGCACGCCGAGCGTGGTCGTCGCGAGCGGCTCGGACCCGAAGCGCTGGGCGCCGCTCGACCGCGACCTGCACCGCGTCCTCTGGCACGACGTGCCGTGCCGGCCGTGCGCGTACGTCGAGTGCCCGACCGGGCACGAATGCGCGCTCGGGGTATCGGTCCACGACGTCCTCGAGGAAATCCACACCCTTCGCCAATGCGCCGCCGCCTGAACATCCTCACCTGGCACACCCACGGCAGCTACCTGCACTACCTCACGCAGGCGCCGCACGAGTTCTACGTGCTCTCGAAGCCCGGGCGCCCGCCGGGCTACGCCGGGCGCAGCGGCCACCTGCCGTGGGGCGCGAACGTCCACGACCTTCCCGCGGAGGAGGCGCGCCGCCAGCCGCTCGACTGCATCATCTTCCAGGACGACGCGCAATACCTGGCCGACCAGTACGATCTCCTGTCCCCGGCGCAGCACCGCCTGCCGAAGATCTACGTCGAGCACGATCCGCCGCGCGAGCACCCGGTCGACACCCGCCACCCGGTGGACGACCCGGCGATGCTGCTCGTGCACGTCACGCATTTCAACCGCCTGATGTGGGACAGCGGGCGCACGCCGACGCGGGTCATCGACCACGGGGTCATCGACCCGGGCTACCGCTATACCGGCGAGCTGGATAAAGGCCTGGTCATCGTCAACAACATGCGCAGCCGCGGCCGCCGCCTCGGCTGGGACCTCTTCCAGGAGATGCGCGGCAAGGTGCCGCTCGACCTCGCCGGCATGGGCCCCGACGGCATCGGCGAAGTGCGGCATGCCGACCTTCCGGCCTTCGCCGCGCGCTACCGCTTCCTCTTCAACCCGATCCGCTACACGAGCATGGGCCTGGCGGTCATCGAGGCGATGATGGCCGGGCTCCCCGTGGTGGCGCTCGCCACCACGGAGATGGTGACGGTGATCAAGGATGGCGTGAACGGTTTCCTCGGCACGGATCCTGCGCAGCTTCTCCTTTCGATGGAGGACCTGCTGGGGGACCGTCACGCCGCCGCGCAGCTCGGGAGGCAGGCGCGCCGCACCGCGCTCGAGCGCTTCGGCATCCGGCGCTTCGTCGCCGACTGGAACCGCGTGCTGCAGGAGGCCACGGGGATGCGCCATGAAAGATTCGTCGCGTAAGAGGATCCTGGTCACCGGCGGGGCGGGCTTCCTCGGCTCGCACCTGTGCGAGCGCCTGCTCGACGCGGGCCACGACGTGCTGTGCGTGGACAACTTCTACACGGGGACGAAGGAGAACTTGCGGGCGGTCGCGCGCCATCCCTTCTTCGAGCTGCTGCGCCACGATGTCACGTTCCCGCTGTACGTCGAGGTGGACGAGATCTACAACCTCGCGTGCCCGGCCTCGCCGGTCCACTACCAGTTCGACCCGGTGCAGACGACCAAGACGAGCGTGCACGGCGCGATCAACATGCTCGGGCTCGCCAAGCGCGTGAAGCGCGCATCCTCCAGGCCTCGACGAGCGAGGTGTACGGCGACCCGGCCGTGCATCCGCAGCGCGAGAACTACTGGGGCCACGTCAACCCGGTCGGGCGCCGCTCGTGCTACGACGAGGGCAAGCGCTGCGCCGAGACGCTGTTCTTCGACTACCGGCGCCAGCACGGTCTGCCGGTCAAGGTGGCGCGCATCTTCAACACCTACGGCCCGCGCATGCACCCGAACGACGGGCGCGTCGTCTCGAACTTCATCGTCCAGGCCCTGCAGGGCGCGCCGATCACCGTCTACGGCAAGGGCCGCCAGACGCGCTCCTTCTGCTACGTGAGCGACACCGTCGACGCCTTCCTCCGGCTGATGGCGACCGACGACGACTTCACCGGGCCGGTGAACATCGGCAATCCGGCCGAATGCACGGTGCTCGAGCTCGCGGAACGGATCATCTCGCTCGCGCGCTCGAAGTCGAGGATCGTCTTCGCGCCCCTGCCGTCCGACGACCCGGCCCGCCGCTGCCCGGACATCCAGCCCGCGCGGGCGATGCTCGGCTGGGCGCCGCGCGTGCCGCTCGAGGAAGGCCTGCGGGAGACGATCGCCTATTTCGAGGCGCGGCTCAGGCGAACGGCACCCGGAAACGCAGCGCCCCGGCGAGGCGCCAGAACACCGACAGCGGCGGGATCACCGCGGAGGTGAGCAGCATCTCCGCCACGTGCGCCGGGCGCGTGGACGCGCCGCGAATTCTTTTCATGAAGAACAGCAGTGTCATCATTCCCCACGGCAGCAGAAATAGTGGCTCAACGATGCCCATGAGGAGGGTACCGACCGTCAGGTAATAGTCCCAGCGCGGCGTGGCGCGAATGCGGCTGCGATAGAGGTCGCGGTGCTTCTTGAAGAGCAGCGCATCGAACATGACCTTCCGCTGCTGCGGGATGCTCGCGCCCCAGCGCGCGGGGCGCACCGGATGGAGCACCACGGCGCGCGGCTCGCGCACGATGCGCGCGCCGGCGCGCAGCAGCTTGAAGTGCAGATCCGAGTCCTCGCGCCAAGCGAGCCGGAAGCGCTCGTCGAACCCGCCCACGCGCTCGAGCATGCTGCGGCGCACGAAGCAGTTCGCGGTCACGAACTCGGCGCGCTCCAGGCCCTGGGCGTCGCGCTCGTAGTCGGTCGGGCGCGCCGGGACCGGCATGACGATCCGTCCCGTGACGGCCTCCACGCCCGTCTCGAACGCCGCGAGCCCGCGGATGAGCCAGTCCGCGTCGGGCTCCGTGTCGTCGTCGGTGAAGGCGACGATCCGCGCGCGCGCCATCCGCCAGCCGCGGTTGCGCGCCGTCGCCGGGCCCTCGCGCGCCTTGTCTTCCACGACGATGACCTCGAAGCGCTCGCGCGGCAGCACCTGGCGCTCGAGCGCGGCAAGGCAGCGCGACAGCAGCGCCGGCCGGCCGCAGGTGGGAACCACCACCGAAACGTCGGGGGTCATGACGCGCTGGGCGAGCAAGCCGCGTTCCGCCGGGATTTCCTGCGATCGAAGAGGCGGCCGATCGGCACCAGGCCGGAAAGCGACGTCGATACCGTGGAGGCGATCTGGTCGAAGCTGCGCGCCGTCTCGAGGGCGAAGTTGCGCATGATCGTGCGCTCGCTGACCTCGGTGCCTTCCTGCACGCGCGAGAGCGCATGCATGACGAAGAAGCCCAGGAGGAAGGAGAGGGCGAAGAGGAACTCCCAGTGCTGGAACTGCATGACCGCGAACCCGGTCGAGCGCAGCGGCGAGGACCAGTCGACGCTCAGCGTGAGCTGGCGCGCCTGGAACCAGGACGCGAGCGTGCCGCCGGTCAGCGCCGCGAGGCCCGCGGCGATCGACCCGGCGAGGCTTACCGTGGCGAGGTACGCCGTGCCGCGGCCCTGCGGCGCGAGCTTCAGGCCGATGTTGCCGGTGGCGAGGCCGATGCCGCCGCTCGCCATCCCCATCACGATGTGGATCACCCAGAGCAGCGGCAGGGTCAGCGCGTGCTGCTCGGGCAGCGCGGTCATCGGCAGCGCGATCAGGCAGCCGAAGTACGCGGGCAGGGCGGTGGCGAGGATGCCCTTGTTGGACAGCCGGTCCGAGATCCGGCCCCACGAGAAGAGCGTGACAGCGTTCGCGACCTGGCTCGCCGCCCACATCGCGGTGACCGCGCCCATGCCGTAGCCCTGCTGCTTCAGGAGGTACACGGTGAGGAACGGCGCGGCCAGGTTGGAGGCGAAGTTCCACGAGGCCATGAACACGATCAGGCGGCGGAAGTTGAGGTCGGCGAGCGGCGAGCAGAGCATGTGCAGGATCGGCAGCGGCGGCCCGGTGCGCGCCATCGCCGGCTCGGGGATCCGGGTGAGCGCGCGCAGGCCGATGAAGCCGGCGACGCCGGCGGCGGCGAAGCTCACCGAGTAGGCGTGCAGCCGCTCGCCCCAGGACCAGTGCTCGACGAGGTTGCCCGCGGCCACGCCGCCGAGCGAGGCGAGCACCGTCGACCAGAAGAGCCGCCGCGCGTAGAGCGCGCCGAGGTCCTGGCCGGCGAGGAGCTGGTGGAACCAGGAATTGATGGCGCAGGCGGCGAAGGAGCCGAGCACCGTGATCGCCACCTGCGCGCCGACGAGGAGCGCGAGGCGCGGGCGGCTCTCGTCGAGCCACGGCAGGAGCGCGAGCGAGAGGATGATCACGCGGGCGGCCGCGACGACCACGACCGCGAGGCGGCGGCGTGCGCGCAGCCGCTCGATCAGCACGATGGCGGGCAGCTGCCCGAGCTGGGCGAGGAACGGGATCGCGCCGATCAGCCCGATGACGAACGGCGAGGCGCCGAGCTCGAGCGCGAAGCCGACGAGGATCACGCCGCCGTAGAGCGCGCCGACCAGGCTCGCCCAGGCCGCGTCCTGCACCATGGCGCGCCGGCCGCGCGCATGCGCGGCGTCGTCGATGCCGGCGTCCGGGCCGAGCTTCGGGAAAAGCGGCAAGGGCATGCTCAGGAGGGTGCGATGCCCCTCCCGCATGCAAGGTTCAGCCCGGGGTGGCTCGCCGGCGGTCGGACGCCCGGCGTCCGTGCTGCCCCGGGGCGCGGCGGTCGCGGCGCGTGCCGGACGTTGCGCGATCGTCGATCAGCAGCATGCGCACCACCGATTCGGAGAGGTCGGCGGCACGGCGCGTGAGCCTGCGCAGCTCTTCGGGGGTCGAGGACCCAGGACTGGCGCAAAGCGTGCGCAGCTCCTCGCAGCTTTGCAGAAGATCCTCGCAGGCCGATCGCATCATGGGCGCCAATCTTCCATGGGCGCCGCCCGCGTGCAACCGTTTATTTCGTTATTTCAAGCGCTTGTAGCCGTTCGGCGACAGCGCCGTCATGCCGGTTTCGACGCGATCAATATCTTTCCTTCCGCTTCGAGCACCACTTCGCCGTGCTGGTTGCGCGCGACGCACTTGAGCACGCAGATGCCGCCGCGCTGCTTCGGCTTGTCGAGCTTCTCCGTGATGGTCCAGTCGCTCGCCAGCGTGTCGCCCGGCTTCACCGGCGCGACGAAGCGGCAACTGTGCTCGAGGTACGCGATCGCCGTCCCCGAGAAGTACATCCCGACCGGCGCCGAGACGAGCGCGGCGCTGAACGGCCCGTGCAGGATCCGCCCGCCGAAGCGCGACGCCTTCGCGAACTCCTCGTCGACGTGCAGCGGGTTGAAGTCGCCGAAAAGCCCGGACGCCATCACGAGATGCGCTTCCGTCACCGTGACGCGCGTGCCGAACGTGCCTCCGGCCGCCACTTCGTCGTACCACTTGCCCTGGAATCCTACTATCTTGCCAAGGAGAACCAGGCTACGGCTTGCCGTCGTCGTATTGAACTGCGCTTTCCCAGTTCGGAGGGAAGCCGGGTGGTATGACCCCGGCCTCGTCGGCTTCCCGGATGAAGTCCACGGACTTGATGAACACCCACGCCGGCACCTCTTCGTAACCCTGGATCATCGCGTCGAGCGAGCTGGCCCCGACGCCCAGGCGCCGAGCTAGATAAGAAACGCCGCCGGCGAGATCCCGCGCGCGCTTCAGCGCTCCGGTACGAACGAGATCTCTACGCACTGGCCACCCCATAGCGCTTGCGCCCCCTTGGCTGTCCCTTTTACGCAATCGACGTGTCGGGCGAAAGCGACGATCGCAGGTAAATGTTGTAACCAATCCAACTACAAAGCCGTGCGGTTTCAGAGCGTTAGAGATGAGGATGTGAAAAAAAGTGTTTAATGCGAGGCGCGACCAAGATCGCCCCTCCCTGTCATGGGACAGGCCTATGTTGAGTGCATCCAATGCTCCGATCGCCACCACTCGTCTGCGGCAATGACTCGCTTTAGCCAGAGGCCGAACGTCGCCATCGTCGAGTCCATGCCCTCGTACGTGATGAAGGCGGCGAATCCGCGCCACGTGCTGATCATCGAGGACAGCCTCGACAGCGTCCGTACTCTCACGCTCCTGCTGCGCGACATGGGACACACCGTGGACTACGCGATCAACGGCTACGTCGGCCTTGACCTCGCTCGCCGCTTGAAACCGGAGCTCATCCTCCTCGACATCGGACTACCGGGGATGAATGGGTACGAGGTCTGCAAGCACATTAAGACCGACCCCGACCTCGCCCACACGAAGGTCGTCATAGTCACCGCGTACGCAGAGGACAAGTACCGCGAACAATCTCGCGCCGCCGGCTGCCACTTGCACCTCGTCAAGCCCGTTCCTGTCCACGTACTGGAGGAGCTGCTGGCCTAGCTCAGCAGTGCCGGCTCATCGTCGTGGCGCCCCAGACACGAATCGAACGTGCGACCTGCCCCTTAGGAGGGGGCTGCTCTATCCACTGAGCTACCGGGGCCCGGGGCGATTGTACCCACGGTACACTTAGCCTCGATATATGGCCGTTCGATACTCCATAGCGTTGCTGGCGGCGCTGTTCGCGGCCACCGCATCCTGGGCCTATGACGACGGAACCACGCCGTACGTGCCGTCGCCGCCGGAGGTGGTGGACCGGATGCTGCGCCTCGCGCAGCCGAAGGCGGGCGAGCTGCTCGTCGACCTGGGCTCGGGCGACGGGCGGATCGTCATCGAGGCGGCGAAGCAGTACGGCGCGCGCGGCCTGGGGGTCGACATCGATCCGGGGCTGGTGCGCCGCGCGCAGGCGAACGCGCGCGCGGCGGGCGTCGAGGCGCTGGTGCGCTTCGAGGCGAAGAACTTCTTCGAGATGGACTTCGGCGGTGCGGACATCATCTCGGCCTACCTGCTGCCCGACGTGAACCTGGAGCTTCGCCCGACGCTGCTTGCGCTGAAGCCCGGGACGCGGATCGTCACGCACGACTACCACATGGGCGACTGGCCCTTCGACGAGATGGTGGAGATCCCGGTCGCCGAGAAGCTGGTCGGTCCGACGGGGCGCTCGCGCGCCTATCTCTTCGTCGTGCCGGCCGACGTGCGCGGCACCTGGCGCACGAGCCTGCCGGCGCACGGCGGCGCCTGGGAGTTCCGCATCGCGCAGAAGCACCAGATCCTAAACGTGGCCGCGCGCGCGGGCGTCAACGAGCAGCACGTGCGCGGCCTGCGGCTGCGCGGCACGGAGGTGCGTCTCATCATGACCGGCATCGTCGCCGGGCGGCCCTCGACCCAGGCCTTCATCGGCCGGGTGGAGGGCGAGCGGATCGAAGGGCGGGTCACGGTTACCGGCGGAGAAGAAGAGAAAAGGGTCTATCCATGGACAGCGACAAGAACCAGCCGCTAGCAGCCGGCGCCCCGAAGCCGCTGCTGTCGGTCACCGACGGCGTGTTCCTCACCGCCGGCATGATCATCGGCGTCGGCATCTTCAAGGCGCCTTCGATGGTCGCGGGCAACACCTCGAGCGTCGCCGAGTTCCTGCTCGTCTGGCTGTTCGGCGGCCTGATCTCGCTCTGCGGCGCGCTGGTGTACGCGGAGCTCGCGTCGCGCCGCCCGGCGGCGGGCGGCGAGTACACGTTCCTCAGCGAAGGCCTCGGGCGCGGCGCCGGCTTCCTGTTTGCCTGGTCGCGCATGACGGTGATCCAGACCGGCGCGATCGCCGCGGTGGCGTTCGTCTTCGGCGAGTACGCGACGCAGATCGCGCCGCTCGGCACCTACAGCATCGCGATCTGGGCGGCGCTCGGGGTCGGCGCGCTGACGCTGCTCAACCTGATCGGCACGCTCCAGTCGAAGACGCTGCAGAAGGTGATGGAGACGCTGCTCATCGCCTCGCTCCTCGGCATCGCGGCGATCGGCATCACGGCCGGGGCGCCGGCGCCGGCGGCGAAGGCGCCCTCCGGCGGCGCGCTCGACTTCGCGCTGCTCTTCGTCCTGTTCACCTACGGCGACTGGAACGAGGCGGCCTACCTGGGCGGCGAGGTGCGCGACCCGAAGCGCAACATGCTGAAGGTGCTGGTGTTCGGCATCGTCGCGGTCACGGTGCTCTACCTCCTGGTGTGCATCGGCTACGTCGCCGCGCTCGGCCTCGCCGGCGTGGCGGGCTCGAAGGCGGTCGCCGCCGACGTAATGCGCATCGCGTTCGGCGAGAAGGGCGTGGCGGTGCTGGCAGTGGTCGTGTGCGTCTCGGCGCTGACGACCATCAACGCGGCGATCTTCACCGGCGCGCGCACCACCTACGCGATGGGCCGCGACTTCCCGGCCTTCAGCCACCTCGGCGCCTGGCGCGACACCGGCAGCACCCCGGCCAACGCGCTCTTCCTGCAGGGGCTGATCACGCTCGTGCTGGTCGGCCTGAGCGCCGCGACGCCGGACGGCTTCAGCGCGATGGTCGCCTATACCGCGCCGGTCTTCTGGACGTTCTTCCTGCTCACGGCGGCCACGCTGTTCGTCTTCCGGGCAAGGGATGCGCAACCACCCGCGTTCCGCGTGCCCGCCGCGCCGCTGGTGGCCGGCGCGTTCATGCTGATGTGCGCGTTCATGCTCTGGAAGAGCATCGCCTACATCTTCAACCCGCAGTTCGGCCCGAAGTTCGGCACCGCGGTCCTCTCCGGCCTGATCGTCATGGCGATCGGGATCCCGGTCTACTTACTCACCCGGAAAAAATGACGCTCACCGAGCTGCGATACATCGTCGCAGTCGCCCGGGAGCGGCACTTCGGGCACGCCGCGGAGGCGTGCTTCGTCTCGCAGCCGACGCTGTCGGTGGCGGTGAAGAAGCTGGAGGAGGAGCTCGGCGTGCCGCTCTTCGAGCGCGGCCCGGGCGAGGTGACGGTGACGCCGGCCGGGCAGCGGATCGTCGAGCAGGCGCAGCGCGTGCTCGAGGAGGCCTCGCGCATCAAGGAGATCGCGGTCGCGGGGCGCGACCCGCTCGCCGGGCCGCTGCGCCTGGGCGCGATCTACACGATCGGGCCGTACCTGCTGCCCAAGCTCATTCCGATCCTGCGCAGGAACGCGCCGTCCATGCAGCTCCTCATCCAGGAGAACTTCACCCACCGCCTGGGCGAGATGCTGAAGAACGGCGAGGTCGACGCGATGCTGATCGCGCTGCCCTACGACGAGCCGGGCGTAGTGACGCGCGCGCTCTACGACGAGCCTTTCTTCGTCGCGGTGCCGAAGGGCCATCCGTGGGAGAACCGCAAGAAGGTGAGCTCGGACGAGCTGATGCAGGAGAGCCTGCTGCTCCTGGGCGAGGGCCACTGCTTCCGCGACCAGGTGCTCGAGATCTGCCACACGGTGCGCGCCCGCGAGCGCAGCGGCCTGTCGCGCACCGTGGAGGGCGGCTCGCTCGAGACGATCCGCCAGATGGTCGCCGGCGGGGTCGGGGTGACGGTGCTGCCGGCCACCTCGGTCGCGCCGGGCGGCTCGACCAACACCGACCTCATCCGCATCCTGCCGTTCGCGCGCCCGGCGCCCATCCGGCGCGTCGGCCTCGCCTGGCGGCGCAGCTTCCCGCGCCCGGAGGCGATCGAGGCGCTGTGCAAGGCGATCCTCGCCTGCAACCTGCCGCAGGTGACGAAACTGGAGCGAACTGTGCCGGCCGGCGCTGCTGCGCTGCGATAGACTCGCCGGCATGACCTCCGGCACCTCCTGGCGCACCCCGGCGATCGTCCTCGCCGCCGGCTGCCTCATCATGGCCATCTCGTTCGGCATCCGCGCCGGCTTCGGCCTGTTCCTGCAGCCGATGAGCCAGGAGTACGGCTGGGGCCGGGAGGTGTTCTCCTTTTCGATCGCGCTGCAGAACCTGATGTGGGGCGCGCTCGGCGCGCTCGCCGGCGGCTTCGCCGACCGCTTCGGCCCGGGCCGCGTGATCGCGGTCGGGGCCATCGCCTACATCCTTGGCCTGGTCGGGCTCTCGGTCATCTCCACGCCCTGGCTGCTGCACCTGAACAGCGGCGTGTTCCTGGGCGGCGCGCTCGGCGGCACGTCCTTCGGCATCATCCTCGCGGTGATCGGCCGCACGGTGGCGCCTGAGAAGCGCAGCCTGTACATGGGCATCGCTACCGCCGCGGGGTCCTTCGGCCAGTTCGTGCTCTTGCCGGTGACGCAGTTCCTGATCGCGTCGCTCGACTGGCACAACGCGCTGTTCGCGCTTGCCGCGATCGCCGCGCTGATCATCCCGCTCTCGCTCGCGCTCGCGGCGAACCCGACGGCCGGCGCCGGCACGCAGGCCAAGCAGTCGATCGGCGAGGCGCTGCGCGAGGCCATGAACGAGAAGGGCTTCCATCTCCTCTTCTGGGGCTACTTCGTGTGCGGCTTTCACATCGCGATGCTCACGGTCCACCTGCCGGCCTTCGTCACCGACTCGGGCCTGAGGATCGAGCACGGCATGACGGCGCTCGCGCTGATCGGCCTGTTCAACGTCGTGGGCACGCTCCTCGCTGGCTACCTCGGCGGCAAGCTGAGCAAGAAGTACCTCCTCTCCGGCATCTACCTGATCCGCGCCGGCCTGATCTCGATGCTGGTCTTCCTGCCGCTCACGCCGTTCAACCTGTACTTCTTCGCCTGCGGCATCGGCCTGCTGTGGCTCGGCACCGTGCCGCTCACCAACGGCCTGGTGCAGCAGATCTTCGGCATGCGCTACGCGGCGATGCTCGCCTCGATCGTCTTCTTCGGCCACCAGATCGGCAGCTTCGTCGGCGTGTGGGGCGCGGGCTGGCTCTACGACACGACCGGCTCCTACCGGTGGGCGTTCATCGCCTCGATCTGGCTGGGCCTGTTCGCCGCGCTCGTCAACCTGCCGGTGAACGAGAAGCCGCTGGCGGAGCGGCGCCCGGCTCCCGCGCCGGCATGAGCCCGAAGCACGATTTCCTGCTGAAGGCGGCCCTGATCGGCATCGTCTCGCTCGTGAGCGCCGCCGCCTTCTCTGCGTACCTCAAGCCGGGGATGCTGGTCGAGTTCGCCAACCTGGTGCTCTGCAACTAAGCGGCACCATGGCGCTCGGCGCCACGATCCACCACTTCGCCGTCCAGCTCTCCGACACCGACCGCGCGGTCTACGAGGCGCTCGAGTTCAAGGCGGCGCGCCATCCGTCCGAGACGGCGGAATCCCTGGTGTCGCGCGTGCTCGCGTACTGCCTCGAGTACACCGAAGGCATCGCGTTCTCGCGCGGCCTCTCCGATCCGGACGAGCCCGCGATCGCCGTGCGCGACCTGACCGGCGTGCTCCAGGCCTGGATCGAGGTCGGCGCCCCCGACGCCGCGCGCCTGCACAAGGCGGGCAAGGCCGCGCCGCGCGTCGCCGTCTACACCGCGCGCCCCGACCGGCTCCGACAGGCGCTCGCCGGCGAGCGGATCCATCGCGCCGAGGCGCTCGAGCTCTATGCGATCGACCGCGGCCTGCTCGAGGGGCTGACGGCGCGCCTCGGGAGGCGCATGAGCTTCGACCTGTCCGTCACCGGCGGCCACGTGTTCATTTCTCATGACGACCGCACCCTTGACGGTGCGGTGGAGCGCTTCGCGCGATGAAACGCGTCGCGGCGCTCTATCGCTATCCCGTCAAGGGGTTCGGCCCCGAGCGGTGCGAGTCCCTGGAAGTCCTGCCGCGGGGCGGCGTCGCGGGCGACCGGGTCCTTGCGTTCCGCTTTGCCAACGCCGCGGCCGCGGACGACGCCTGGGGCGTGAAGCACGAATGCGTGGCGCTCGTGAACACGCCCGGCCTGGCGCGTCTTGATCTGCAGTTGTCGAGCGCAAGGCTGCGGATCGCCGGACTCGTCGACGACGATCTTTCCACGCAAGGCCGCGAA
>CBDDRX010000011.1:0-34338 GCA_965233165.1 uncultured bacterium | reverse complement strand
AGGCGTAGATCATGCGGAACGTGAGGTCCGCGTGCTGGTACTTCCGGTAGACGGGGTCGGCCGAGAAGTAGCGCAGGGTGTCGTGCATCCAGCCCATGTTCCACTTCATGCCGAAGCCCAGGCCGCCGAGCCAGGTCGGGCGCGATACCTGCGGCCAGGCGGTCGATTCCTCGGCGATCGTCTGCGTGTCCGGGAAATCGCGGTACACGCTCTCGTTCAGGAAGCGCAGGAACTCGATCGCCTCGAGGTTCTCGCGGCCGCCGAAGCGGTTCGGGATCCACTCGCCTTCCTTGCGCCCGTAGTCGAGGTAGAGCATGGAGGCCACCGCGTCGACGCGCAGCGCGTCGGCGTGGTAGCGGCCCAGCCAGAAGTGCGCGCTCGAGGCGAGGAACGCCCGCACCTCGTTGCGCCCGTAGTTGAAGATCGCGCTCGCCCAGTCCGGGTGGTGGCCCTGGCGCGGGTCGGAATGCTCGTAGAGGTGCGTCCCGTCGAAGAACCCCAGGCCGTGCGTGTCCCACGGGAAGTGCGACGGCACCCAGTCGAGGACCACGCCGATGCCTTCCTGGTGCAGGTGGTCGACGAGGTGCATGAAGTCCTGCGGCGAGCCGTAGCGCGTGCTCGGCGCGAAGTAGCCGGTGCATTGGTAGCCCCAGGAGCCGTAGAACGGGTGCTCCATGACCGGCATCAGCTCGACGTGCGTGAAGCCCATGCGCTTGCAGTACTGCGCGAGCTGCGGCGCGATCTCGCGGTACGAGAGCAGCCGTCCCGGCTCCTCAGGCGAGCGGCGCCACGAGCCCAGGTGAACCTCGTAGACCGACCACGGCGCATCGAGCGCGTTGCGGCGCTTGCGGTTGCGCATCCACTCCGCATCGTTCCAGGCGTATCCGAGGTCCCAGACGACCGAGCCGGTACGCGGCGGCATCTCGCTGCGGAACGCGAACGGGTCGGCCTTGTCGACGCGGAAGTTGCCGTGGCGGGAAACGACGTGGTACTTGTACACGGCGCCCTGCTTCACGCCCGGGACCGCGGCCTCCCAGACGCCCGATTCGCTGCCCTGCATCGGGTGGCTGCGCGGATCCCAGCCGTTGAAATCGCCGATCACCGAGACCGACTGCGCGTTCGGCGCCCAGACGGCGAACGTCGCGCCGGCGGCATCGAGGTGCGCGCCGAGCCGCTCGTGCAGGCGCGTATGCGTGCCTTCCCGGAACAGGTATAAATCATGCCCGGCAAGACCGGAGGGACGCTTCGAGACTGCGCTCATCGGACCTTCCGGTTTAGCACTTCGCGAGCCCCTCCATCTACCTTGCAAACGGACTACGTACAGCGGTTCCTCTTCGAGCAGCTCGACATCCGCGGCCGCCTGGTCTGCCTGACCGGCGCCTGGGAGCGCATGCTCGAGGGCCGCGGCTACCCGGCCCCGATCGTGTCGTTGCTCGGCCACACGACCGCGCTCAACGTGCTGCTCGCGGCGAATCAGAAGGGTGCGGGGCGGGTGACGCTGCAGGTGCAAGGAACAGGCCCGGTCCGCCTTCTCGTGTCGGATTGCACCGCGGAGCTGCGGATCCGCGGGATGGCGCAGTTCCACCCTGACAGGGGCTTGCTTAACGCAGGCTTAACGGAGCGCTCGCTCCTGGGGGACGGGCGGCTGTCCGTGATGCTCGAAGACCTGCGCAACGGGCAGATCTACCAGAGCCTCGTGCCGCTCGAGGGCGAGTCGCTCGAGGACATCTTCGAGCACTACCTCTCGCAGTCCGAGCAGCTCGAGTCGTTCGTGCGGCTGTTCGCCGACGGGGGCGCGGTGTGCGGGCTCCTGCTGGAGAAGCTGCCAGGCGCCGACGCGAAGGATGCCGACGGCTGGAACCGGGTAAAGCACCTTGCGGCCACGCTGCGCCTCGAAGAGACGCGCGATTCCCAGCCCTACGACCTCCTGACGCGCCTTTTCCCCGAGGAGCTGATGCGGGTGTTCCGCCTCCACCCGGTCGATTACCACTGCCCCTACGACGTGGAGAAGGTGAAGGACCTGCTGCGCGCGCTCGGCCGCAAGGAAGTGGAGGCGATCCTTTCCGAAAAGGGCGAAGTCCTCATCCGCAACGAGATGTGCAACCACGAGTACCGCTTCGATGCCGGCGCGGTCCGGGAAATCTTCGGCGCGACGTGACTTCCTTCATGCAGCGGCATTCGGCGCAAGCTCATGATGGGCCATGGATTCCGGTCTCGGAGGGCTCATGGAACGCGTGCTCATCGTGCTGCTCGCATTGGTCACCGGCGCCTGCGCCCCGGAGGCGCCGCCGCCTCCCCCCCAGGCCGTGACGAGCGCCCCCGCAGCACCTTCCGTCGCGGTCGCGGTGGCGCCCGCCCCCGAGCCGCGGGCCGAGCCGGCGCCCGAAGCCCGGCCGGACCCGAACAAGGAGCTCGCGAAGCGGGTGATGCGCGCGCTCGAGGACGAAGGAAAGGTCCACGCCGCGGCGATCGACGTGACCGCCTCCGGCGGCGTGGTGACGCTTTGGGGAACGGCCGGCAGCCAGGACGAGCGCCAGCGCGCCGCGCGCGTCGCCTACAGGGTGATCGGCGTTACCGCGGTGGAGAACAAGCTGGCGATCGCCAGCGGCTCGTAGGGAAATCGGTGTCAGGCACCGAATTCACGCGGCTCCCGCCGCGCACTTCCGCTTGCTGAAATCGGTGCCTGACACCGATTTCCCAAGCGGCTCCTCTCCTAGCCGATCACCCAGAAAGCGAAGGCGAGGACCGGGGGCAGGAAGAAGCAGAACCGCACAAGGGCGGCGATGCGCCCCTTCTCGGTGTGGTCGAGCGTGACTTCGGTCTTGTGGTTGCGCTTGGCGCGCTCGGCGGCGCCGCGCTTGATCATCATGTAGTCGAAGATCAGCAGGAACACGCCGATCCCCAGACCGACCAGGCCCCCCGTGATGGCGTCTCTCATGTTCCTTTCACCAATGTCAGGAACTCTTCCCGCGTCGCCAGGTGCTCGCGGAACACGCCGAGCACCGAGGACGTCACCATGGTCGAGTTCTGCTTCTCGACCCCCCGCATCATCATACACAGGTGGCGCGCCTCGATCAGGACCCCGACGCCCTTCGCGCCGACCTCCTCCATCACCACCTTCGAGATTTCCTCGGTGAGCCGCTCCTGGAGCTGCAGCCGCCGCGCGAACATGTCGACGAGGCGCGCGAGCTTGCTCACGCCGAACACCTTGCCGTCGGGGATGTAGCCGATGTGGCAGCGGCCGAAGAACGGCAGCATGTGGTGCTCGCACAGGCTGTAGACCTCGATATCCTTCACGATGACCATGCTGCTCGTCTTCTGGGTGAAGAGCGCCTGGTTGATCACCTCGTCGAGCCGCGTGCGATAGCCGTGGGTGAGGAACGCGAGCGCCTTCGCCACGCGCTCGGGCGTCTTCACCAGGCCTTCGCGCGACGGATCCTCGCCCAGCTCGATCAGGAGCTGGCGCACCAGCTGTTCCATGTTCTTGAGGTCGGGCTGCTTCATGCGGTCTCCTTCGGCCTCGCGATCGCCGCGCCCGGCCAGACCTCGCCGTGGCTGCGCGCGTATTGCGGCGGATAGTCGATCTTCACGCCGAAGCGCTCGGCGGCGTGCCAGACCCAGCGCGGGTTGTCGAGGAAGGCGCGGGCCATCGCCACCATGTCCGCCTCGCCCGAGGAGAGGATCGCCTCGGCCTGGTCCGGGTCCACGATCATGCCGACCGCGCGCGTCGCGATGGCGGCCTCGCTCTTCACCTTGAACGCAAACGGCACCTGATACCCGGGCGCAACCGGGATGCGCGCATGCGGCACCATCGCGCCGCTCGACACGCACACGTAGTCGACGCCGGTCTTCTTCAGCGCGCGCGCGTACGCCACCGCGTCGTCCGGGCCCAGGCCGCCCTCGGCCCAGTCGTTCCCGCTGATGCGCGCGCCGAGGCAGCGCTCCTTCGGCCAAACCTCGCGCACCGCGGCCGCGACCTCGAGCGGGAACTTCATCCGGTTGCGCCCGTACGCGTCCTTGCGCTGGTTGGCGAGCGGCGAGAGGAACTGGTGCAGCAGATAGCCGTGCGAGGAGTGCAGCTCCACCACGTCGAAGCCGAGCCTGCTCGCCCTTTTCGCCGCTTCTACAAAGGAATCCTTGAGGCGTGAAAGAGAAGCGGAGGAAAGCTCCTCCGGCACGTGCCAGCCGTCGCCGAAAGGAATCGGCGAAGGACCGACGGTCTGCCAGGCGCCCTCGCCCGCCGCGAGCGGCTTGCCGCCCAGGAAGGGCGGATGGGTCGACGCCTTGCGGCCCGCGTGCGCGAGCTGGATGCCGATGGGATGCTTCGTGATCGAGCGGTAGAGGGCCAGCGCGCGCGCCATCGCCGCCTCGTTGGCGTCGTCGTAGAGTCCGGTGCAGCGCGGCGTGATGCGCCCTTCCGGCGTCACGCCGGTCGCCTCGACGACGAACAGGCCGGCCCCGGAGCACGCGAAGGTGCCGAGGTGCTGGAGATGCCAGTCGCTCATGCGGCCGTCGTGCGCCGAGTACTGGCACATGGGCGCGACGACGACGCGATTGGGCAGCGTGATGCCGCCCAGCGAGATGGGCGTGAACAGGCTATGGCGCCGCAACCGAGATCCCCTTCTCCGAGAACTTCGCCCGAAGCGCCTTCGCGAACGCGACCGCGCCGGGCTGGTCGCCGTGGATGCACAGCGTGTCGGGCGCGACCGCGACGCGCTTCCCGGACAGGCTCAGGACGAATCCGCCCTCGACCATGGCGAGCGCCTGCTGCACCGCCTTGCCCGCATCCTCGATCATCGCGCCGGGCGTCCCGCGCGGCGCCAGCGTGCCATCGTCGGCGTACGCGCGGTCGGCAAATACCTCCCCCGCGACACGTATGCCGGCGGCCTGGGCGATGTCGAAATTCCGGCTGTTCGAGAGCACGTAGAGCATCACGCCGAGATCCTTCGCGGCGCGCACCATCGCCTCCGAAAGCGCTTCGTCGTTGGCGGCCATGTTGTAGAGCGCGCCGTGGCATTTCACGTGGTGCAGCTTCGCGCCCGCGGCGCGCGCGAACGCCTCCACGGCGCCGGCCTGGTAGACGACCAGGTCGTACATGTCCTGCGCCGAGATCTTCATCGCGCGCCGGCCGAAGCCCTGCAGGTCGGGCAGCGAAGGATGCGCGCCGACCGCGACCCCGTGGTCGAGCGCGAGGCGCACGGTCCTGCGGATCGTCGCCGGATCGCCCGCATGGAAGCCGCAGGCGATGTTCGCCGAGCTGATGAGCGGCATCACCTCGGCGTCGGCGCCCATCTTCCAGGCGCCGTAGCTCTCGCCCATGTCGCAGTTGAGGTCGATGTGCGGGTTCCTAGTTTCCATAGCTCCAGGCGATGCCGCGCAGGGCGGTCTCCAGGCGTTCCTGCATGTGCTGCCGCAGCTCCGTCGCGGTCTCGAGGCTGCAGCGCGCGAAGTGCACCTTCCCGCCCGGCGCGAGCTGCGCGAGCCGCGGCACGTCCGCCGAGGCGACCTCCGCGATGCGGGCATACCCTCCGGTGGTCTGGTGGTCGGCCATCAGCGCGATCGGTGCGCCGCCCGGCGGCACCTGCACGCTGCCGAGGCAGGTCGGCCCGGATAGTATC
Source organism: uncultured bacterium (assembly GCA_965233165.1). Classification (GTDB taxonomy): domain Bacteria; phylum Pseudomonadota; class Gammaproteobacteria; order Burkholderiales; family SG8-39; genus SCGC-AG-212-J23. Next base: position 28,720 of record CBDDRX010000011.1, on the reverse strand, counting down.
TCATCGCGCTCCGGGCTCTTTCGCACCCGCTCGAGCGCCGGGCCCTGCAGGCGAAAGCCCATCCGGTTGGAGTCGGGCGCGACGCGCCACACCGCGTCGAGGAAAGCGCGCTGCGCCGCCGGCTCGAAGCTCTCGAAGTGCTGCCCCTCGACGACGTGGACCAGGATCGGCTCGCGGTCGGGCAGCGTAAGCGGCGGCGCCGACCAGCGCACGCTCGCGCCCGTTCTTGCCTTCAGCTTCGCGAACCTTTCCTTCGAGAGGGCGGCGCTGTGCGGCGCGAGCGGCAACAGGTCTGCATGCCTGAGCGCCCTCCCCTCGAGCCCGCCGAACCCGCCCGGCAGGTAGGTGCTGCGGCTGCCGAGCACCGGCTCGAGCGCGATCCCGCCCGCCACCGCGAGGTAGGCGCGCGCTCCGCGCACCGCGCGCCCGACGCTGTAGCGGCCGCCGGCGGGAACGAGCACCGGGCGGTTGTGCGGGAAGCCGCCCTGGAACTCGGCGCCGCACACCGCGACCAGGCACTCGTGCTCGAACTGCAGCTCCGGCCCGATCACGGTCACCTCGAGCGCCGCCTCGCCCGGCGCGTTGCCGACCAGCGCGTTGGCGAGCGTGAGCGCGATCTCGTCCATCGCGCCGCCCGGGCACAGGCCGAGGTGCTGCAGGCCGTGGCGGCCGGCGTCCTGCACGGTGGAGAAGAGGCCCGGCCGCAGGACGCGGATGCTCACGGCAGGGCCGCGATGCGGAGGAACTCGGCCTTGCCGATCGCACGGAAGCGCACCCGGTCGCCGTTGCCGAACAGGCTCGGCTCGGCGCGCTTCGCGTCGAACACGCGCAGCGGCGTGCGGCCGATCACGTTCCACCCGCCCGAGATCGCGTAGGGGTAGACGACCGTCTGCTCGTTGGCGATCGCCACCGAGCCGGCCGGCACGACGGCGCGCGGCACCGCGCGGCGCGGCACGGCGAGCCGGGGGTCGAGGCCGCCCATGTACGCATGGCCCGGCGCGAAGCCGATCATCAGGACCTCGTATTCCGCCTTTGCATGCCTCTCGACGATGTCCTCCCACGGGTGCTCGAGCGTCGTGGAAAGATCCTTCATGTCCAGGGCGAACTCGGGCTCGTAGCACACGGGGATCTCCACGTCGCGCCCGACCTTCTCCGCCCCGGGGAGCCCGTCCTCGAGGCAGCGCGCGACGAGCGCCGCGGCGAGCGCGGGCGCGCTTTCCCGGATCGACGGGACGAAGTGCAGCGCGACGCCGCCCAGGCCGGCGACCACGTCGCGCACCTGCGGCTCGGCGCGCGCGAGCAGCGCCGCCGCGAGCCGCCGCACCATCGCGTTGACCTCGCGGTCCAGCGTGGGGGAAAACTCGACGTATGCGGCGAGGTCGCCCAGGGGGACGACCTGCAGGGGCTTTATTCTCGTGGCGCCCTCGGGACCGATACGCCGATCATCGCGTCGCGCGTCACCAGGGCCGCGAGCCGCTCCTCGCTCCAGCCCTGCGTGCCCGGCGGCCGCATCGGCAGCACCAGGTAGCGCATGTCGGCCGTCGAGTCATGGACTCTGATCGCGACATCATCTTCTATCTTCAAGCCGAATTCCGCGAGAACGGCGCGCGGCTCCCTCACCATCCGGGAACGGTAAGGCCGCGACTTGTACCAGTCCGGCGGCAGCCCGAGCAGCATGCGCGGATAGCAGGAGCAGAGCGTGCAGACGACGGCGTTGTGCACCTGCGGCGTGTTCTCCACCACGATCAGCTTCAGCGCCGGCACGTCCAGCCCGAGCTCCTCGCAGGCCTTCGTGCCGCTGGCGAGAAGTCTTTCCTTGAAGGATGCATCGACCCACGCCCGGGCCACGACGAAGGCACCGCGCGACGGGTCGCGCGAGCGCATGTTCTCGACCTCGGCGTCGATCTGCTCGCCGGAGAGGATGCCCTTCTCGGTGAGCAGCTCGCGCAGGCTCACTTCCATCAGCTGGAAGTAGCTCAGCGGGCGGTAGCTTCCCTGGTCGCTCATTGCGCCTCGAGCCAGTGCTCGTAGAGCTCGACCTCGAGAAGGTCGGAATCCGCGCCGCGGTAGTCGGGCCAGACGTCCTTCTGCCGGAAGCGCACGCGGTACAGCGGCTGCGCGGGCTTGCCGTCGCGCATCTGCGAAAGCTCCTCCGGATTCGGGAACGCGCCGCACAAGCGCTCGACCTCGCCGGTGCAGCCTCGGATGTAGTGCGGCGTGCGCAGGTGGCCGACCGGGTAGGCCTTCATCACGCGCACCTTCTGCCCCACCTGGAATTTCCCCTCAGCCACGCGCCTGGACCTCGACCATCTTGCGCGCCAGCTCGGCGCTGGTGACGACCCCGCGCTGCAGCAGGCAGTGCGCGAGGCCGACCACCCATTTCTCGTAGTAGGCGAGCGCATCGTAGTCGGCCGGCGGCAGGGACTCGATCGCCCGGCGGTGCTCGTCCACGGTGAAGGTGCGTGGGACGCCCCGCAGCGGGCCTTTCAGGCCCCACAGGAGGACGCACATCGCGTCGATCCGCCGCTCCCATTGCGCGTAATCGTGCTCGACGGGCTCCACCTTCCCCGCCGGAAGGCCGCCCATGTCGTGGTGCGAGCGCTCGATCATGCCGCCAAGTTTATCCGTAAGTAGAATCCCCGCCATGATCCCACGCACCCTGTTCTCACCCGAGCACGAGACGTTCCGCGACAGCGTCCGCCGCTTCATGGAGCAGGAGGTCGCGCCGCACGACGAGAAGTGGCAGGAGCAGGGCTACGCGGACCGGTCGGTCTGGCGCAAGGCCGGCGAGAACGGCTTCCTCTGCCCCACCATGCCGGCCGCGTACGGCGGGGCGGATGCCGACAAGCTCTACAGCGTCGTGCTGATCGAGGAGCAGGCGCGCGCGAACAATTCCTCGCTCGGCTTCGGCCTGCACTCGGAGATCGTCGCGCCCTACCTCCTCGCCTACGGCAGCGAGGCGCTGAAGAAGAAGTACCTGCCCAGGATGGCCTCGGGCGAGATGATCGGCGCGATCGCCATGAGCGAACCGGGAGCCGGCTCCGACCTCCAGGCAATCAAGACCACCGCCCTGAAGAAGGGCGACGCGTATGTCGTCAACGGGTCGAAGACGTTCATCACCAACGGCTGGAACTGCGACCTGGTGATCGTCGTCGCGAAGAGCGACCCCGCGAAGGGCGCGAAGGGCACGAGCCTCCTCGTCGTCGACACCTCGATGAAGGGCTTCTCGAAAGGCAAGCGGCTGAAGAAGATGGGGCTCAAGGGCCAGGACACCGCGGAGCTGTTCTTCGACAACGTCGCGGTGCCGGCGGAGAACCTCGTCGGCCAGGAGAACAACGACTTCGTCTACCTGATGCAGGAGCTCCCCTGGGAGCGCATGCAGATCGCGATCGGCGCGATCGCCAAGTGCGAGGCGGCGCTCGCGTGGACCAAGGCCTACGTGCAGGAGCGCAAGGCGTTCGGCAAGCCGATCGCCGGCTTCCAGACCACGCGCTTCAAGCTCGCGGAGCTGGCGACCGAAGTCCAGGTCGGGCGCGTCTTCGTCGACCGGTGTATCGAGCTTCTTTTGCACAAACAACTGACCCCGGAAGCTGCGGCGATGGCGAAGTACTGGATCACCGACCTCGAGGGCAAGGTGATGGACGAGTGCGTGCAGCTGCACGGCGGCTACGGCTTCATGTGGGAGTTCCCGATCGCGCGCGCCTACGTCGATGCGCGCGTGCAGCGCATCTACGGCGGCACGAACGAGATCATGAAAGAGGTCATCAGCAGATCGCTCGGCCTGGGAGAGAAGTAGTGGTGCATGCGAGCCAGAGGCCGGCGCCCGGCAACCTCGTCCTCGACCACGTCGCGCACTTCGTCCCGGCCCTGGGCGCCGCCGGGGCGCTGCTCGAGCGGCTGGGCTTCACCCCCTCCCCCGTCTCGCACCACCAGGCGAACGGCAAGCCGGCCGGCACCTCCAACCGCTGCCTGATGCTCGAGCAGGGCTATGTCGAGATCCTCGCGCCGATGCTGGAGACGCCGAACGCCGCGCGCGTTCGCAGCCACATGGCGCGATACCCCGGGGTGCACCTGGTGTGCTTCGGCACGCCGGACGCGGAAGGCGAGCACCGGCGCCTCGCCGCGCACGGCTTCGAGCCGGAGCCGCTCGTGCGGCTGCAGCGCCAGGTGGACGACGGGCGCACCGTGAAGTTCAACGTGGTGTACGTGCCGCCGGCGAAGATGCCCGAGGCGCGCGTGCAGTATTGCGAGCACCTCACGCCCGAGGTGATCTGGGAGCCGCGCTTCGTCGCCCATCCCAACGGCGTCACCGGCCTGGGCGACGCCTACGTCGTCGCCGACGATCCGGCCGACGCGGCCGGGCGCTGGGGCCATTTCGCCGGCCTCCTGCCTTCGCCCGACGGCGACCTGGTCCGTCTCGACACCTCGCGCGGACGGATCTTCCTCGGCACGCAACACGTTCTTTCCCAATTCATCGACGGCGTGCCGCCCGCTCCTTCCGTCGCTGCTTTCTCCCTCCGGGTCCGCGACCAGGCCGCTTTCGCGACGAGCGTCGAGCGGGCCGGGCTGAAGATCAAGAAGACCAGCAGGGGATCCTGCGTAAGGCTCCCCGAGACCTTGGGCGGAACCTGGCTCTTCTAGCCGACGACTTCGTCGGCGCGCAGCAGGATGTCGGGCGGGATCACCAGGCCGAGCGCGCGCATCGTGCGGCGGTTGATGACCAGCTCGAACTTCGCCGGCTGCTCCATGGGCAGCTCGGCGGGCTTCGCCCCCTTGAGGATGCGCTCCACGAACCCGGCGGCGCGGCCGAAGTTGTACGGCAGGTTGACGCCGTAGGAAGCCATGCCGCCCGCCTCGACGAAGCCGCGTTGCGCGAAGATCGCCGGCAGCTTGTGCTGCGCGACCGCGAGGACCACCGTGTCGCGCTCCGCGTCGGCGAGCGCGCCGACCCGCAGCACCAGCGCCTCGGCGCCCTTGCCCTTCGCGTTGTCCAGGGCGCGGCCGATGTCGCGCGGCACCCGCACGTCGAAGAGCTCCGGCTGCATGCCCACGCCTTGCGCCGCGGCCTGCATCGCCTGCCAGGTCGAGGCGAGCGCCGGGTTGCCCATGTTTACCAGCATCGCGAGGCGCTTGCGCCCGGGCGCGAGCGCGCGCAGCAGCTCGATGCGCCGCTTCTCCAGCTCGGGCGTCAGCACCGCGACGCCGGTCACGTTGCCGCCCGGCTTGTCGAGGCTCTGCACGAGGCCGGTCTCGACCGGGTCGAGCGCAAGCGAAGCGACGACCGGGATTGCCGGCGCGGCGGCCTTGGCCGCGAGCGCCGCCGGCGTGCCGTTCGCGACGATGCAGTCGACCTTCAGCCGCGCCAGCTGCGCGGCGAGCGAGGGAAAGCGCTCCGGCCGGCCGTCGGCGGAACGGTATTCGATGCGCAGGTTGCCGCCTTCGGCGTACCCGGCGTCGGCGAGCACTTTGCGCAGCTCGGCCATGCTCGCGCCGTTGGCGTTCTCGGCCAGCGGGTCGAGCACGCCGAGGCGCACCGCGCGCGCCGCCTTGTCCTGGGCGCGCAGCGCGGGCGCGGCGGCAAGGGCGGCGGCTGCGGCGAGGAACGAGCGGCGGTCCGGCATGCGCCGAATTTACAGCCTCTTTGCGAGCTCCATACCGGCGAAAATGCTTATTCCATTCTCCGCGGCAAACGACACGGCGACCGGGGTGATCTCCCCCGCCACCACGTAGATGCAGTCCGGCACCTTCCGGCTGCGCGCCGCGGCCTTGAGCTGGCGCAGCGGCTCGATGCCGGTGCGCGCCGCCTTCCAGCGCTTGCAGGCGACCAGGATGCGGGTGCCGGAGCGCTCCAGGTAGAAATCCGCGTCCTCGCCCTCGTGCCGCGTGACCTCGAAGTCCTCGCCGCGGAAGCTCGCCTCCATCTGCGCCGCGAAGCTCTTCCAGTCCATGGCCCGGGCCGCCTCGAGCATGCGGTCGACCGCGGCGGCGCTCGGAGCGCGCAGCGCCTTCCAGGCCGCGTAGCCGCCGATGACGAGGAACGGCACGGCGAAGAACCCGGCATAGAGCGGCGGGATGAGCAGGCGCAGGCCGGCGAACAGCGCCCCGGCGACCACCAGGCTCACCCACCACGGCGAGCGCAGCAGGATCGCGAACAGCGAGTTCTTGTGCATCTGCAGCTTCATGGGCCGAAGCGCCGGGGCGAATACGGCGCCGGGTCGACGAACGGCGCTTCGCCAGTGAGCATCTCGGCGACCAGGCGCCCGGTCACCGCGCCGAGCGTGAGGCCGTGGTGCGCGTGGCCGAACGCGAAGTGCAGGTTGCGATGGCGCGGCGCCGGGCCGATGACCGGCAGCATGTCCGGCGTGCACGGCCGCGCCCCCATCCAGGCCTCGGTGTCGAGGCGCTCCGCGAGCGGGAAGAGGTCGCGCGCGATGGGCTCCGCGCGGCCGAGCTGCACCGGGGTGCGGATCGCGTCGCGGTGCGCAAACTCGGCGCCGGTGGTGAGCCGGATGCCGCGGCGCATCGGCGCGAGGAAGTAGCCCCGCTCGGTATCCAGCATGGGATGGTTGAGCTTCGCCTCGCCGGCCGCGCGGTAGTGCATGTGGTAGCCGCGCTTCACCGCGAGCGGCAGGTCGTACCCGAGCGCCCGGGTCAGGACATCCGCCCAGGGTCCGAGCGCGATCACGGCGTCGCGCGCTTCGACGAGCCCTTGCGCGGTCCGGAGCCGCCAGCCCGCGCCGGCGCTCTCGAGGCTCGCGGCGTTGCCCTGCACGAACGTCCCGCCGAGCTTCCTGAAGTGGGCGAGATAGGCGCTCGCGAGCCCGTGCGGATCGTCGACCGCGACCGGGTCGGTCCAGTGCAGCGCGCCCACCAGCACCGGCGCGACGTGCGGCTCGATCTCCTGCAGCTCCTTCTTCCCGTACAGGCGGAAGTTGATGCCGAACTCCCGGTTCCAGAGCTCGGCTTCCTCGCGGCGCCGCTCGAGCTGGCGCTCGGTGCGAAAGACCTTCATCCATCCGGTGCGCCGCAGGAAGCCGGCGGCGCCCGCCTCGGCGGCGAGCGCCTCGTGCTCGCTCACGCAGTGCTCGATCAGCTTCGCGTAGACCTTCGCCACCGCGGCGTGCCGCGCCGGGCGCGAGTAATGCCAGTACTTCCAGAGGAACGGCGCGAGCCGCGGCAGCGCCGACGGGTGGTAGTACGCATCGATCGTCCGGTTCAAGCCGTACCGCAGCAGCGCGCCGAAGTCGTGCGGAAAACCATAGGGGTAGACGCCCTCGCGCTGGATGAGGCCGGCATTGCCGAAGGAGGTTTCCTCGGCCGCGCCGCGCCGGTCGACGAGCACGACCGGACGGCCGCGTTTTTGCAGGTGCAGGGCGACGCAAATCCCGACGATTCCGGCGCCCAGGACGATCGCATCGGGTTTCATGCGGGTTTCATATCGTGGAATTCTGCACTGCAACGTGAGAGTGCCGGGCGATCGGAGTACCCTCGGATTGTTCTCCTGAAGGAAATCCCCCCATGGCAACGCCCCGAAAAATCCTCATTCTTGGCGCATCTTACGGCTCCCTGCTGGCGACGAAGCTGCTCCTGGCCGGCCACACGGTGAAACTGGTCTGCCTGCAGGCCGAGGCCGACGTCATCAACTCGCTCGGCACGCGCGTGCGCATGCCGGTGAAAGGCCGCGAAGGCCTGGTGGAAGTCGACTCGCGCAAGCTGCCCGGGCAGCTCTCCGCCGACGCGCCCGGCGCGGTGAATCCGGCCGACTACGAGCTGGTCGCCCTCGCGATGCAGGAGCCGCAGTACCGCTCCGCGGGCGTGCGACAGCTCGTCGACGCGATCGCGCGCGAGAAGCTGCCGTGCATGTCGATCATGAACATGCCGCCGCTGCCGTACATCGCGCGCATCCCGGGCGTCTCCGCGGACTGGGTGCGCGGCGCGTATACCGATCCCACGGTGTGGGACCGCTTCGACCCGGCGCTCATGACCTTGTGCAGCCCCGACCCGCAGGCGTTCCGCCCGCCCGAGGAGAAGGTGAACGTCCTGCAGGTGCGCCTGCCCACCAACTTCAAGTCGGCGCGCTTCCCCTCGGAGAAGCACACCGCGCTGCTGCGCGAGCTCGAGGCCGGCATCGAGGCGGCGCGCTTCGACACCGGGACGGAGAAGATCGAGCTGCCGGTGAAGCTCAAGGTGCACGAATCGCTCTTCGTGCCGCTCGCCAAGTGGTCGATGCTGCTCGCCGGCAACTACCGCTGCATCACGAAGGAAGGCATGCGGCCGATCAAGGAGGCCGTGCACGGCGACCTCGAGGCCTCGCGCGCGGTCTATGCCTGGGTCGTGAAGCTGTGCGTCGCGCTGGGCGCCGACGAAAAGGACCTGGTGCCCTTCGAGAAGTACGCGGCCGCCGCGCAGGGCCTCGCGAGCCCTTCCTCCGCCGCGCGCGCGCTGTTCGGCGGCGCGCCGAACATCGAGCGCGTCGACCGGCTCGTGCAGGCCATCGCCGCGAAGAAAGGCATGCGACTGGAGGCCCTGGACGAGATCGTGCGCCTCGTCGATGCGAAACTGGAGTCGAACCGGAAGGCGGTGGCGGCCAAGGCGGCTTGATAATTGCTGCTTTTTCGAGAGGAAAAGCAGCTCATGCAACGCAGAGACTTTCTCGCCCGGGCCGGCATCGGCGCGGCCGCGACCGCGCTGGTCGGTCCCGCGGCCGCCCAGACCGCGCAGCAGCCGGCCGTCACCTGGCGCCTCGCCTCGAGCTTCCCGAAGAGCCTCGACGCGCTTTACGGTACGGCCGAGTATTTCGCCCGCCGCGTAGCGCAGCTCACGGGCAACCGTTTCCAGATCCGCACCCATGCCGCCGGGGAAGTCGTCCCCCCGCTGCAGGTGCTGGACGCGGTCCAGGCCGGAACCGTGGAGTGCGGCCAGACCGCGAGCTACTACTACGTCGGCAAGAACCCGGCGTTCGCCTTCGATACCACGCTGCCCTTCGGCCTCAACACGCGGCAGCAGAACGCCTGGATGTACGGCGGGGGCGGCCTCGAGCTGATCCGCGAGCTCTACAAGGAATACGGCTGCGTGCAGTTCCCGGGCGGCAATACGGGCGCGCAGATGGGCGGCTGGTTCCGCAAGGAGATCAAGTCGGTCGCCGACCTGAAGGGCCTGAAGATGCGCATCCCGGGTCTGCAGGGCCAGATGCTCGCCAAGCTCGGGGTGATCCCGCAGCAGATCGCCGGCGGCGACATCTATCCGGCGCTCGAGAAGGGCACCATCGATGCCACCGAATGGGTCGGCCCGTACGACGACGAGAAGCTCGGCTTCGTGAAGGTCGCGAAGTACTACTACTACCCGGGCTTCTGGGAAGGCACGGCGCAGCTGGTGTTCATCGTCAACCAGAAGAAGCTCGAGGAGCTGCCCGCCGAGTTCCGGGCCGCGCTCGAAAGCGCGGCGGCCGAAAGCAACATCTGGATGACCGCGCAGTACGACACCAGGAACCCGGATGCGATGCGCAAGCTCGTCGCCGCGGGCGCGCAGCTCCGGGCCTTCCCCCGCTCGGTGCTCGAGGCCTGCTACAAGGCCGCCTTCGAGCTCTATGACGAGCTGGCGGCGAAGAGCCCCCAGTTCAAGCGCATCTACGGTCCCTGGCGGGCGTTCCGGGACAACCAGTACCTCTGGTTCCGGGTGGCAGAGCAGTCGTTCGACAACTTCGTCTACGCCCAATCGGCCCAAAAAGGCGCCAAACCGGCTTCGAAGGCGGCCAAGAAGTGAAGTAGTTGCACCCCGCCCCTGGACTTTCGCCTTAGGATAGAGGCGCTTGTCCAGGGGAGAGGGGCATGCGGCCGAATACCACGCTGGTCATCAATACCAAGGGCGGGTCGGGCAAGACGACCGTCACGACCAATCTCGCTTCGTATTTCGCGTCGAAGCGCGTGCCTACCGCGGTCATGGACTTCGACCCGCAGGGCTCGACGCTCGCCTGGCTCGTCGTGCGCAGCGCCGAGGCGTTCCGCATCCACGGGGCGAACGCCGCGCCGCAGCGGACCGGCCTGCGCAGCTTCGCGATGCAGGTGCCCTCCGATACGCGCCAGCTGATCGTCGACGCGCCCGCCGGCGCCTCGGGCATGCTGCTGCAGGACATGCTGGCGCGCGCCGATTCCATCCTGATCCCGGTGGCATCCTCGGCGATCGACATCCGCGCCACGGCGAACTTCATCCGCGACCTGATGCTCACGGGGCGCCTGCGGGCCCGCAACATCCGCCTCGCCGTCGTCGCCAACAAGGTGCGCAAGTCGATGCCGGTCTACGAGCCGCTCGAGCGCTTCCTCGGCTCGCTCAAGCTGCCGCTGCTCACGCGCCTCGCGGATTCCGACGCGTACCTGAAGGCGGCGGAGACCGGCCTGGGCATCTTCGAGATGGATTACTCGCAGTCGTTCGCCGAGCGCGAGCAATTCTTACCGATCGCCGAATGGGCGGAGCGCGGCCGCGCGCCGCAGCCCGCGGAAGAGAAAGTCGTCGCGCTGCGCGTGCTCCCGCGCTTTTCGTCGGTGCGTGGCGACAGCGCTTCCCCCCGGTAATCAAAGCGATTTCACGTAACAATCGTTTTTCCTGTCGTGGAACCCCCACGGCACTTATCGCAGGTTCCACTACGCCGATTACGTAAGTCGTTGAAGCAGCGGGAATCACGCTGCTGGCACGCATCGTGCGCTATCGCAGGACCAACTACAACCCGAGAAGGGGATTTTGGTCATGCGATTCAAGAAGACTTCCTACGCAGTCGCAGTACTCGCCCTCGCGGGCGCGCTTCCGGCGGAAACGCTGGCGCAATCCCTCCCGGCGCCGACCTCCGGAACCCTGGAGGCCTGGTTCAAGGCGCCCCTGGGCGGCCAGACCGTGAGCGGCACCCTCTCGCTCGACCAGTGCTACCTCAGGGGCTACAGCGTCAGGCGCGTCAACTTCTTCCTCGGCAGCACCGCGCTCAACAGCGACACGAACGTATCGGACGGCATGTCCTGCGTGCTCGACACGCGCAGGTTCCCGAACGGCACCCACGAGCTGCGCGCCGTGGCGTACGACTCTTCGGGCCGCTCCTATACCGAGCGCGTCCGTATCAACATCCAGAACGCTGCCACGACCCCGCCGCCGCCCGCGAACACCCCGCCGACGGTGTCGATCACCTCGCCTTCGGCGAACCAGTCGGTGAGCGGCAGCCTGAGCTACGCCGCCAACGCGACCGACAACGCCGGCGTCTCGCGCGTCGAGTTCCGTATGGATGGCAGCCTGCTCGCGAGCGACACCAGCGCGCCGTACGGCGGCAGCGTGAGCAGCCTCGCGCCAGGCTCGCATACGCTCACGGCGACGGCCTTCGACGCCGCGGGCCTGAGCAGCACGAGCTCGGTGACGTTCAACGTGCCGCAGCCCAATACGGCCCCGGCGGTATCGATCACCTCGCCCGCGGCGAACCAGTCGGTCACCGGCAGCACCCTGAGCTACGCCGCGAGCGCCACGGACAATGCCGGGGTCTCGCGCGTCGAGTTCCGCCTGGACGGCAGCCTGCTCGCGAGCGACACCAGCGCGCCCTACGGCGGCAGCGTCGCCGCGCCGGCGCCGGGCACGCACACCCTGACCGCGACCGCGTTCGACGCGGCCGGCCTGAGCACCGCGCGCAGCGTCACGTTCACCGTGCCGCAGCCGACCACCCCGCCGCCGACCGCCTCGCTCCCCGCGCCGACCTCCGGCACGCTGGAGGCCTGGTTCAAGGCGCCGCTCGGCGGAGATACGGTGAGCGGAACCCTGTCGCTCGACAAGTGCTACGTCAAGGGCACGGGCGTGTCGCGCGTCAGCTTCTTCCTCGACAACACCGCGCTCAACGCCGACACGAACGTCGGCGACGGCATGTCCTGCATGCTCGATACGACGAGGTTCTCCAACGGCACGCACGAGCTGCGCGCCGTGGCGTACGACGCCTCGGGCCGCTCGTACAACGAGCGCATCAGCATCAACATCCAGAACTCGGCCAGCACGCCCCCGCCCTCCGGCGGCGGCGCCAGCGACCCCGCGCCGACGGTGTCGATCACCTCGCCGACCGCGAACCAGACGCTGAGCGGAAATTCGCTCACCTTCGCGGCGAACGCGACCGACAACACCGGCGTCTCGCGCGTCGAGTTCCGCATCGACGGGACCCTCGTCGCCACCGACACGACGAACTCGTACGGCGGCACGGCGAGCAACCTCTCGCCGGGCAGCCATACGCTGACCGCGACGGCGTTCGACACGGCGGGCCAGAGCACGGCGAGCTCGGTGACCTTCCAGGTTCCGTCCGCGGACAGCCCGCCCCCGCCGACCTCGAGCCTGCCGTCGACCGGCGTGCGCGCCACGCCGACGTTCCACTCGATCGGCCTCTACTGGGCCTCGCCCTCGGGCGCCGGAGCGAACGGCTGCAACGTGCAGTACCGCGCCGCCGGGGAGAGTGCATGGAAGCAGGGCTACACGATGTGGCATGACTCGCGCAACAGGGAGTGCCGCGGCAGCCTCGTGCACCTCAACCCCGGCACCGACTACGAGATCCAGATGGGCGTCGCCGGCCAGCAGATGAGCCGCGGCATCGTGGCGAAGACCTGGAGCGAGGAGTTCCCGATCGCCCGGACCGTGCACGTGCAGCCCGGCCAGACGCTGAACATCACGCAGGGCGGGACCAGCAACGGCTACGTGCTCTACACGCCGGCCCCGGGCAGCAGCGGGGTGCTCGATGCGCAGAACAGCCAGGACTACAACGTGCGCGTCTCGGCGCCGTACGTGATCGTGCGCGGCTTCACGCTGCGCGGCGCCCGCATGGACGCCGTGCGCTTGCTGCCCGGGGCGCGGGACGTGGTGATCGATCGCAACAACATCAGCGGATGGGGACGCAGCCGCGGCGGCAACCTCGGCGTCGACCGCGATGCCGCAGTGGGCGCGCGATGCGACTCGTCGTTCCAGCTCGAGCGGACCGTGATCCAGAACAACACGATCCACAATCCGCGCTACGGCTCGAACTCCTGGTCGAGCGGCCACCCGGCCGGCCCGCAGGCGATCTCCTACTGGGCGTGCGGGGCGAACCACGTGTTCCGCTACAACCGGATCACCTCGACCACCGGGCACTACTACAACGACGCCATCGGCGGCGGCTCGAACTTCTCGGGGGTCGGCTTCCCGTTCGCGGATACCGACATCTACGGGAACCACATCGCCAACGCGATGGACGACGGCATCGAGGCGGAGGGCGGCAATCGCAACGTACGCATCTGGGGCAACTACATCGACGATACGTACATCACGATCGCCAGCACCGCGACCCACGTCGGGCCGCTCTACGTGTTCCGCAACATCTCGGGACGCACGGGCACGTTCGGCAAGTCGGGCCAGAAGAACGGGTATGGCGAGGGAAGGCGCTACTTCTTCCATAACACCATCCTCCAGCCAGGCGGCGGTGCGGGCTCGGGCATCAAGGGCAACACCGGCGAGCCGCTCACCAACAGCATCTCGCGCAACAACATCTGGCACATGCAGAGCTCGAACGGCATGGCGATCGGCATGGTCGGCGGGTCGGCGAACAACTTCGACTACGACATGTCGAACGGCAACATGCGTCCCTACTCGGGCGCCCAGCCGAACGGCATCGCGGCGACGCCGACCTATGCCTCGGGCCATGGCCCGGCCAGCGGCGGGGGCGGCTACTACCAGCTCGCGCCGAGCAGCCGCGGCTTCGACGCCGGGGCGGTGCTGCCGAACTTCAACGACGGCTACACCGGCTCGCGCCCCGACCTGGGCGCGCACGAGGCCGGCGCCGGGCAGATGAGGTTCGGGCCGCGGTAACGGCAGTACGCAGTGGCAGGATAAAAGCCCCGGGAGACCGGGGCTTTTTTTATGATCTCCCCGTGGAGCTGAAATTCGAGCGCATCGGCGACGTCCTGCACGTGGACATCCGCGGCCGCGAGACCGCGGAGCAGACTCGGGAGCTGGCGGAGGCGGTATTCGCGGAACGCGAGCGCCAAGGCGTCACCGCGGTGCTGATGCGCGTCCGGGAGTCGCGCACGATCTTCAAGGTGGAGCAGTACGGCCTGACGGAGATCTTCGCGCGCATGGCCGCCGTTGCGGGCTTCCGCCTCGCGGCGGTGGCCGACGATGCCGAGCTGCACGCGGCGCACCAGTACATCGAGGTCCTCGCGCGCCAGCGCGCCATCGCCTACCGCGCGTTCAGGACCGAGGCCGAGGCGCTCGCCTGGCTTACCGTGCCGCGCGCCTAGCCGGCGCGCTCAGCGCATCCTCCAGCGCCGGAATTCGCAGCGTCAGCTCGGCGCCCTGGCCTTCGCCCGCGCTGTGGGCTTCGAGCGTGCCGTGGTGCAGCTCGGCGATGCGCCGCGCGAGCGCGAGGCCGACGCCCAGTCCGCCGTCCACCCTCTCGAGCGGCGTGCGGCCCTGCACGAACATGTCGAAGATGCGGCCGATCAGCCCGGGCGCGATGCCCCGGCCGGTGTCGCGCACGCGCACGACGACCGAGGCGTCCTCCGCGCGCGCGTTGACGAAGATCCCGCCGCCCTCGGGGGTGTAGCGCGCCGAGTTGTTGAGCAGGTTGGCGAGCAGCTGCGTGAGCCGGTGCAGGTCGCCCTCGACGCGCAGGCCCTCGGGCACGTCGAGCTCCAGGCGGTGGCGCCGGGCCTCGATCTGCGGCAACGCGGTCTCGGCGGCGCGGCGCACCGCCTCGGCGACGTCGAGGGGCGCGCGCTCCAGCGCAAGCGCGCCGCGCGTCACGCGCGTGATGTCGAGCAGGTCGTCGACGATGCGCGCGAGCTGGGCGCCCTGCCGGTCGATCGTGCGCCGCATCGCCTCGTGGCCCGGGTCGCCGGGCGGCAGCTGGTCCATCACCTGCACCGCGGTGCGGATCGGCGCGAGGGGATTGCGCAGCTCGTGCGCCAGCATGGCGATGAACTCGTTCACGTTGCGCGCCGCGTTCTCCAGGTCCTGGATGTGCCGGCGCTGCGTCAGGTCCTGCGTCACCTTGGCGAAGCCGCGCAGGTGCCCTTCGGGATCGTGGAGCGCGGTGACGGTCACGCGCGCCCAGAAGCGCTCGCCGTCCTTGCGCACCCGCCAGCCCTCGTCCTCCACGCGGC
Source organism: uncultured bacterium (assembly GCA_965233165.1). Taxonomy (GTDB): domain Bacteria; phylum Pseudomonadota; class Gammaproteobacteria; order Burkholderiales; family SG8-39; genus SCGC-AG-212-J23. The sequence continues at coordinate 13,583 of CBDDRX010000011.1, read as the reverse complement.
CCGCGCGGCGCGCCGTCGCGAGCTCCTCCCTCGGCCGGCCGGCCAGCCGGTCCTCCTCGGTGAAGAATTGCGAGAAGTTGCGTCCCAGGATCTCTTCGCGGGCGTACCCCTTGATCCGCTGCGCCCCGGCGTTCCAGCTGCTGATGACGCCGTCCGGCTCGAGCATGTAGATGGCGTAGTCGACGACGCCCTCGACCAGCAGCCGGAAGCGCTCCTCGCTCTGGCGCAGCGCCTCCTCCTGCCGCTTGCGCTCCGTCAGGTCGCGCGTGATCTTGGAGAACCCGAGCAGCCCGCCGCGCGGATCGCGCAGCGCCGTGATGCTCACGCTCGCCCAGAACCGCGAGCCGTCCTTGCGCACGCGCCAGCCCTCGTCCTCGAAGCGCCCCTCCTCCGTGGCGACCGCCAGCTCGTGGGCGGGCCAGCCGCGCTCGAGCGACTCGCGCGTGTAGAACACGGAGAAATGCCGGCCGATGATGTCCTCCGGCGCGTAGCCCTTGATGCGCTGCGCGCCGAGGTTCCAGCTGAGGATATGGCCCGCCGGGTCGAGCGCGAACACCGCGTAGTCCTTCGTCTGCTCGACGATCAGCCGGTAGAGGGATTCGTCCATGCTTGGCAGCCGATTATGCCCGGCGGCTGCCATGACTTCCTCCGCGTGTAGGGCAAACCGTGACAGCGAGTAGCAGGGTGGCGGGTCATGCGCTTGTAGCAAGGGGCCCGGAGAATCGCCAGGTGCACATGGAACCGTTCGGCAAGCCGGCGATCTTCAAGGTCGGCAGGCTCCAGGCGTTCTGCCCGGGCTGTGGCGGCGCCGAGTTCGTGCGCGCGCGCCGCTTCGGCCTCGAGAAAGCCGACGCCCTCGCCTGCACCGGCTGCGGCGCCGAGCACATGCGCAGCACGCTGATGCAGCAGATCACGGAAAAGGTGATCGACGAAGCGCAGCGCGCCCTGCACACGGCCGACCCGGCCAGCCCCGGGAACGAGCCGCTCCTCGCGAAGCTGAAGGAAGCCGCCGAGCTCCTCCAGTTCCCGGCCGTGAAAGGCCATGTCGAGCGCGCCTCCTCCCTGCTCCTCGCGATCGCGCGCAAGGCGCCGAGCATCGCCGTGCGCGACGCGGCGATGAAGGCGATCAGCCTCGCCAGCGTCGCGAGGAGCGCATCGCCGCTGAGCAACGACGCGGCGAACCTGAACCGGCTCCTGTCCCAGATCCGCCGGGGCCTGCAGCGGAAGTAGCGCGCGGGCACGCGCTCCGTCTACTGCGGCTCGAGCCCGACCTTCTTCTAGGGGCGCCGGCGAAACCGGGGGCACCTCACCTGGGGGGAGCCGGCGGCTGCGGGGCGGGCTCGCCGCCCTCCGGGCGCTTGATGCAGCTCTCGAGGTTGTCCATGACCCTGGAAAAATCCCCGAGCAACTGAGCGAACGCGCGTTTGTAGTTGCTGCACTTGTAGAGATCAACGCCGTGCCCGAAGTCATCCCGTGGCAGCTTTTCATTGTTCATCCACCAGATATGAAGCAGCTCGTGGTACAGGGTGGCGGCCATGGCCGATGGGCCATCCTTGTAGCTATAGGCGAAGCACCGGTCGTCCGGGTGCGGGAACGCGGATCGGTACGACGGGTCCAGGTCAGACTGGTGGGTGATGGATACGGTGTAGACGAAGTTCCTCACGGCGTCGGGATCGCTTTCGCCCTCCGGACTCGGATCAGGGAAGGGTTGTCCAGGAGAAGTGGAACCTGCTTCTGCGTCGGCAAGATTCCTGTCGCGGAAGCGCAGCTTGATCCGGATGTAGTCCCCGAGCTTGCATTGCGGCCCCGGGTTCCTCCAGTGAGCGGGGCATGGCATGTTCACCAGGTCGTTCAGCAATCTCGACGATTCGCAATTGGACAGGAATCGCGACACGGCGATCCTGTTGGCAGCGGTGTTGTCGGAACCCTCTGCAAGGCCTACGTAGAGCTTCTCGAAAAGCGCTGCCGCCGTCGGGTCCGGGCGCAGAATGCCCGCGCAATTGTCCGGACAAAAACCGGAAGCCGGACAGCAGTGACTGCCCTTGTCCTTCAACGCCTTGCAGACCTTTTCCTTGACCGCGCCCGTATCGATGGAGGACAGGTCCACCAGCCTCCTGCCATCGCTGCGGGGGAATCCGCCCAGGTATCCGACCGTCGCTCCACCGAAGAACTCCCGGCAATTGACAGTCACCGCGCCGATCTGCCCTTGCGGAGCGCGGTCCATGCCCTCGACGGGGACCTTGACGACCTCATGGACATCGCAGCAGCTGAAACCCACCGAGATGTGCTGCTCGGCCATCAGGCCCGGTGTCCAGGCAAGCACCAGCAGACAGAACACCCACTCCGCGCGCGTCACTCGCTTGGTCGTCGACATTGCGGTGCCCCCGGAACGAACCTGATTCCAGCATTGAGCGCAACTTCGAGCCTAGCACAGGAGAATGCGGTTGGCCCTCGCTATGACGGGTCCGTGAACCATGAGCACTCGATGAAGCGTGCTCGTCCGTTGCCTGTCCTCAATGACCCGCACGCTTTGTCTTTTTCGTGGGCCAGCGGCGAGCATGTGCTTCTGGAGCGTTGTGCTACTCGGACGGCGATCTCTTATCGCCCCGTCCGGCTTGGACGCAAACTTTTGCAGTCGCGCGAATTCGACTTAGTAGAATGAAACGCGTCCCAAAGAACAACGCTCGGCGTTCAAAGAAGGCAGCCATGCCGTCCATCGCGGATTTGCATTTCCTGGTTGCAGAGGACCAGCGTGTTCAACGAACGGTCGTCGTCGGCATCCTGGAAGCGCTGGGTGCAAAGGCGGTATACGAAAGCAGTGACGGCCGCCAAGCGCTCGATACTCTGCGCGATCGAAAGAGTGCGATCGACATCGTTATCACCGATTTGGACATGCCGGGAATGGACGGATTGGAGTTCCTCCGTCACGTCAGTGAGCTCGGACGACAGGGCACTTCGATTGTCCTGACCTCCGCGACGGGCGACAAGCTTTTGGCGTCAGCAGGCGCCATGGCAAAAGCCTACGGCCTTTCCCTCCTGGGCAGCATCGAGAAACCGTGTACACCCGGGAAGCTGGTACCCCTGATCCAGCTCCACCTACGGGGCACGCTGGAACGGCGACCGGCGCCAGTCGCCCGCGTGTTCGCTCTCCAAGAGATCATCGAAGGCTTGAGGAACGATGAGATTGAGCCGCATTTTCAGCCGCAGGTTGATGTCGCATCGGGACAGGTAAAGGGCGCTGAAGCGTTGGCCCGCTGGGATCATCCCCGATACGGCTTGGTTCCGCCCGGCTCCTTCATCCCCGTACTCGAGCAAGCGCAGCTTCTCGAGGATCTCACGTTCCTGATGCTTGAAAAGGCTGCGTCGGCATGCGTAGCGTGGCGTGGGCACGGCTGGCAGTTTCGGGTATCGGTAAACCTATCGCTCGTTTCCCTTGCCGATACGACGTTGGCTGACAGGATCACGCAAGCGGTGCGGAACCAAGGCTTGGATCCGACGCACATGGTGCTCGAGATCACCGAAAGCGCAGCCATGACTGACGTGGCCCCCGCCCTCGAAAACCTCGCCCGGCTTCGAATGCGTGGCTTCCCGCTCTCCATCGATGACTATGGGACCGGCTACTCGACGCTTCGCCAGCTCACCCGCGTCCCGTTTACGGAGTTGAAGATTGATGGAAGCTTTGTAAGCGGCGCGTCGGAGAACGCTTTGTCCCGCGCCATTGTCGAATCAAGCTTGGACACGGCACGCCGGCTTGGCATCGAGACTGTAGCTGAAGGGGTTGAAACACCGGAAGATTGGCAAACGTTGCAACGTCTCGGTTGCGAACTCGCTCAGGGCTATTTTTTCGCCAAGCCAATGAGCGACGAATCGTTCATCAAGTACTGCAGAGCAAGACCAACGCCTGGAAAGGACCTCGCCCTCCGCGTGAGCCGCTGAACAGGCATTGGCTTCATTGGCGCTGCCAGCATTAGCTGTCCATCGGCGCCTCGTACAGCTTCACCGCCGCCCTCACGGGTCAACCGGTGACGATGGTGCTCTGCCCCACCGCGTGCGGGGTGGCGACGCCCGTGGACGCGATCGTCGCGATCGCGTCATCCGAGCTTGTCCAGGTGACGAGCGAGGTGAACTTCACCGTCGTGCCGTCGGTCATCGTGTCGCTCGCCGTGAAGGGCACCGACTCGCCGATGTAGTTCGTCGGCGCCTGCGGCGAGAGCGTGAGCGTCACCAGCTCCGCCTGCGCCACCGTCACGGCGGGAGGCGGCACTGCCGTCACCTGCAGTACCTGCTGACAGAGGGTGAAAATCAGCCCCCCTTCGGGAAGCGCCTTCCTTTCCCGGCAGGTACAATCGGGAACGAACCGACGACATGCGACAAGCATCCGTGAACACTCGCGATCCCCAAACTCTCATCGAGAAGCTGAAAACCCTTCAGCCCGAGCGCGTCGCCGAGGTCGAGGACTTCGTCGACTTCCTGCGCATGCGCGACGAGGAGCGCGCGCTCGAACGTGCCGCCGCGCGTGCGGCCGAACCCGCTTTCGCCAAGGTCTGGGAGAACGATGCCGATGCCGCCTACGACCGGCTATAGCTTCGGCGACATCGTTCTCGTTTCGTTTCCCTTCACCGACCAGAGCAGCACATGACGACGCACTACTCGACGGCGAGACTTTCCAATCTCATCGAGGCTGCCGAGAGGGCGTGCAAGGCGGGGTCCCGCAAAAGTCCCGCAGTCAGCGCGCTGAAACAAAAAGCGGCTGGAGAGCTAGTCTCCAACCGCTTGATGTCTGAAGCGAAATCTGGCGCGCCCGGCAGGATTTGAACCCACGACCCCCTGGTTCGTAGCCAGGTACTCTATCCAACTGAGCTACGGGCGCGAAGGGCGCGAATTATAGCAAAATCGCCCGCTTATCCCCCGAATCCCATTGGAGAAACGCGCGCATGAGCTACGTCCTGCAGGTGCAGATCGCGATCAAGCCGGAGAACGTCGAGAAGTTCATGCCGAAGGTGCTGGAGAACGCGGCGGCGGCGCGCAAGGAGCCGGGGTGCCTCGCGTTCGACGTGAACGTGGATCCGCAGGACCGCACGAAGATCATGCTCTACGAGATCTACAAGGACGAGGCGGCGTTCCAGGAGCACCAGAAGGGCGAGGCGTTCAAGAAGTACCTCGCCGAGGCGGTGCCGCTGCTCGCGAGCCGCGAGCGCCGGTTCTGGACGCGGGCGAACTGATCGGGCTCCGACCCCGAATTATTTCAGGAGCGGGCGCAGGTCGTCGAGGCGGTCGAAGAAGTGCCAGATGTAGTCGCTCGTGCCGTTGATGCGGTGCGGGTGCAGGTCGGCGAGCTTCGGGTCGCTGATGTAGCTCTCCAGGGCCTCGCGCGATTCCCACTCGACGAGGATCATGACGTTGCGCGGCTTGATCTCGCCGACGCCGGCCTCGCGGAACTTGCCGAGGGCGATGACCTTGCCGCCGTGCGCCTGCACTTCCTTCGCGGAGCGCTTCGAGTAGGCGAGATATTCCTCGCGGCTGGCAATGTTGAACAGGTTGAGGGCGTAGACGCTCACAAGAGGAATCCTCCCAGCAGGCCGCCGGCGGCGAGGAGCCAGAGCGGGTTGAGCTTTCCGAAGGCGAGCGTGCCGGCGGCGCTGCCGCCGGCGATCAGCCACATGCGCCAGTCCGGGTCGCCGGGGGTGGCGAGGACGTAGCCGCCGGAGAGGATCAGGCCGACGACCATCGGCTGCATCGCGCGCTGGATGAGCGCGCGCCACGGCGAATCCTTGAAGCGATCCCAGAGGCCCGCGACCCACCAGGCGATCACCGCCGCGGGACCGCACATCGCGAGAAGCGCGACCAGCGCGCCCCAGAGGCCGGCGACCTTGAGGCCGACGAGGCTCGCGATCAGGACGTTCGGTCCCGGCGCGGCCTGGCCGAGCGCGTACATCTGGACGAACTCCTCGGCGCCGAGCCAGCCCTTCACGTCGACGACGTAGCGCTGCATCTCCGGGATCACCGCCGGCATGCCGCCCATCGAGATGACCGAGAGGAGCGAGAAGTAGAGGGCGAGCTCGAGGACCACTACAGCCGGCCCCACTTCGAGAGCGCGAGGGACGCGGCGAGCGCGACCGTCAGCACGAGGAGCAGCGAGACGCGCGCCACGGCGATGGCGATGAAGCAGCCGGCGATCACCGCGACCGCGCCGGGCTTGCGCGCGAGCGAGCGGCCGAGCTTGATCGCCGTGGCGAGGAACAGGCCCGCGCCCGCGGCCCCGACGCCGATCACCACCTCCCGCACCCCGGCGATCGTCGCCAGGTCGGCGTACAGGATGCCGAGCGCCATCACCCAGGCGAACGGCAGCGCGAACAGGCCGAGGAAGGCGACCAGCGCGCCGCGCAGGCCGAACCAGCGCTTGCCCAGGACGATCGCCGAGTTGCCGATGTTGGGGCCGGGCAGGAACTGGCACAGGCCGATCGTCTCGGCGAAGTCGGCCGGGGCGAGCCAGCGGCGCTCCTCGACCATCACGCGGTGCGCCCAGGGCATCACGCCGCCGAAGGAGCGCGCGCCGATGCTGAGGAAGCCCATGAAGAGCTCGGTCAGCGTGCCGGGGGGAGCGACGGGCATTTTTGGGTGAGAATATACGAAATGCGCTACCTCGCTGCGCTTGCCTTCATGGCGATCTCTTTGACGGCGAAGGGGCAGGCGCTGCCGATCTTCGATGCGCACCTGCACTACAGCCACGACGCCTGGGAGACGGTTCCGGTCGAGGACGCGATCGCGATCCTGCGCAAGGCCGGCGTGAAGCGCGCGCTCGTGTCGAGCTCGGGCGACGAAGGGCAGCAGCGGCTCTACCGCGCGGCGCCCGATCTCATCATCCCGGAGCTGCGGCCCTACCGCCGCCGCGGCGAGCTCGGCACGTGGTTCCAGGACGAGTCGGTCGTTCCTTACCTCGAGGGACTGCTGAAGAAGAACAAATACGCCGGGATCGGCGAATACCACATCTACGGCGCCGACGTGGACCTGCCCGTGCCGCGGCGCATGGTGCAGCTCGCGAAGCAGTACAACCTGTTCCTGCACTCGCATTCGGACGCGGACGCGATCGAGCGGCAATTCAGGCAGTGGCCGCAGGCGCGCATTCTCTGGGCGCACGCCGGCTTCGACCGCCCGGAGAAGGTCGCCGAGATGCTGAGGAAGCACCGCAACCTCTGGTGCGACCTCGCCTTCCGCACCGACCACGCCTCCGGCGGCAAGGTGGACGCGGCGTGGCGCAAGGTCTTCCTCGAGTTTCCCGAGCGCTTCATGGTCGGCACCGACTCCTACACGCCCGAGCGCTGGCACTACATCGGCGAGCATGCGGACTGGTCGCGCGCCTGGCTCGCCGACCTGCCGCGCAACGTGGCCGAGAACATCGCATGGAAAAACGGCGAACGGGTCTTCGGCAGCTCGCCGCAGTTCTCGGACCGGCGCTCGGACTAGCCGCCGCCGCGGGCCATGGCTGGGCCTGCACGCCTCCCCTTCCCGGGGTGAAGCTCGAGTCCGCGCGCCACGTCCTGACGTACAGGATGCAGGAAGTCGAAGTCGCGAAGCATTTCAACCTCGACATCTCGGCCTGCGCGAAGAGCGGGCCGGCGCCGGAGATCCTGAAGGTCGACGCGCACATGCCGGAGCACCGGCACGGGATGAACTACGCGCCTTCGGTGGAGAAGCTCGGCCCGGGAAGGTGGCGCGCCGAGGGGCTGCTCCTGCACATGCCGGGGAAGTGGGAGTTTGTATTCGAAATCGATAGTTCCGATGTGCTTAGAAGTTCCTTCGAGGCGTCGGCGTTTACCGAAGAGGAAAGGCGAAAAATACTGCTGCATGGGCCCTGGCCGCCGAAGCTGGCGAAGGATCCGGGCAACCGGGCGTCGGGGAAGCCGGAGGCGATCGCGTTCGGGCAGGCGCTCTTCTTCGAGCCGCGCCTCTCCGGCACGGGCTCGGTGCTGTGCGCGACCTGCCACGTGCCGTTCCGCGGCTTCCAGGACGCGCGCCCGCGCGCGTTCGGGCTCGCGGAGGCCGAGCGGAACACGCAGAGCCTGCTCAACGCGCGCTTCTGGCGCTGGTTCGGCTGGGACGGCGGCGGCGACAGCCTGTGGGCGCAGAGCATCCGTCCGCTCCTGGATCCGCGAGAAATGGCTTCCAGCCCGGCTCACGTCGCGGGGGTTGTACGGAATTTTTTCCAGGGCAGCTACGGCAAGGCGTTCGAGCGGCCGGTTCCGCCCGATGACGCAGAACTTCTGGCCGACGTCGGCAAGGCGCTCGCGGCGTTCCAGGAAACGCTGGTGAGCGGGCCGACGCCTTTCGACGCGTTTAGGGATGCAATGGAAAAGAACGATCTTTCTGCAATGAGCAAATATTCACCGAGCGCGCAGCGGGGCCTGAAGATCTTTGTCGGCAGGGGAAACTGCAGCGTGTGCCACTTCGGGCCGCTCTTCTCCAACGGCGAGTTCGCCGATACCGGCGTGCCGTTCTTCGCCGCCAAGGGGCGCGTCGACAGCGGCCGGCACGGCGGCATCCGCAAGCTGCGGGACAACGCCTTCAACCTGCTCGGGCGCTTCAACGACGACAAGACCGGCGCCAACGCCGTGGGCACGAAGCACGTCGCGCAGCAGCATCGCAACTTCGGCGAGTTCCGCGTCCCTTCGCTGCGCGAGCTCGCGCGCACCGCGCCTTACATGCACAACGGCTCGCTCGCCACGCTGAGCGACGTGATGCGCTTCTACTCCGAGCTGAACGTGGAGCGCCTGCACGCCGACGGCGAGCGGATCCTCAAGCCGCTCAACCTCACCGAGCAGGAAAGCGAGGACCTCGTCGCTTTCCTGCAGTCTTTAAGTCAGAAGCCCCAGTAGTCGAGGCCCTCGGGGAGCGGCTCGCCGAGGGTGAGGGAGGCGAGCTTGGCGTACTGGCCTTCCGAGTAGAGGAGCGGCTTGCCCTTCTGGCCCAGGAGCACCTGCTCGACCTGGCCGAGGAAGACGGTGTGCGTGCCGTGCGCCAGGCTCTTCACGACCCGGCAGTCGAAGGAGGCGAGCGCATCGACGAGGACGGGGGAGCCGGTGGCGAGCTTCGACCAGTTGCGGCTGCGAAAGCGCCCTTCCCCGGTCTGCAGGCCGCTGAAGAGGGTGGAGAGCTCCCAGTCCTCGGCGCGCAGCACGTTGGCGCAGAACACCTTGCTCTTGGCGATCGCCTCGTGCGTGGAGGCGTGCTTGTTGATGCAGACGAGGAGCGTCGGCGGCTCCGCGCTCACCGAGCACATCGCGGTCGCCGTCATGCCGTAGCGATGGCTGGCGTGCGCGCTGGTGATGATGTTGACGGCGCCGGCGAGCGAGCGCATGCCGGTCTTGAACTGCTCCGTGTCGATCGGCTTGGAGTCCATCGAGCAGGATTGTAGCGGTGCATGCTAGATTTGACCCATGAGCGAGGCGCCGCCGGTCCGGCTCGATCCCCCGGTGCACGCCGCCGACCACGCGCTCGGCGACCCGGGCGCGCCGATCACCCTGGTCGAGTACGGCAGCTACAACTGTCCGTTCTGCCACAAGGCGCACGAGATCGTCGCCGGCCTGCGCGACCGCTTCGGCGACCGGATGCGCTACGTGTTCCGCCACCGCCCGATCACCGGCAACGCGCCGGCGCTAAGGGCGGCGCACCTCGCCGAGTACGCGGCGCGCACCACCGACCGCTTCTGGCCGATCCACGACACGCTGATGAAGCGCGGCCCGACGCTCGAGAACGCCGACTGCGATCTCCTCGACACGCAACTGCCGCCGCGCGAGGCCCACGAGGCCGCGTGGCGGGACGCCGAGGCGCACGTCGCGGCCGACCGCGCTTCCGCGGCGCGCAGCGGCGCCCTCTACTCGCCCACCTTCTTCATCAACGGGCGGTGCTACGACGGCGCGTGGGACGAGAGCTCGCTCGCCGAGGCGATGTACGGCTCGCTCGGCCACCGCGTGCACAGCGCGGCCCTCGACTTCGCGCGCTGGGCGCCCTCGACCGGCCTGCTGCTCCTGCTGATGACGCTCGCCGCGGTGGCGCTCGCCAACTCGCCGCTCGCGGCGCAGGTCGAGGCGCTGTGGGCGCTGCCGGTCGGCCTCGCCGCCGGCGCGGCGCAGTTCCAGCTGCCCCTGCGCGAGTGGATCAACGACGGCCTGCTCACGGTGTTCTTCCTCGTCGTCGGGCTGGAGATCAAGCGCGAGTTCACGATCGGCCGGCTCGCCACGCGCCGCGCCGCGGCGCTGCCGTTCGCCGCCGCGCTGGGCGGCATGCTGATGCCGGCGCTCATCTATCTCGCGGTTGCGCCCGGCCCGTACGCGGCGGGGTGGGCGATCCCGACCACGACCGACACCGCGTTCGCGGTGGCGATCATCGCGCTCCTCGGCAGCCGCGTGCCGGTGGAGCTGCGCATCTTCCTCACCGCCGCGGTGATCGTGGACGACCTCGCGGCGATCGTCATCGTCGCCGCGTTCTATTCCGAGGGGATCGACCTCGGCTATGCCGGCGCCGCAGCGCTCCTCACCGCGCTGCTCGCCGGGCTGAACCGCGGCGGCGTCTACCGCGCCCTGCCCTACGCGCTCGGCGGGCTCGCGCTCTGGGCGTGCCTGCACGCCTCGGGCCTGCATGCGACGCTCGCCGGGGTGATCCTCGCGGTGCTGACGCCGACGCGCCCGCCGCCGGACCTGCGCGCGCTCCTCGCGCAGGCCGAGACGGTGCTGCACGATCCGATGCACCAGGCCGACGGCGGCGTGCTGCGCCACGGGCCGCCCGAGCCGGTGCTGCGCGCGCTCGACGCCATCCACGACCGGATCGAGTCGCCCGCCGCGAAGCTGCTGCGCACGATCGAGCCCTGGTCGAGCTATTTCGTGCTGCCGGTCTTCGCCCTCGCGAACGCCGGGCTCGCCTGGTCCGCCGGCGTGCTCGCCGGCCACGGCGCGCTCATCGCCGCGGTGTTCGGCGGCCTGGTGTTCGGCAAGCCGCTCGGCATGCTGCTCGGCGCATGGCTCGCGGTGCGCGCCGGCATCGCCGCGAAGCCCGCGGCCTACACCTGGCGGCAGCTCCTCGGCGCCGGCGCCCTCGCCGGCATCGGCTTCACCATGTCGCTCTACATCGCCGCGAAGGCGCTGCCCGGCGCGGAGGACTTCGCGGCGGCGAAGCTCGCCGTGTTCCTCGCCTCGCTCGCCGCGAGCGGCGCGGGCATCGCGCTGCTGATGCTTTCAGCGCCGAAGGTTGACGAGCGCGATCCCCGCGCCGACCAGGACGGCGGCGAGCGCAAAGATGCCGCTTAGGGACTCGTCGAGGAACAGCACGCCGAACAAAACGCCGAAGAGCGGCGTGAGGAACGAAAACACGCTGAGCGGCGCGGCAAGGTAGCGGGTCAGCAGCCAGAACCAGGCGAGGTAGCTCGCGAAGGCGACGATCGCGCCCTGGTAGACAAGGCTCGCCGCCGCCAGCGGGGTGACGCGGATGACGCCTTCCTCGCCGAGGAGGAAGGAGCCGGCGAGCAGCACCGCAGAGGACACCGCGAGCTGGTAGAAGAGCGTCTTCGTCGCGGTGGCCGAAGCCAGGCGCGTGGTGCGAATGACGATCGTGGTGGCCGCCCACAGGAACGCGGCGGCCACGCCGCACAGGTCGCCGAGCCAGGTGGCGCGGCCGTGCAGGAAGCCGTCCGAGAACGCGAGCACCAGGCCGCCGAACGAAAGGAGCACGCCCGCCCACTGCAGCGGCCGCAGGCGCTCGGCGGGCACGAGGAGGTGCAGGCCCAGCGCCGTGAGCGGGGGCGTCAGATAGATGAATACCACCATGCGCGAGGCGTTGGTGTGCGCGAGCCCGGCGTAGATGAACACGAATTCGACGCCGAACAGCAGCCCGGCGGCGAGGCCCGCGCGGAGCGTCCCGTCGCGCTCGAACAGCCGGATGCCGCGCGCCGACGCCCACGCGAGCAGCAGCCCGGTGGCGAGGAGCGAGCGCAGCGCGCCCTGCATCACCAGCGTCACGTCGGCGGCGATCACCTTGATCGCGACCTGCTGGAAGCCCCACAGCGCAGTGCACAAGACCATCAGCGCGTACGCGCTCGCGTCGAGCGCTTTTCTCTCTTGCATGCGCGGATTCTGGCGTACTATGGATCGCGCGGGAGGTGCATGCGATGAAACGGATCAGACGCGAGCCGCAGCCCAAGGTCGAGAAGTCCCCGGACGCCGACGCCGAGCTCCTGCCCACCGACGAGGAGCTCGACACGGCGGAGGATCTCCACGAGGCCGAGGCCGAGCTCGGGATCAACGAGTGGATCGATCCCGACACCGGCGTGCCCGCCGAAGACTCGGTGCCGCGCCTCGAGGACCACTAGCCCGCGACGATCTCCTTCACGTGCTCGACCTCGACCGGCTTGATCAGGTAGCGGTCGAACCCCGCTTCGCTTCCCCGCTGCCGGTCGGCCGGCTGGCTGAATCCCGTGACCGCGACCAGGATCGTCGCCCGCGTCTCCGGCTGCTCGCGCAGGCGCAGCGCGAGGTCGAAGCCGTTCATGCCCGGCATGCCGATGTCGAGGAAAGCGAAATCCGGACGGAACTGCGCCGCCGCGGCGAGGCCGGCGATGCCGTCGCGCTCGACGCGCACTTCGTTGCCGAGCCCGCGCAGGACCGCGGCCAGGCTGTCGGCGAAGTCCGCGTTGTCGTCGACGAGCAGGATGCGGCGCGGCCCGTTGCGCCGCCGGGTCGCGTGGCCCTCCGCCGAGCCGCCGCGCTCGGCCGGCACCCCGCCCGCGGGGATGCGCACGATGAACTCCGCGCCCCGGCCTTCCCCTTCGCTGCGCGCCTCGATCGTGCCGCCGTGCAGCTCGACCAGGCGGCGCGAAAGGGCGAGGCCGACGCCCAGTCCGCCGGCGGTGCGCTCGAGCGAGCGGTCGGCCTGGTTGAACATCTGGAAGATGGGCTGCAGCTGCTCCGGCGCGATGCCGATCCCGTCGTCGCGCACGCGCGCGAGCAGCGTCTCGCCCTCGAGGCGCACCTCGAAGGCGATGTGCCCGCCCGGCTCGGTGAACTTGCAGGCGTTGTTCAGGAGGTTCAGGAACACCTGCGCGAGGCGCGTCGCATCCGCGCTCACGTGGACCGGCGCCGGGGGCAGCGACACCTCGAGCGCGTGGCGGCGCGCGCGCACCGCCGGCTCGGCGGCCTCCAGGGCGCTGCGCGCCACCGCGCCCGCGTCGACGCGCTCGCGGCGCAGCGCGAGCTTGCCGGTCGTGATGCGCGACACGTCGATCAGGTCGTCGATGAGGCGCACCATCTGGTCCACCTGCCGCTCGATCATCGCCCGCGCCTCGCCGGCCGCGGGGTCGCCGGGCGGCACCTCCTTCAGCAGGAAGAGCGCGTTGCGCACCGGCGCGAGCGGGTTGCGCAGCTCGTGGGCGAGCGTGGCGAGGAACTCGTCCTTGCGCCGGTCGGCCTCGCGCAGCGCCGCCTCGCTGCGCTTGCGCTCGGTGATGTCGCGCGCGATCTTTCACGCGCCGACGATCCGGCCCTCGGCGGCGCGGATCGGCGGGACCGTCAGCGAGACGTCGATCAGCCGCCCCTCCT
>CBDDRX010000010.1:0-3244 GCA_965233165.1 uncultured bacterium | reverse complement strand
CTCGAGGCCGAGCTTCTTCATCTGCGCGTGCGCCTTCTCCGCCGCCTCCTTGGTGGCGAACGGGCCGGCGCGCACCCGCGTCAGCTTGTCCTTCACCGCCTCGGTGTAGTACGGAACTTTCGCGGTCTTCAGCTTGGCGGCGACGTTTTCCGGGTTCGCAAAAACGCCGACCTGGAACACGTACTGGATCGCCGGCGGTTTTGGCGCCGGCTTCGGCGCAACCGGCGCCGCCGCCGGGGGCGCTGGCTGCACCTGCGGCGCCGGCTTCGGCGTGAACGACTTCTCGCCCTCGCCGGGAATTCGCACGCTTACGCCGGAGGAAGTCGGCCGCGGCTCGGGATCGAACACCATCGGCAGGACGATCACCGCCGCAAGCACAAGGGCGACGGCGCCGACCAGGCGGCGCCGGCCGCGGCGCTTCAGTGCTTCGACGTCCTGCGCTTCAGCCATTGCGTCACTTCGCCGACCGTAAGAAAGGATCCGAACACGACGATCTTATCATTCTCGCCTGCGTCCTCGATTGCGGCGGCAAAGGCTTTCTCGACGGAAGGATGCTTGTCGATGCGTGTGCTGACATTATTTTCTCGAAGCCCTGCTTCCAGAGCATCCGCCGTGGCACCACGAGCGCCCGGCAGCGAAGCGAGGTGCCAGCGCGTGATGCGCGGCGCCATCTCGCGCAGGACGCCGGCGATGTCCTTGTCGCGCAGCATGCCGCAGACGGCGATGGTTTCCGGCGCAAATGCCGAAGCCGCGAGATTGTCGGCGAGCGTCCTCGCGGCTTCGACGTTGTGCGCCACGTCGAGGATGATCTGCGGCCGGCCGGGAAGCACCTGGAAGCGCCCGGGCAGGGAGACTTCGGCGAGGCCGCGGCGCGCCTCCTGCATGGCGAGCGGCAGGCGATCGCGCTGCGTCTCGAGCGCGCAAAGAGCAGCGGCGGCGTTGCGCAGCTGCACCTTGCCGCGCAGTGCCGGATACTCGAGCCCGCCGCGGCGCCCGCCCGGTCCCCAGTAGCTCCACTGCCGCTCCTGCTCCGCATAGCCGAAATCCCGGTTGATGAGCAGCAGCCGCCCCGGCGCCTGCAGCACCGACTGGGGGGGATCGGGGTCGGCGACGACGGCCGGCCGGCCGCGGCGGAAGATGCCGGCCTTCTCGCGGCCGATCGCCTCGCGGTCCGCGCCGAGGTAGTCGACATGATCGATGGCGACGCTGGTGAGCACGGCGCAGTCGGGGTCGACGACGTTGACCGCGTCGAGCCGGCCGCCCAGGCCGACCTCCAGGACGGCGGCATCGATCTTCGCTCGGCTGAACAGCCAGAGCGCGGCGAGCGTGCTGAACTCGAAGTAGGTCAGCGGCGTCCCCTTGCGGCTCGCCTCCACGGCGGCAAATGCCTCGGCCAGCTCTGCATCGCCCGCTTCCACGCCGGCGATGCGCACGCGCTCGTTGTAGCGCACGAGGTGCGGCGAGCTGTAGAGCGCGGTACGGTACCCGGCGGCGCGCAGCATCGCCTCGAGCATCGCGCACGTGGAGCCCTTGCCGTTCGTGCCACCGACGGTAATGACCGGAACTGCCATGGCGCAATCGAGGCTGGAATAGACCTCGGCAACCCGCTCCAGCCCCAGCGCGATGCTGGCGGGATGCTGGCGCTCGATGAACGCGAGCCATTCCTGCAGCGACCTCACGACAGGCTCTCCTGGAAGATGGCGCGCACCGCGTCGATGGTATCGGCCTCCTCGGGCCGCTTGTCGGACCGGTAGCCCTTGACGCGGGCGAAGCGCAGCGCGAGCCCGCCCGGATACTGCGGGCTCTCCTGGATATCGTTGAAGGCGATCTCCACCACCAGCTCCGGGCGCACGCGCACCGTCCACTCGTCGCGCGCCGTCTCGCGCGCGAGCAGCTCGCGCGTCTGCCACTCGAGCAGCCGGTCGGTGAGCCCCTTGAAGGTCTTGCCGAGCATGACGAAGCCGCCGGAGGCCGGGTCGCGGGCGCCGAGGTGCAGGTTCGACAGCCGGCCGCGGCGGCGCCCGTGTCCCCATTCGGCGGCGAGGACCACGAGGTCGAGCGTGCGCGCGCACTTCACCTTGAGCCAGCCGGCGCCCCGGCGCCCGGCGCTGTACGGCGCGTCGAGCGCCTTCGCCATCACGCCTTCGTGGCCGCGTGCCAGCGCCTCGGCGTAGAAGGCCTCCGCCTTTTCCAGCTCGCCGGTCACCAGCGAGGGCGCACAAAAATTCTCTTTCAGAACCTCGCGCAGGATGTCGTGCCGCTCGCCGGCGCCGCGGTCGACGAGCGGCCCGGCATCGTGCAGGAGGCAGTCGAAGAAAAGCACCGAAAGCGGCAGCTCGCGGCGCGAGGCATCGACGTCGAGCTTGCGGCCGAAGCGGCGCATCGTCACCTGGAACGGATGCGGCCTGCCGTCGGGGCGCAGCGCGATCGCCTCGCCGTCGAGGATGAGCGAATCTGCTTTTGCAGTCTTCATCACTTCAAGAATTTCCGGTACGGCGGCCGTGACGTCGTTCAGGCTGCGCGTATAGACGCGCACTGCGTCTCCTGCCTTGTGCACCTGGACGCGGGCGCCATCGAGCTTCCACTCGAGCAATGCCCTGCCGCCGAGCGCGCCGAGGGCATCGCCCACGCTCTCGGCGGGCTGCGCCAGCATCGGCAGCAGCGGCTGCATGAGGCGGATCGCGAAAGGGGCGAGCGCCGCCGCGCCGCCTGAAAGCGCTGCGCGCGCGACCGGCGCCAGGCCGCCGGCGAAAGCGGCGGTGCGGCGGATGTCCTGCGCCGGAACCTCGGCCGCCGCGGCGAGCGCCTCGAGCATCACGCCTTCCAGCGCCCCCTGCCGCAACTCTCCGACGATCAAGCGCACGAGGAAGTCCTGTTCCGCCGCGGTGGCGCGCGCGAGCAGCCCGCCGAGCAGCGCGGACCGGGCGACGGCCGCGCCCTTCCCTTTCGCCGCCTTGATGGCGCGGAAGGCGGCGTCGACCTCGAGCAGCTTCAACTCAGGCGTCGGCAGCGGGTCCCGGGCCGCCGCCTGGAGCGCCGCATGTCCCAGCGAGAGCTTCCCCTGCGGGACTTCCCCGCTGAGGTACGCGATGGCGATCTCGACTTCCTCCGGGGCGAGGGCGCGCAGGCAATCGGCGAGGATGCGCAGCTTGGCGAGGCGGCCCGGCGTTTCGGCGACCCGCGCCGACGCAGCCGCGAGCTCGGCGAGCAGCGTCACACGGCTGCGTCGGCGGGCTGTCCCTGC
>CBDDRX010000009.1:0-95523 GCA_965233165.1 uncultured bacterium | reverse complement strand
CCGAGGCGGCGCACGCGATGTCCTTCATCCGCGAGACGCCCGAGGGCCTGAACACCTTGATCGGCGAGAACGGCCTGCGCCTCTCCGGCGGCCAGCGCCAGCGCCTCGCGATCGCGCGCGCCCTGCTCAAGAACGCGCCGGTGCTCATCCTCGACGAGGCCACCTCGGCGCTCGACACGGAGTCGGAGCGGCAGGTGCAGGCGGCACTGGAGACGCTGATGCGCGGGCGCACGACGATCGTCATCGCGCACCGGCTCTCCACCGTGGAAGGCGCCGACCGCATCGTCGTCCTCGAGCGCGGACGAATCGTCGAGACCGGCCGGCACGCCGAGCTTCTCGCGAAGAACGGCGTCTACGCGCGCCTGCACGCCCTCCAGTTCTCCGAGGAGCGCCGCGCCGTCGTTCCCGCGACATAGCCCTGTCGTTCCCGCGCAGGAACGTCACCCCCGAGTGCCTTAGTCGGGGGCGGGAACCCATGTTCTTCCGCCCGCTTGACGCCCTGAAACACAGCCCTACACTCGCCGCCATGCTCAAGACCATCAAAAGCGTCGGCAAGTCCCGCAAGAGGCCATCGCCAGCCAAGGTCCGCGGAACGATCCGCAAGACGGTCAAGGACTACCGCAAGACGCTGCGCAAACTGGCGTGAGGGCGCTCTCGATCGTCCACACCGAGTCCTCGATGGGCTGGGGCGGGCAGGAGCTGCGGATCCTTTCGGAGGCGCGCGGCATGATCCGCCGCGGGCACACGGTGCGCCTGATCTGCCCGCCGGGCTCGCGCATCCTCGCCGAGGCGCCGGCCTGGGAGATCCCCGTCTTCGCACTGCCGATCGGGAAGAAGCGCCTGGTCGGCCTGAAGTGCATGTACGAGTGGCTGAAGCTCGAGCGCTGCCACGTTGTGAGCACGCACAGCTCCACCGATTCCTGGCTCGCGGCCGTCGCGCTGCTCGCGCTGGGGCGGCCCTGCCCGATGGTGCGCACGCGGCACATCTCGGCGCCGGTGTCGCGCGGCGCGCTCACGCGCTGGCTCTACACGCGCGCCACGGCGCGCATCGTCACCACCGGCGAGGCGCTTCGCGAGCAACTCGTGTCCCGCAACGGCTACCGCGCCGACCGCATCGAGTCCATCCCGACCGGCATGGACGCGGAGCGCTTCCGCCCCGGCGACCGCGCCGCCGCGCGCGCCGCGCTCGGCCTGCCGGCCGCGGCGCCGCTCATCGGCATCGTCGCCACGCTGCGCAGCTGGAAAGGCCACCGCTACCTCGTCGAGGCGATGCGCGGCCTGCCGGAAGCGGCGCAGCTCGTCGTGGTCGGCGACGGCCCGCAGCGCCCGGCGCTGGAAGCGCTCGTCGACAAGCTCGGCCTGCGGGCGCGCGTGCGCTTCGCCGGCGACCAGAAGGACGTCCTGCCCTGGCTGCAGGCGCTCGACCTCTTCGTCCTGCCGTCCTACGCGAACGAAGGGGTCCCGCAGGCGCTCATCCAGGCCATGATGGCCGGGCTGCCCTGCATCACCACGCATGTCGGCAGCATCGCCGAGCTCGCGCTCCATGAGAAGACCGCGCTCATCGTGCCGCCGAAGGACGAGAAGGCGCTCCGCGCCGCGATCGAGCGCCTGATGAATGACCAAGCCCTCCGGGCCGCGCTCGGCGCCGCGGCCCGCGAGCACGTGAAGGACGCCTACTCCTACGAGAGAATGCTCGACCGAATGGAGAAGGTGTACCGCGAGGTCAGCGGCCGCCCGTGAGCAGCCGCTGGCCCGCGCGCCTTGCCATCGCGACCCGCGCCGTCGCGCGCCGTGGCTTCGCGCGCAAGAAGCTGGAGGCGCCGCGCGCGATCCTGGTCGTGGCCACGGCGCTTTTCGGCGACGTGCTCCTGCTCACGCCGCTGCTCGCCAAGCTGCGTGCGCGCTACCCCGAGGCGGCGCTGCGCATGACCGTGCCCGTGCCGATGCTTTCCCTGTACGCCGGTCGCCCTTACGGAGTCGACGCCCGTGCCTTCAACCCGCGCGACGCGCGGACCGTGCGCGCACTGGAAGTGTGGCCGGCACCGGACCTCGCCTTCGTGCCCGGAGAAAACCGCAGCAGCTGGCTCGCCGCCGCGTTGGGCGCGCGCTGGATCGTCGCGTTCGACGGCGACCGCCCGGCCTACAAGAGCTGGATGGTCGACGAGCTCGTCCCGTTCCCCGCCACGCCCGCGTCATGGGCCGACCTCGCCGCGATGCTCGCCGAAGGCCCGCCGCCCGCGCCCTACCGCAAGGGCGACTGGCCGCACGTCCCCTGCGCGCCGTTCGAGCGCCCCACCGGCCGCTACGCCGTGCTGCACGTAGAGTCGAGTACGCCTAGGCGGCACTGGCGCGAAGACAAGTGGCTGCGGCTCGCGCAGCGCCTGGCTGAAGAAGGCATCCGCCCGCTGTGGAGCGCGGGCCCGAAGGGCCTCGGCCTCATCCAGCAGATCGACCCCACGGGAAAGTTCGAGGCACTGGGCCACAAGCTGGACCTCGCGCAGCTCTGGAACCTCATCGAAGGCGCGGACTTGCTCGTCTGCCCCGACACGGCCACCGCGCACATGGCGAAGATCACCTCCACCCCGACGGTCACGCTGTACGGCCCCGGCCTCGCGACCACGCTCTACGGCCGCGGCGAGTTCTGGCGCGACGCGCCCTTCCGCGAGCTCGTCGATCCGGAGCTTTCGCCGCGCGAGCAGGTGACCCTCTTCAAGCGGCCACTCGACTGGGCGCGGCCTTCGGAGCGCGATGCGCCGCCGGCCGATGCGGACGCGGTGCTCGCAGCCGCGCGCACGCTGCTCCGGTAGACTCGCGCCCCATGCTCGCAGAGTGGAAGCAGAGCCGCTTCAGGATCGAGATCGCGCTTCTTCTCGCGCTCTGCTTCTTCCTCCCGCTCCTCGAGGCGCCGAAGAATCTCGCCTGGCTCGCGTACGCCGCCGCGTGGCTCGCGAACCGCATCCGCGCGCGCGACTTCGGCGGCCGCTGGGACGCCTGGGACACCCTGTTCGCGCTCTGGATCGCCTCCGGCTTCGTCGTCGCCGCCGCGATCCAGCTCGGCGACTTCCGCGGTGGCGACGAATGGAAAGGGGCGACCGACCTGTTGCGTTACGGAAGCGTCGGCTGGCTCGTGAAGCGCGCTCGATACGAGGATCGCGTGCAACGCTGGGTGCTGGTCGCGCTCATCCTGTCAGTGGCTGTTGGGTTAGCCGTCGGGTATGTGCGCTTGTGGACAGGGATCGGGAAAAGCGGATTCCTGCAGCTGTACTCCGTCGGCCATGTGAACCATAGCGCGATCTACATTGCGATCATGCTCGGCGTGCTCGCGGGATGGTTCTTCGCCCGCTATCGTGGGTGGACCTCTTCAACGCGCCTCTTGAACGCGGCGCTGCTGGGAAGCGTTTTCCTTTCTCTCCTTGTCACCGCAAGCCGGGCTGCTTTCGTGGCGGGCGTTCTCCTGCTCTTCGTGCTTGCGGCGGCGTGGTGGAAGCGCTGGCGTGTACCGATGCTGGTCATCGGCCTGGCGAGCGCCATCGCGGTCGCCGCGGCGTTCGCGCTCAAGCTTGATATCGTCGCTAAGCAGGAACGCTACGAGGCGGCCAACGCGAAGTTCTCGCTGCGCGACGGTATCTGGCGCACCGGCCTGCTCGCCTGGCGGGAGCATCCTTGGTTCGGCGTAGGAATGGGCAACTACTCCGCAATCACGCGCGAGCGGGCCGAGCATTGGCTCGCGCGCGAAGGGCAGCGTTTCGATCCGGAGCACCACGTGATCTACTCGCACGGGCACAGCCTGTTCGTCAATTCTCTGACCGAACGCGGCGTCCTTGGCGCTGCGCCTTTGCTTGCGATCCTCCTCGCCTGGGCTTTCGCGCTGCTTCGATACCGGCCGCAAGCCGCAGCGGCAGATGTGGAGTGGATCATCTGGAGCGCCTCGGCAAGCGCCTGGACGATCACGGTCGCCGCCGGCCTTCTCAACACGACGCTGCACCACGAGCACGGCATCCTCGCCGCGCTGCTTCTGGGTCTATGGCTCGGCCGGCTGAAGGCGCGCACAGCTTCCTGATCGTCCGCCGGGACAACATCGGCGACCTCGTCTGCACGACGCCGCTCATGGCGGCCTTGCGCGCCGCCTATCCCGACGCCTATATCGCTGCGCTCGTCAACACCTACAACGCCGAGGTGCTCGCGCGCAACCCGGCGCTCGACGCGGTGCATGCGTACGAGAAGCTCAAGCACCGCCGCGGGACGCTGCTGGGCAACCTGTTCTCCACGGCGCGCCTCATGCTGCAGCTCAGGTCGCGCCGCTTCCAGCATGTTCTGCTGCCCGTGGACTCGGCCCAGTCGCGCGCGATTGCGACGCGAGTGAGCGGACGCCAGGTCTGGGTCCTGCCGCGGCAAGTGCCACCCGGCCTCCACGAGGTCGAGCGCACGTTCGCTCTCGGGGAGTCCCTCGGACTTTCGGGCACGCCTGGGCCGATGAGGGTGTATCCGGACCCGCTCGTGGTGCAGGCGATGAAGGAGAAGCATGCCGTCGCCGGCCGGCCCACCGCGGTGCATATCAGCGCGCGCCGCCCGGCGCAGCGGTGGCCGCTCGAGCGCTATGTCGAGCTGGTCGGCGAGCTTGGCCGCCAAGGGGAGGTCACGCTGCTATGGGCGCCCGGCCCCAAGGACGATCCGCGGCATCCGGGGGACGACAATGCGGCGCGGCATATCGCCGACCGCGCGCCCTGCAAGGCCGTCGCCACGCCCGACCTCGCGACGCTGATCGCAGCGCTTTCGCTGGCAGGAAAGGTCGTGTGCCCCGATGGAGGTGCGATGCACCTTGCCGCCGCGCTCGGACGGCCGGTAGTCGCGCTCTTCGGTGATTCGCCCGTGGAGCGCTGGCGCCCCTGGGGCGTGCCGTACCGGGTGGTGCGGCCGGAATCCCGCGACCTCAGGGACCTGCCGCTAGGCCCCGTCCTGGACGCGCTCGCGGCGCTCCCGGACGTAGGCGAACCATAGGATCGCCCCCAGCAGGGCGAGGAAGGCGTAGGTCAGGTACATCTCGGGAACGCCGAGGTGCCAGGTCCACAACGCGAGCCCGCCGGTGAGCGCGGAGGCCGCGATCATGACGAGCACCGCCTGGTGCGCGGGCATGCCGCGCGCGAGAAGGAAGTGGTGCAGGTGCTCGCGGTCCGCGTTGAACATGTCGGCGCGGCGGCGGGCGCGCAGGAACATTACCCGCGCCATGTCGAGCAGCGGCAGCGCGAGGATCCAGACGCATACGATCGGCGGCAGCGTGCGGCCTTCGCCTTGCGTCACCGAGATGCTGAACCAGCACAACGCCAGGCCGAGCGTCATGCTGCCCGCGTCGCCCATGAAGATGCGCGCCTGGTCGCGGAGCGGCGGCAAGCGCATGTTCCAGAGCAGGAAACCGGCGATGGCCGCGCAGAGGAAGATGAGCAGGAGCGCTTCGGTGCCGAGGCCTTGCGCGACGGCGGCATAGGCGAGCCAGAGCGCCGCCACCAGGGAAACCCCTCCCGCGGAGCCGTCCAGCCCGTCGATCATGTTGATCGCGTTCATCACCCCGAGCGCGCAGACGACGGAGAAGGGGATCGCCCAGTGGTACAGGTGCGCCGGGCCGAACCCGAACAGGTTGCCGAGCTCGTGCACATACACGCCCGCCCAGGAGGTCATGAAGAGCGCCGCGGTGAGCTGGATGAAGAGCTTGGTGCGCGCGGTGATGTCGTGCATGTCGTCGGCCGCGCCGCCGACCACGATCAGGCCGAGCGCGACCACGAGCGCGAGCGTGGGCCCGACGACCAGCCCGGAGGTCAGCGCCGCCATCGTGAATCCGGTGAACATGCCGATGCCGCCGGTGAGCGGGATCGTCCCTTCGTGGTGCTTGCGCCCGCCGGGCTTGTCGGCCAGCCCGATCCGCAACGCGATCGGCGAGAGCATGCGCGCGGTTAGGAACGAGGTGACAAGCGCCACGAGGACGAAAAACACCACGCGATTGGGAGCGAGGGGGAAGAGCTCGAACACGCTAGAACGCCGAGACCATGCGCTGCCAGAGCTGCGCCAGCGGAATCGGCTCGTCCTGCGGCGCGCCGCGCGAGCCCGTATCGAGGAAGTAGCCGATGCCGTTGTGGCGGCCGTTCTTGATCGCGACGAAGACTACCTCCGGGGCGAGATGAGCCGGGATGTCGTGCGGGTAGGCGAGGGTGGCGAACAGCGTCTCGCCGCGATTGTCGACCTCGAACAGCGGGACGCCGTCGGGCGCCTTCTGCTCTTTCAGCAGATTCTCCGTCCGGGACGCCTGCGAGGCGTCTGCGCAGACCACCAGGAAATCGCGCGACATGCGCGGCTCGACCCGCTCAAACGCGCACCCGAGCCGGCGCAGGAAGCCCGCATGGTCCCGCAGCCGCCAGTAGAACACCGGCTCGTCGACCGGGTCCTGGTGCAGTCCGGTCGCCATCATGACCCGCAGCGACGGGTCGAGCGCGAGCGCTTCGGCGACGATGCGGTCGTACAGGCGATAGACCTCCAGGACCGGGTCCATGCCGGCCGGGAGATACCACGGCGGATTGCGGAACGGTCCTTGGTACGCCGCCGAATTGAAGAGGTAGTGGTGCTGGATATGCGCCGCGCCGTTGAGGAACAGCGTCGCGAAGTCCGGGCGCGTACGCTTCCAAAGGCGCATGAAGCAGTCGGCGAGGAAGCGGTCCAGGAAGACTGCGCGCGCCCAGCGCCGCTTCAGCCCCGCGGCGCCGAGTCGCGCGTACTGCGGCCAGTGAAGCGGATTCGAGTAGGCGAGAAGGCCCCCGGCCAGGCGCAGCGCGGAGCCGCCCCCGATGCGCCCTTCGGCGTTGTCGCCCACCGCCTGGCAGATCGCTTCGTAGGCGCTGCGCATCAGTGCAGGCGCGGCGACGTTCGTCTTGGTCCAGGGGTCCGGAACGAAGAACGCCGCGTCGGCAACCCTGTTCCCCGCATTCATCGGCGAGAAGGCGCCCACCTTCAATCCGCGGGTCGAGAGCTCTTCCCATATCTGCCGGGCATCCGCCTGCGCGCCATCGCCGAGGCGGAAGACCTTGTGCGCGCCGTACGGCATCCCGGTATGCACCGTGAACCACTGGATCCAGGGCTCGATCAGCTCGTAGACGGTCTCGGAAGCGGTGCGAGCGTAGCCGTGCGCGTCCAGGAGCCGCGCGAACGCCGGCAGGTCGCCGCGCCGGGCATAGTGCTCGACGAACTCGAAGTTGACCTCGTTCAGCTCGAGGAAGAGAAGCCGCTTCACGCGCGAAATTATGAATGAAATGAGATAATTGCGCCCATGCTGCTCGTGACAGGGGGTGCGGGCTTCATCGGTTCCAACTTCGTCCTGTCGACGATCGCGGAGACCGGCGAGCCGATCGTCAACCTCGACAAGCTGACCTATGCGGGAAACCTGCGCAACCTGGAATCGTTGCGAGGCGACGCGCGCCACGTGTTCGTCCAGGGGGACATCTGCGACCGGGCGCTGGTGAAGAGCCTGCTGGAGCAGCACGCGCCCCGGGCGCTCGTCCACTTCGCCGCCGAGAGCCATGTGGACCGCTCGATCAGCGGCCCGGCCGAGTTCGTGCAAACCAACGTCGTCGGCACCTTCTCGCTGCTGGAAGAGGCGCGGGCGTTCCACCAACGGCACAGCGACTTCCGCTTCGTGCACGTCTCCACGGACGAGGTGTACGGGTCGCTCGGCCCGAACGATCCGCCCTTCACGGAGCGCAACCCGCATGCCCCGAACAGCCCTTACGCTGCCTCGAAAGCGGCGTCGGACCATATGGTGAGGGCATACCACCACACCTACGGACTGCCGACGGTGACCACGAACTGCTCCAACAACTACGGGCCGTACCAGTTCCCGGAGAAGCTCATTCCGCTGATGATCCACAACGCGCTCGCCGGCAAGCCGCTTCCCGTCTACGGCGACGGAAGGAACGTGCGCGACTGGCTCTATGTGACCGATCACTGCGAAGCCATCCGGATCGTGCTCGAGAAGGGCCGCCTGGGCGAGACCTACAACATCGGCGGCAACTGCGAGAAGGCGAACATCGACCTCGTGCGCACGCTTTGCCGCCTGATCGACGCGATGGTCCCGGGGAAGCGGACCGAAGACCTCATCAGCTTCGTGAAGGACCGTCCGGGCCACGATCGCCGCTATGCGATCGACTCCTCGAAGATTCAGGACGAGCTGCGCTGGATGCCGAAGGAAAGCTTCGAGAGCGGCCTTGGAAAGACCGTCGAGTGGTACATCCACGCATCGCGGAAGGTTGCATGAAGGGCATCATCCTCGCGGGGGGCTCCGGGACGCGGCTCGCGCCGATGACTCAGGTGCTCTCGAAGCAGCTCCTGCCTGTGTACGACAAGCCGATGGTTTACTACCCGCTGTCGACGCTGATGCTCGCCGGCATCCGGGACATCCTCTTGATCTCGACGCCACACGACACGCCACGCTTTTCCGAGCTGCTCGGTGACGGAGGGAGGTGGGGGCTGCGCATCTCGTACGTCGTGCAGCCTAGGCCGGAAGGCATCGCCCAGGCTTTCCTCGTGGGAAGGAAGTTCATTGGCCGGGACTCCGTCGCCCTCGTGCTTGGCGACAATCTTTTCCACGGGCACGACCTGTCCGCGCTCCTCAAGCGCGCCATGCAGAAAAAGCGCGGCGCGACGATCCTCGCCTATCCGGTCGATCACCCGGAACGCTACGGTGTGGTCGAGTTCGACGATGCCGGCATGGCCGTCGGCATCGAGGAGAAGCCCAAGAAACCCCGTTCGCGCTACGCGGTGGTTGGCCTCTACTTCTACGACAATCGGGTGGTGGAGATCGCGTCGCGTCTCAAGCCCTCCGCGCGCGGGGAGCTCGAGATCACGGACGTCAACCGCGCCTACCTCGCGCGAGGCGAGCTCGAAGTGCTGCCGATGGGGCGCGGCTTCGCGTGGCTGGACACCGGCACGCCGGCCTCGCTTCTGGAAGCCTCCCAGTTCATCGAGACGATCGAGAGTCGCCAGGGCTTGAAGATCGCGTGTCCCGAGGAGATCGCCTACCGGATGGGATACATCAGCGGGAAGCAGTTGAAGGCGCTGGCGAAGCAGTACACGGGCAACGCGTACGGCGCCTACCTGGAGCGCGTACTTTCGGACAAGGTGTTCCCCTGAAGATCATCCGCACCGACATACCGGAGGTCCTGATCCTCGAGCCGAGGGTATTCGAGGACTCGCGAGGCGCAGTCTGGGAGAGCCACAACCGGCGTACCTTTGCAGCCGCCACGGGATTGGACGTCGAATTCGTCCAGGACAACCACTCGCGCTCGCGGCAGAACGTGTTGCGCGGCCTGCACTATCAGCTCTCCCGCCCACAGGGAAAGCTGGTCCGCGTGATACGCGGGGAGATCTTCGATGTCGCGGTGGACCTGCGTCGCTCCTCTCCTACGTTCAAGCGCTGGGTGGGGTTTACGCTCTCGGACCGCGGACCCGGCATGGCCTGGATTCCACCCGGGTTCGCGCACGGTCTATGCGCCGTCACAGATGCGGATGTGCTCTACAAGATGACGGATTTCTACTCCCCGCAGGACGAGCGCACGCTGATCTGGAACGAGGAGGAGATCGGCGTGCGCTGGCCATCCGCCGCGCCGATCCTCTCGGAGAAGGACCTGGCGGGAAAGCGCCTCGCCGAGGCCGACCTCTTCGCATGAAAGTGCTGGTGACGGGCACGACCGGCCAGGTGGGCGGGGCGCTTCTGCCCGTTCTGGGCGCCTTCGACGTCGTCGCCGCCGACCGGGCGCGCATGGACCTGTCGAGCGCGGATTCGATTGTCCGCGTCGTGCGCGACGTGCGACCGCAGGTAATCCTCAACCCTGCTGCCTACACCTCGGTAGACCGGGCGGAGGCCGAGTCAGCGCTGGCACGCATGGTCAACACGGACGCTCCCGCCATCCTGGCGGAGGAAGCGAAGCGGCTGGGAGCGCTGCTCGTGCATTACTCTACCGACTACGTTTTCGACGGCGCGCTGCGCCGACCCTACGTAGAAAGCGACCCGACGCAGCCGCTGTCGACGTATGGGAGAACCAAGCTCGACGGCGAGGAGCGCGTGCGGGCCAGTGGCTGCCGCCACGCCATCCTGCGCACGAGCTGGGTCTACGGCGGGGCGGCGAGCTTTCCCGCGCTGATCCTTGGAAAGGCGAAACGAAAGGAGAACTTGAAGGTGGTTGCAGACCAGACAGGCGTTCCGACGTGGGCGGCGGACGTCGCCGGCCTGACGAAGGCCGTCATCGACAAGGACGTCACCGGGCTGTGGCATGCGAGCGCGGCAGGCGAAGTGACGCGCCATGCTTATGCAATGGACATCCTCAGGCTGGCTAACGTCCAGACGGAAGTACAGGCGATCAGGACCGAGGAATTTCCGTCGCCAGCCCGGCGCCCGGCCTACTCGGTGCTCGACAGCCGCAAGCTGGAGCGGGAGACAAGCATTCCGGCGATCGGGGACTGGCGGGAGCGGCTGGAAGCCTTCATGAAAGCCGCCGCATGAAGGTCCTCCTGACAGGCGCGGCCGGCTTCATCGGCATGCACTGCGCCGAGCGATTGCTCGCCCGCGGCGACCAGGTCGTTGGCCTCGACAATCTGAATGCCTACTACGACGTTGCGCTGAAGGAAGCGCGGCTTGTCCGGCTGCAGAAGCACCCCGGCTTCAGCTTCGTGAAGCTCGACGTTGCGGACCGGCCAGGCATGGAAGCGCTGTTCGCACATGTTAACCCGCAGCGCGTCATCCACCTCGCCGCGCAGGCCGGCGTGCGCTACTCGCTCACCAATCCCCATTCCTACATCGAGAGCAACCTCGTTGGGTTCATTCACGTTCTGGAAGGGTGCCGGCACCATCATGTCGAGCATCTCGTATACGCCTCCAGTTCCAGCGTCTACGGCTCGAACAGGAACGTGCCTTTCTCAGTGCATCACAACGTGGACCATCCCGTGTCGCTTTATGCCGCGACAAAGAAGGCGAACGAGCTGATGGCGCATACGTACTCGCACCTGTACCGGGTGCCGACCACGGGCCTGCGCTTCTTTACTGTGTACGGGCCATGGGGCAGGCCCGACATGGCACTTTTCCTGTTTACTCGGGCTATCCTCGAAGGCAAGCCGATCGACGTCTTCAACAACGGGAACATGCGGCGCGACTTCACGTACGTGGACGACATTGCTGACGGGGTTATCCGCAGCCTCGACTCGGTCGCCGCCCCAGATCCTTCCTTCGATCCAGCCCAACCGGACCCGGCGACAAGCTCTGCGCCTTGGCGCGTATACAACATTGGCAATAGCGAGCCCGTCGAGCTCATGCGCTACATCGAGGAGATCGAGGATGCGCTGGGCAAGAAGGCCCTCAAGAACTTGATGCCCATGCAGCCGGGCGACGTCGCTGACACGTTCGCGGACGTCGAAGCCCTCAAACGCGATATCGGCTTCGCGCCGAAGACGACGGTGAAGGAAGGGATCCGCCGCTTCGTCGAGTGGTACCGGCAGTTCTACGGCGTGTCATAATCGCGCCCTTTTTTGGCGCCTTATCAGCGAACTCCATGAGTCCCGTCGCCGCAAAACAACAACTCCTCGACCGCCTCGCATCCAAGAAGGCGGTTATCGGCATCCTGGGCCTCGGTTACGTCGGACTCCCGCTCATGCTGCGGTTCTCAGAGTTCGGTTTCCGAGTCCTCGGAATCGATATCGACCGTGCGAAAGTTGAGGCGCTGAACGCTGGCAAGAGTTACATCGAGCACATCAAGGCCGAGTCTATCGCCGAGGCCCGCAGGAAGGGTTTTGAAGCGACCGCCGACTTCGCGCGTGCGAAGGAGGCGGACGCGCTGATCATCTGCGTGCCGACGCCGCTCAATGCATTCCGCGAGCCGGACCTGAGCTTCGTCATCGGCACGACGGAAGCTATCGTGCCGCACCTCCGGGTCGGACAGGTCGTCTCGCTGGAGAGCACGACGTATCCCGGCACGACCGAGGAGGAGCTCCGGCCGCGCATCGAGAAGCAGGGCTGGAAGGTCGGACAGGACGTCTTTCTCGTCTTCTCACCGGAGCGCGAGGACCCGGGCAACCCGGACTTCGACACACGACGGATCCCGAAGGTCTGCGGCGGAACGACGCCGGACTGCCTCGACGTCGGCAAGGCGCTGTACCAGGGCGCGATCGAGAAGGTTGTCCCGGTGAGTTCCACCCAGGCTGCGGAGATGACCAAGCTCCTGGAAAACATCCATCGCGCGGTGAACATCGGCCTAGTCAACGAGATGAAGATCATCTGCGACCGCATGGGCATCGACGTGCACGAGGTGATCCGCGCCGCGGCGACCAAGCCGTTCGGCTTCGTCGCGTACTGGCCGGGGCCGGGGCTGGGCGGCCATTGCATCCCGATCGACCCGTTCTACCTAACGTGGAAGGCGCGCGCCTACGGGCTGCACACGCGCTTCATCGAGCTCGCCGGCGAGATCAACCGCAACATGCCGGAGTGGGTGATCGGCAAGGTGATGGAGGCGCTGAACGAGCGCGGCAGAGCGCTGAAGGGGAGCAAGGTCCTGGTGCTCGGTATCGCCTACAAGAAGAACGTCGACGACATGCGGGAGTCGCCCGCGGTCGAGCTAATGGAGCTCCTGGTCAAGCGCGGCGCCGCGGTCGAGTACTCGGATCCGCACGTGCCGGTGTTCCCGAAGATGCGCGAGCACAAGTTCGACCTGAAGAGCGTGCCCCTGACGCCGGAGCGCATCGCCGGCTTCGACCTCGTGCTGCTGGCGACCAACCACGATTCCTTCGACTACGAGCTTGTGAAGAAGCACGCCCGGCTCATCGTCGACACGCGCGGGGTCTACCTCGAGCGCTCGCCGAACGTCATCAAGGCCTAGCATGCAAAGCTTCCCCTCGATCACCGGCCACCGGATCCGCTTCGCCGTTGCAGGCTGCGGCCGCATCTCAAAGAACCACATCGAGGCGCTGAAGAAGCATGCGAAGGATGCCGAGATCGTCGGCGTCTGCGACGTGGACCCCGCTGCGCTGAAGGCGGCGCAGGAAGCGAGCGGAGCGCCCGGATACCGAAGCTATGACGAGCTCCTCGAGAAGTCCGACGCCGACGTCGTGATCGTCGCGACGCCGAGCGGCCTGCACGCCGAGCAGGCGATCGCCGCCGCGAAGGCCGGGAAGCACGTAATCACCGAGAAGCCGATGGCCACCCGCTGGGAGGACGGCAAGCGCATGGTGGCGGCTTGCGACGCCGCGCACGTGCGTCTCTTCGTGGTCAAGCAGAACCGCCGCAATGCCACGCTGCAGCTTCTCAAGAGCGCCGTCGAGCAGGGCCGCTTCGGCCGCATGTACATGGTGACGGTCAACGTGTTCTGGAACCGGCCCCAGTCCTATTACGACAGCGCCGAGTGGCGCGGCACCTGGGAGTTCGACGGCGGCGCCTTCATGAACCAGGCGAGCCACTACGTGGACCTGCTCGACTGGCTGATCGGCCCGGTGGAGAGCCTCCAGGCCTACACCGCGACGCTCGCGCGCGACATCGAGGTCGAGGACACCGGGGTCATGGCCGTGCGCTGGCGCTCCGGCGCCCTGGGCACGATGAACGTGACCATGCTCGCGTACCCGAAGAACTTCGAGGGCTCGATCACGATCTTCGGCGAGAAGGGCACCGTGCGGATCGGTGGCGTGGCCGTCAACGAGATCCAGCACTGGGAATTCGCGGACAAGCGCCCCGAAGACGACAAGGTGAAGGAAGCGAGCTACCAGACCACCTCGGTCTACGGCTTCGGCCACCCGCTCTACTATGAGAACGTCATCAAGACCCTGCGCGGCGAAGCCGAGCCGGAGACCGACGGCCGCGAAGGCCTCAAGTCGCTCGAGCTCCTGATCGCCACCTACCTCTCGGCGCGCGACGGCAGCCGGGTGAACCTGCCCCTCGACTACTGATGGTCGCGACGATCCATCCCTCTGCGATCGTTGATGAAGGTGCGCGGATCGGCGATGGCACCCGCGTCTGGCATTTTGTGCACGTGTGCGCCGGCGCGCGAATCGGCAGCGGATGTGCACTTGGCCAGAACGTCTTCGTAGGCAACCGCGTCGTCATCGGCAACAACGTCCGCATCCAGAACAACGTCTCGGTCTACGACGAGGTGACGCTGGAGGACGACGTCTTCTGCGGCCCGAGCATGGTCTTCACCAACGTCTACAACCCCCGCTCGGCAATCTCACGCAAGGACGAGTACAGGAAGACGCTCGTGAAGCGAGGCGCTACCTTGGGCGCCAACTGCACGATCGTGTGTGGCGTAACCATCGGCGAGCACGCCTTCATCGGCGCCGGCGCCGTAGTAAACCGAGACGTCCCGGCCTTCGCTCTCATGCTCGGCGTGCCCGCGCGCCAGAAGGGCTGGATGAGCCGCTTCGGCGAGCAGCTCGACCTGCCCGTGGAGGGCGACGGCACCGCGGTCTGCGGCCATACCGGCGAGCGGTACCGCCTTTCAGGCGGGACCCTCAAACTTGACGGGGCGGATTAACGGGGGTCTAATCGCGCGTTCAACAATTGAACGCACCCCCGGTGCTCGACGAAGAAACCCGCTTCCGGCTCCTCCGGCTCCTCCAGGCCAACCCAGAGATCAGCCAGCGCCAGCTGGCGGAAGAGCTTGGCGTCAGCGTCGGCAAGGTGAATTACTCCCTGCGCGCGCTCCTCGATCGGGGGCTCGTTAAGGTTCGCAACTTCCGCGACAGCCAGAACAAGCTGGCCTACGCGTACTACCTGACTCCGAAGGGAGCGGACGCGAAAGTGCGAGCGACCGCGGCTTTCCTGAAACGGAAGATGAAGGAGTACGAGGACATCCAGCAGGAGATCGAAGAACTGAAGCGCGAAGTTGGCGCGGAGGCCAAGCATGGAGTTCACTGATCTGAAGGCGCAGTACCGCGCCATCAAGGCCGACGTCGACGCGCGCATCCAGCGCGTCCTCGACCACGGCCAGTACATCATGGGCCCGGAAGTGCGCGAGCTGGAGGAAAAGCTCGAGGCCTACACCGGCGCGAAGCACTGCATCACCGTCGCCTCGGGCACCGAGGCGCTCCTCATCGCGATGATGGCGCTCGGCATCAAGGCGGGGGACGAGGTCGTCACGACGCCGTTTACCTTCGCCGCCACCGTCGAAACCATCGCTCTGCTCGGCGCGATGCCGGTGTTCGTGGACGTCGAGGAGGGCACTGCAAATCTCGATGCGATGAAGCTCGCCACGGCGATCACACCCCGCACGAAGGCGATCATGCCGGTGTCCCTCTACGGCCAGCCCGCGGACATGGATGAGATCAACGCGATTGCAAAGCAACGCGGTATCCCCGTGATTGAGGACGCCGCGCAGAGCTTTGGCGCCCACTACAAGGGCCGGAAAAGCTGCAATCTCTCGACGATCGGCTGCACCAGTTTCTTCCCCTCCAAGCCCCTCGGCTGCTATGGCGACGGCGGCGCGATCTTCACCAGCGACGACGCCTTGGCGAAGGCCATGCGCGAGATCCGGGTCCACGGCCAGAGCGGTCGCTACAATCACACGCGCATCGGCGTCGGCGGCCGGATGGACACCCTGCAGTGCGCCGTCGTCCTCGCCAAGCTGCAGCGGTTCGAGTGGGAGATCAAGCAGCGCATCGAGATCGGCCTAGCGTATGAGGCACAGCTCGGCGCTGGTGTGAAGCGGATTCAGGTCAAGGCGGACCGCACCAGCGTCTACGCACAGTTCACCGTCCGCGTGGCCGATCGCGAGCGTGTCCAGGGCGAGCTCAAGAAGGCCGGCGTGCCGAGCGCAGTCCACTATCCGCTTTCTTTGCATCAGCAGCCGGCCTACGCCGACGGATACCGTGGCCTGTCCTATCCCATCTCCGAAAAGCTGGCGCGGGAGGTCCTGAGCCTTCCGATGAGCGCCGACTTGTCAGAAGCGGATCAGCGCACCGTCGTGCAAACCCTTGACCGCGCGCTGCGCGCGGCTGCTTGAGGAAACAGATGGATATCCAAGGAAAGAAGCTCTTGGTGATCGGCGGCGCGGGCCTGATCGGCTCGCACGTCGTCGACGAGCTCGTGAAGGAAGATGTGGCGGAGATCCGCATTTATGACAATTTCCTGCGCGGGACGCACGAGAACCTCGCCTCGGCGCTGCGCGATCCGCGCGTGCGCATCTACGAGGTCGGCGGCGACATCTGCCAGACCGACATCCTCGACTCGGCGGTGAAAGGCATGGACGGCGTCTTCCATCTCGCCGCGCTGTGGCTCCTGCAGTGCCACGAGTATCCCCGCTCGGCCTTCGACGTGAATGTGCGCGGCACATTCAACGTCCTGGAGGCTTGCGTCGCCAACAAGGTGCAGCGCCTCGTCTGGTCCTCGTCCGCCTCGGTGTATGGCGATGCGGTCGAGGAGCCGATGAGCGAGGAACACCCCTTTAACAACAAGAACTTCTACGGCGCGACCAAGATCTGCGGCGAGGCGATGGCGCGTGCGTACCACTACCGCTATGGGCTGAACTACGTCGGCCTCCGATACATGAACGTCTATGGGCCGCGCCAGGACTACCGTGGCGCCTACATCGCGGTAATCATGAAGATGCTCGACGCAATCGATCGCGGGGAGGGGCCGACGATCCTCGGCGATGGTACCGAGGCATTCGACTTCGTCAGCGTCCGCGATTGCGGCCGCGCGAACGTCTGTGCAATGAAGGCGGACACCATCGATCGCTTCTACAACGTTGGAACCGGGACGCGCACCTCGCTCAAGGAATTGGCCGAGATGCTAGTGCGCCTCACGAACTGCAAGAAGCCGATCCAGTACGCGCCTCGCAGCCAGGCGACGCTGGTCCGCAACCGAATCGGCTCGCCGGTCCGCGCTGAGAAGGAGATCGGTTTCGAGGCCGGACTGCCGCTCGAACAGGGGCTGCAGGAGCTGATCGCCTGGCGACGGGCCCATATGGCCGAAGTGGATGCGCGCCGCAAGGCGGCCTCAAAGTGAGCGACCGATTCTGAGATGCGGGCACTCGTCACTGGCGCGACCGGATTCATTGGCGGCTATCTAACAGCGGTGTTGGCAGCGGGTGGGAACGTCGAAATTGTCAGTGTCGGACGGCGACAGCCTGCGCACGGAATTGCCATCCAGGCGGACCTAGGAGAACGAGGGTGGACTCGCCGGTTGCCGGCCAAAGCCGATGTCGTCTTCCACCTTGCCCAGTCGAGCCGATATCGCGACTTTCCGTTAGGCGTAGAGGACGTCCGTGCGGTTAACGTGGACGCCACGATGGAGCTCGCCGAATGGGCGTCACGCGCCGGAGTCCAGAGAATGATTTTCGCTTCAACCGGCAACGTTTATGGCGACACACGGACCCCGGCGGACGAGGCGCAGCCGACCCAGGCGCACACCATGTATGCCGCGTCCAAGCTTGCGGCCGAGGTTCTCCTACGCCCGTTCTCAAGCCTGTTCGAGGTTCTGGTGACGAGATTGTTTGGAGTCTATGGGCCTGGGCAGCAAGGCACATTGTTTCCCCAGATGATCAAGCGCGTCAGGCAGGGCGATGAGATCACGCTGGCGCGCGGGATTGGCCTGAAGGTCAATCCTCTCTACATCGATGACTGCGCGCGAATTCTGGCCGCTCTAAGCGAAGCCCCGCAGCCTACCTCGTACGAGGTCGTGAACATTGGCGGCGACCAGGTGGTCACGCTGGCGGAGGTCGTCGAAACCATCGAGTCCCTGCTGGGCCGGAAAGCCCGTATCCGCACCACTGACGAGCAGCCGATCAGCCTAATCGGGAACGTGATGAAGCTGGCGCGTTTGGTGCCCGTTGGCCCCTTGGTGCCGCTCAAGCAGGGGTTAATTCGCACGATAGATGCATCCGGGGAGCAAACGTGAATAGAGAAGTAGAGATTCCGCTCGACTGGTTGGCCTGTCCAGTCACAAAAGCTCCGCTACGTCTCGTTGGTGAGGACCTAGTGTCCCCGCGCGGAGAACGGTATCGACACCGGGACGGCTTCTGGGATTTTATGCCCGAGGCGCATCCGGAGTTCCAGCGCAACGAGTGGAAAACGTGGGAACAACTCCAGGCAAACGGCGTTGTTTCCTACGAAGCCGACCCCGAGCACAACTTGGGTGTTGGCAAGCGCCAAGATTTCCTCGAGTTCGCCCAGTTCTGCGGTTTCCGCGGCAGGGTCCTAGACGTCGGAGTCGGACCACAAAAATGCCCCACGCATATAGAGCATTCCGAGGCGAAAGAGGCGTTCTTCGTCGGCGTTGATCCGCTTGTAGGTTCGCAACCGCGGTGCTTCGCATTCGTGCGGGCGCTGGGAGAGTTCCTACCGTTTCGAGATGAAATTTTCCATCAAGTCCTCTTCGTGACGTCGCTCGACCACTTTATCGATCCGAGACCGGCGCTGCGCGAAGCCGCTCGGGTTCTACTCGCAGACGGAGAAATCTGCATTTGGCTAGGTGAGAAAGACAAGGGCGTCCCTAAGCCAGCGAAGACCCATTCTTGGTATGAGAGCCTAAAGATTCCCGAAGGGGCGGAAGATCGATTTCATTTCAAGCGATTTAGCACCCAGGACTTCGAAAGATACTTGCAGGAGGTTGGCATGATGATCGCCCAGCGGGAAGTAAGGAAGATCGATCCCTGGCGCCGCAATCTGTTCTACAAGGTACGCCCGCAACGTTGAAGACATGCGCAAGACCGCCAACTCGACGAGGTACCACTTTGCGGACTTCACCCGCGACAACTATGCCCGTTTGCTCGAGCTTGCCTTGGCTCGATACAACTTTCGCACATATCGGGATCATGATCGTGCGCAGGGCTCTGTGCTGTGGCGTCACGATCTGGATTTCTCCATCCACGCCGCAGTGAAGCTTGCGGAAATCGAGGCGCGCCAAGGAGTGATTGCGACTTACTTCTTCCTACTGCACAGCGAGTTCTACAATTTTCTGGAGCGAGAGTGCGTTGAGCTCGCGCGGCGCATCGTCGCGCTTGGGCATCGTGTCGGAGTCCACTTCGATCACCAGTTCTGGTCCGTTACGAACGAGGACGCGCTCGCCAAGGCACTGGATTTTGAGAAAGCGATACTCGAGCGCATCCTGGAAAGGCCCGTTGACGCATTCTCTTTTCACATTCCTGATGCCCTCAGTGATCGCTTTCGAGCGGAGGAGTACGCGGGCTTGACAAACACCTACTCCGCGTATTTCCGGAACGAGGTGGGCTATTGCTCGGATTCCAACGGATACTGGCGGTATCGCCGACTTGAGGATGTGCTGCGCTCTAGTGCCGACGCGCGCCTCCAAGTACTAACGCACCCAGAGTACTGGCAGGACGACGTCATGTCGCCAAGGGAACGCGTGGAACGTTGCGTGCAGGGACGCTCCGACAAAGTTCGCCAGTGGTACCGAGATGTGCTGCGCGAGTCCCGACGGGAGGACGTCGATTGGTAGCCGGCCCCCAGGTCGCTCCTTCATCGCTCGTATGTGCGGAATAGCAGGTCTTCTGAATCTAGACGGCGCCCCCGGTGCCGCCGAAGTGCTTCGCCGCATGGTCGAAGCTGTGAAGCATCGCGGGCCGGATGGCGAAGGGCTGTTTATTGACGGGCCATGCGCGCTAGGCCACCGACGTCTTGCGATCATCGACCTCAGCGCAGCCGGGAGGCAGCCCATGGTGGACCACCATGGCCGCTACACCATGGTCTACAACGGGGAAATCTACAACTTTGCCGACTTGCGACGCGAGCTGGAGCAGGTCGGCTACGCGTTTCGCTCAAAAAGCGACACGGAAGTATTGGTCAACGCATGGGCTTGCTGGGGTGCCGACTGCCTCCTGCGGCTAAACGGCATGTTTGCTTTCGCTGTATGGGACGCGCGTGAGCGCACAGTCACCCTCGCGCGCGATCGTTTTGGCGTGAAGCCTCTCTACTACGCGTTTGTTGCAAACACTCTGCTTTTTGGATCGGAAGCAAAGGCGCTCCTCGCGCACCCGGCCTGCGCCGCGCGCCTCGACAAGCCCGCGCTGATGGAATACCTCACATTCCAGAACTTCTTCACCGACCGTACGTTGTTCGACGGTATCCGAATGCTGCCGGCAGGGACGTATCTCATTAGCCGGCAAGGTGGTCGCCCCGGAACGCCGCAGCGGTATTGGGACTTCAGTTTCCGCGAACCTGATGTCGTGGATGACGACGCGGCGTACCTAGAGGAGCTCGATCGATTGTTTCGCCAGGCGGTGAAGCGCCAGCTCGTTTCGGACGTCGAGCTCGGCGCCTATCTAAGCGGCGGCCTCGACTCAGGCTCGATCACCGCGCTCGCCTCGCGCGAGATACCGTACATCAAGAGCTTCACTTGCGGCTTCGATCTGAGCTCGGCTTCGGGACTGGAGCTAGCGTTCGACGAACGTGGGGCTGCCGAGCGGCTCTCATATCTTTTCAAGACCGAGCATTACGAGATGGTCCTCAAGGCAGGAGACCTGGAGCGCGTGATGCCACGGCTCGCTTGGCACATGGAGGAGCCGCGCGTCGGCCAGAGCTACCCAAATTTCTACATCGCCCAGTTGGCGGGCAAGTTCGTCAAGGTCGCCTTGGCCGGCAGCGGTGGTGATGAACTCTTTGGCGGCTACCCGTGGCGCTACTACCGCGCGGTCGTGAACGACGACTTCGAGCACTACGTCGACAAGTACTACTCCTTCTGGCAGCGGTTGCTGCCCAACTCGGTAATCAAGACCGTGCTCGCTCCGATATGGGGCGACGTCCAGCACGTATGGACCCGCGACATTTTTCGCGACGTATTTGCCAAGCACGCCGAGGAACTTACCCGACCGGAGGACTACGTCAACCACTCCCTCTACTTCGAAGCCAAGACCTTCTTGCACGGTCTGCTCGTAATGGAGGACAAGCTCAGCATGGCGCACGGGCTCGAGACGCGCGTGCCGTTCCTCGACAATGACCTTGTCGACTTCGCCATGCGCCTACCCGTCCGACTCAAGCTCGGCAACCTTGCCCAAGCGGTGCGCCAAGACGAGAACGAGCCGGGGCCCAAGACCGGAAAGTACTTGAAAGCGAAAGACGGGAAATTGCTGCTACGAAAGCTGATGGAGCGATACGTTCCACCGGAGGTTTCTCAACGAGAGAAACAGGGTTTCTCCGCCCCGGATGCTAGCTGGTTCAAGGGGGAAAGCATCGATTTTGTTCAGAGAACCATCCTCAAGCCGTCTGCGCGGATATATCAAGTCCTAGACCCTAGTGCCGTGGTGCCACTGGTCACCGAGCACATGAACGGATTACAGAATCGTCGGTTGCTGATCTGGTCTTTGCTCAGCCTCGAACATTGGTTTGAGGCGTTCCGGCCCTCGTGAATGCGTAAGGAGCAAGTCATGCTTAGAGGTCGTTCGACGACATTGACGAGCATCGGACCTGATGATGGATATCAGTTGTTCCTCTGGATCAACGAGCCGGACCTAGTCAGGAATAACGCGCCGTACGCGCCTGTGCACTTCCCTAGTCATCAGGCCTGGATGGAGTCAATAAGAAAACGCCAGGATTTGTACATTTTCGCGATTCGGGTGGAAGGACAACTCATCGGGACTTGTCAGCTGTTTAACGTGCATCCGGTGCACCGGTCGGCCGAATTTCAGATCCGCATCGGTGAATCGAATCTGCGCGGCAAGGGTCACGGGACCGACGCTATAAAGACCTGCCTGCTATTTGCCAAGAACGATGTTGGCCTACATAGCGTGTGGCTTCAGGTTTTCTCGGACAACTCTGTTGCGATTCGGTGCTATGAGAAAGCGGGAATGAGGAAATGCGGCTCCCTACGTGAATGCGCCTTTATTGATGGTTCATGGAAGGACATGGACATCATGCAGATCGTCTTCGACTGACATCTTGCGCGTCGTCGCAATCCATCAGCCGAATTTCTTTCCGTGGCTTGGCTACTTTGACAAGTTGCGCCGCGCCGATGTCTTTGTCGTGCTTGACACGGTTCAGCAGCAGAAGACCGGTGGCACTTGGAGCAATCGCATGAGGCTTAATATCAATGGGGGGGCGCGCTGGGTGACGGCGCCAATTGTGCGCAATTATCACGGTACGCGACCAGTAGGCAATGTTGAGTTCGATGAGTCCGCGCAGTGGCGCGAGAAGCTGTCGAAGACACTGGAGAGCGCGTACGGCCGGGCGCCGCATTTCGCTGAGGCCATGGCGCTCGCGCGACCGCTTATAGTGAACCCGGAGCGTCGCATTGCCGCATACAACCTCGAGGTGATCCGCTCGGTCGCCCGGTCGGTACTTCCGAGAATGCCGAGGATCGTGCTGGCGTCGGAGCTCTCCGCAGCGGGCAGCGCCACCGAGCTGCTAATTGCGCTGGTGCGCGCGGTAGACGGCGATACATACCTGTCTGGCGGCGGCGCGGACAGCTATCAGGAGCCTGGCCAGTTCGAGCAAGCCGGTATCCGGTTCGTTTATCAGGACTTCCAGCATCCCGTGTATCTGCAACAAGGGAGAGCCGAGTTCGTGCCCGGGCTCTCCGTCCTCGATGCCCTGATGAATCTTGGTGTCGACGGAACGCGTCGCATTCTCGCAGGGCAGATCGCATGAGCCGGGAAGGGCGCGTGTATACGCCGGCGTCGGCGCTGCGCCAACCGCGGCGCCTGCTCGCGGAGATGCGCGACGATATGCGCTCGGCGTTGCGCATCGGCCTGCGCCTCGCCAAACGCGACCTCGACGCGCAGTACCGTCAGACGATGCTGGGTTATCTGTGGGCGGTGCTGCCGGTGGTCCTCACCGCGGGTTTATGGATCCTGCTAAACCGGGCCACGGTGCTGCGGGTCGACACCGGAGCGACGCCGTACTGGCTCTACGTCTTTACCGGCTCGGTGCTATGGCAGGCATTCGTGGACGCGCTCAATGGCCCCCTCACGCAGTTCCAGGGCAATCGGGTGCTGCTGGCGCGCGTGAACTTCCCTAAGGAGGCCTTGCTGGTCTCCGGCGGGGTGCAGGTCCTCGTGTCGCTGGGCTTCCGCATGCTCGTGGTCGTGGCCGCGTGCCTCGCTGCCGGGGTGGCACTAAAGCCGTCGTTCGCGCTCGTGGCGGCACCTATTCTCGGACTACTCTTCCTCGGCACGGTGGTCGGAACGCTGCTCGTGCCCGCGGGCGCGCTGTTTGGCGATGTGCATAAGCTGGTGTGGGCAATGACAACGCCGCTCATGCTCATCGCGCCCGTCGCCTATCCGCCGCAGGCTGTGCAGGGCATGATGCGCACCCTCATGGACCTAAACCCCCTGACACCCCTTATTGTGCTCGCCCGCGACCTCATGCTCGGGGTCGGCGCGAACGCCTGGCATGCAGCGCTCGTAGTCTCGCTCGTCAGCGCTGCCGGCCTGTTCTTTGGCTGGCTCCTTTATCGGCTCACGGTGCCGGTCATCATCGAGAAGCTTGACGCATGAGCTCCGGACCAGTCCTTCAGGTGCAGAGCTTGTCGAAGCGCTATTGCCGTGGCTTGCGGCGCTCGCTCGTCTACGGCCTCATCGACGTGGGCAAGGAGCTTACCGGCGTGGGCCAGGCGGCGAGCGCCCTCCGCAAAGGCGAATTCTGGGCGCTGAAGGACGTGTCGTTCAGCGTAGGGCGCGGCGAGTCAGTCGGCCTGATCGGCCATAACGGCGCCGGCAAGACCACGATGCTGAAGCTGATTAACGGGCTCATCAAGCCGAACGGCGGTCGCATCGCAGTGCACGGTTCGGTACGCGCGTTGATTGCGTTGGGCGCCGGCTTCAACCCCGTGCTTAGCGGGCGCGAGAACGTAAAGGTGGCATGCGCGGTGCTGGGCTATACCGAGCGCGAGGTCGAACTGCGGTTCGACGACATCCTGGATTTCAGCGAGCTTGGCCATGCGATTGACGCGCCGGTACAGTCCTATAGCAGCGGAATGGTTGCGAGGCTCGGATTTGCCGTAGCGATCCACACGCAGCCCGAACTCCTCCTAGTGGACGAAGTGCTTGCGGTCGGCGACCTCAACTTCGCGATCAAGTGTTACCGCCGCATCGCCGAACTGCGCGCGAAGGGCGTGTCATTCATCATCGTAAACCACAACCCGTACGCCATCCGCTCGAACTGCGATCGAGCGGTGTGGATCGAGCGCGGTGAGGTCCAGAGAATCGGCGAGGCGAACGCCATATGCGACGCTTACGAGGCGTTCGTTGCCCGCGAGGACGCCGGCGCTGTGCAGCAGGCTTACTTGGATCCGTGCATCACAGAGACGGAGGTGAGCGGTCCCGCGGAGCTTGAGAGCGGCGCCGCGGCGCGCATCACGGTGTCCTTACGCACGTCGCGCGCCATCGAGCAGGCGATCGTCAGCGTAGGTCTGTTCAACATCACCGGACAGAACGTCGTAACCGCTGTCTCAACCGATAGCGTCGGCCCGCTTACCTTGGCGCCGGGCCGGCATCGCATCGAGGTCGGATTCCCCACGCTGCCGCTCGCAGGCGGCCGCTACCGCGTGAGCATAGTGGTCGCCGAGCGAGAGATGAACAACCAGCTCGCCGCGCTGATCAATTGCCACCAGTTCGACCTACGGGCGCGTGGCAACAAGTACGCCGTAGGCATCGTCTTTCTCAACGCGCAATGGCACCTCTCCTCCAGCGCCTCCTAGATCGGCTCTTGGGCGCCGCGCTGCACTTGCTGATCCGCGTGTCCGTGCCGCTGGTGCGCGCCCGTCCAGGGTGGCGCGGCCAATGCGGCGTGCTTTTCG
Source organism: uncultured bacterium (assembly GCA_965233165.1). GTDB lineage: Bacteria > Pseudomonadota > Gammaproteobacteria > Burkholderiales > SG8-39 > SCGC-AG-212-J23. The sequence continues at coordinate 70,766 of CBDDRX010000009.1, read as the reverse complement.
CTGGACAGGCCTACTACAACGCCTGGTACCTGTCGCGCGCGCTGCGCGAACGAGGGTGGCGCACCGACGTACTTAACTGGGACACGGACGACGGCTCGCAGATGTACTACCACGGCGAGGATTTCCGGTTCACCCAGTCCACTTCTCTCGCTCGGCAACTCGCGCTTTATCTGGTGGCCCTGTGGCGCTACGACATCTTTCACTTCAGCAATGCGAACTGCATGAGCTTTGGCGGCCGGCTCGACCGATGGTTTGCGGACCGCGGTTTGTCTTCGGTTGCCGTACTCAAGTCCGCCGGCAAGAAAATCAGCTACGCCAACAACGGCTGCTTGGACGGCGTACTGCAGTCGTCGTTCCGCAAATGGGGCCCGGAGCCGGTGTGCGACATTTGCCGCTGGCGCGACGTCCCTGCAGTGTGCAGCGACGAGCGCAACGAGCGTTGGGGCCGCTTCCGCAACAGTATGGCGGACGTGCAGTTCCTCACTGGCGGCAACCGCATCGACTTCAACGTCGACCCGCGCGTCCGCGAGGTGCCGGAGTTCTATTGCCTCGACCCGGAAGTATGGCGCCCCGACCTCGAGGTACCGTCCGCCTTCCGGTTGCAGTTCCCCTTGGGCACCGTGCGGCTGTATCACGCGGTAGGCAACTTCGATACGCGCACTGATGAGTCGGGCGTGAACATCAAGAGCACGCACGTATACATACCATTGGTGAGGAAGCTCAAAGCCGAAGGCTTGCCGGTAGAGCTCATGTTCTTCTCTCGCGTGCCGAACTGGGACATTCGTTTCTACCAGGTCCAGGCGGACATCTTCCTGGACATGTTGACATTCGGTTTTTTTGGCGCTACGGCGCGCGAGGCGATGATGCTCGGCAAGCCGGTCATCTGCTATCTGCGACCTGAGTGGCTGGAGGGGATGCGGCGTGAGATTCCCGAGTACGTCGACGAGCTGCCCGTCATCAGCGCCACGCCGCACACTGTTGAGGCAGTGCTGCGCGACTTGATCGCGAACCCAGAGAAGCGCGCGGAGATCGGTGCGCGGAGCCGGCGCTTCGCGCTCAAGTGGCATTCCTCGGCGGCCGCAGCCCAGCGCATTGACCGGATCTACTCGGAGCTTCTCGGCATAGCATGAGTCGGCTGAACATACTCGTGCTCTACGGCGCGAATGCAACCCTTACCAGTACGGTGATGGAGCACGCGCGCAGCTTCTCGCAACTGTCACGGCACCGCGTGCACTACGCGTCCATCGCACCGTTCGACCGGCGCGCAATCCGCCAGCTACCGCGCTATGACGTCGCCGTCCTGCACTACTCCTTCTTTCCCGGCTTGCAGTGGCAGATGCCTCCGGAGTTGGAGCAGAAGCTGGCGGGGTTCCGAGGCCTGAAGGTGCTGTTCTTGCAGGACGAGTATGACAACACGCTTGCGGTGCACGGGTGGATCCGCTCACTCGGCATCCAGACGGTCTACACATGCATTCCGGCGAATTGCCGCGAGAGCGTGTACCCATCGGAGCGCTTCCCTGGCGTGACGTTCGAGCAGACGCTCACGGGTTTTGTGCCGCGGGAGCTTCCGTACGTGCGAATCCTGTCTGCGGCGGAGCGTCCGCTTCTTATCGGCTACCGCGGCCGCCAGCTGCATCCGCGCTATGGTGATCTGGGGCGCGAGAAGTCGCTTATAGGCGAGCGGATGCGCGAGATTTGCGCGCAGCGCGGCATTGCAGCGGACATTGAGACCGCGGAGTCCAAGCGCATCTACGGCCGCGCCTGGTACGAGTTCCTCGCCGGCTGTCGCGCCACGCTCGGCAGCGAGAGCGGCGCCAACGTGCTCGACGCCGATGGCACGCTGCGCGCCTGTATCGACGCCGCGCTCGCCAAGGACCCCGGGCTCAACTACAAGCGGATCCATGAGCGTTTTATTGGTGAGCGCGAGGGCGCCATACGCACTAATCAGGTGTCGCCTCGCTTGTTCGAGTCGGTGGCGCTGCGTACGGCGCTCGTGCTTTTCGAGGGGCACTACTCGGGGACAGTGGAGCCGTGGGAGCACTATCTGCCCCTGAGGAAGGATTTCTCTAACGTCGATGACGTTCTGCGCCGGCTTGCGGATCCCGCCGAGGTCGACGCTCTCACGGCGCGCGCCCACGAGCACGTTATCGGCAGCAGCCGCTTCAGCTACGAGGCCTTTATCCGCGGCTTCGATGCGCACATCGAATCGCGCGCGCAGCCTGCTGGGCGAACGGTGGCGCGGCCGCAGGCGGTGACGCCGCCCTCTACCGAAACAGCCCGCTCGCTGCGCAAGATTCCGCGCAGGGCGACCAATCTTCCGTTCAACCTGCAGTGGGTCGAGCGCCTGCCGGAGAACATCACGATGCGCGAGCGGCTGAGGCGTATCGCCCGTTCCTTGCTGCCCGGGCGGGCGCTCCCGCCGGCGCGTGCGCCCGCCGCACGGCCGGCCCGGCGCATCGACGCCGAGAACGCAGAGTTCTGGAACCAGTTATGCGGCTCCAGCTTGGCGCAGGAGCTGGGCATTCGCGATCACAGCCTCGAGTCGCTCGAGCGCTTCGATCGTGCGTATCTCGATTTCTATCCCTACCTGCTCGATCGCGTGCCGGTCGGGCGCATGAAGGACAAGACCGTGCTCGAGATCGGCTTGGGCTACGGCACGCTGGGGCAGCGCATCGCAGAAACCGGTGCCGACTACGTCGGCCTCGACGTCGCCGAGATGCCGGTGCGCATGATGGGTCACCGGCTAGCCATGCTGGGCCTGCCGGGTCGCGCCATTCAGGGCAGCATGCTTGACTGCCCGCTTGCCGATGCGAGCGTCGACGTCGTCGTTTCGATAGGCTGCTTCCACCATACGGGGGATGTGCAGCGCTGCATCGAGGAGACCTTCCGCGTGCTTCGCCCCGGTGGCGAGGCGTACGTGATGGTGTACAACCGCTACTCCCTACGCCAATGGAAGACTTGGCCGCTCGTGACCCTGCGTGCGTGGGCGGCTGAGATGTTCGGCTCCGGAACGGTGGCGTCCAGCGAGCACCAACGAAAGGCGTATGACTTGAACCTGGCCGGCGAGGGGGCCCCCGAAACGGCGTTCCTGTCGCGCGCGAGCCTTCAGCGAATGTTCGGCCGCTTCTCTGCGCTGCGCATCCGCGCCGAGAACTCGGACCCGCTCAGTGTACGCGGCCGCACGCTTGTCTCCCGCAAGCGCCTGCTGAAGCTGGGATGGCTTTGGGGCTTGGACCTCTACGTCGAGGCGGTGAAATGAGGAACAAAGGGGGGCCGCGATGAAGCGGTTTATGCGTGCTGTGCTGTCCCGCTTGGGGACGCAGATCGAAGGCAGGCAAGGATCCAGCACTGCCTACTGGACGGGCTTTAACGTGACGCTGCACCATCAGTTTGGGTCCGCTCAGGAATCCCTCGAGTATTTCCACTGGCGAAACGACCAGTATCCCGGCTACATCGAGCTTATGCCAGTCGCCGGTCAGGACGGAAAGGTTGTCCTCGACTACGGTTGCGGACCCGGGCACGACGTCGTCGGCTTCGGGGTGTACTCGAAGCCGCGGCGACTGTGCGCGGTAGACGTTTCGTCGTCATCGCTCGCAGAGGCGAAAGCGCGCACGGAACTTCATGGCTTTCCGTGCGAGTTCCTGCAGATCGACGAGGCAAGCAACCGTATCCCACTCGAGGACGGCAGCGTCGACTACGTGCATTCCTCCGGTGTCGTGCATCACACGCCGGACCCGCTCAAGGTGCTGGTCGAGCTCAAGCGAGTCCTTGCGTCCGATGGTCGGATGCGCATCATGGTGTACAACTACGACAGCCTCTGGCTTCACCTCTATGTTGCCTACACGCTGCGCATTAAGCAGCAGGCGCATCCGACGCTCGGCTTGCGCGAGGTGTTCACAAAGACCACCGACGGGCCTGACTGTCCTATCGCTAACGTGTACTCGCCCGAGGAGTTTGGCGCCTTGGCGGTAAAGGCCGGGCTGCGCTGCCGCTACCTCGGGGCCGCCATCTCGCTATTTGAGGTGCGCATGTTCCCGGACCGGATCGACGCGATGATGGACCGGCGTCTGCCGGTAGAGCACCGCGACTTCCTCAAGTCCCTTGAGATCGACCGCCAAGGCTATCCGAGGCACCGTGGCATGCTGGCCGGCGTGGACGGCTGCTACGAGCTGGCACACGCGTAATGCCATATCGCTCAGCTTTCCGGTCTGCGCGCGCGCCCTTCGACACCGTTACCGCCATAAGCAACGTGCACGTCGGTCAGGCCGAGGTTCCGCAAGGTGGTGGCGATCTGTTCCGAGCTGCGCGAGTGCTTGTAATAGTCGGTCAACGCATCGTGGGTATCCAGCACGGCCCACGCCTTCACCAGCTCTTCGCTGAGCCAGGGATAGGTGTACTGATAGTCGAGGATGGGCGAGAGATAGATGAATGCCTGGCGCGTGCGTCCCACGAGGCCGCTGCGGCGATTGCGATTGCGGAAGGCGAGCCGATGAAGCGGCCACAGTATGGCCGTCAGCCTGGAGCAGAACGCCAGCGTGAAACGGGGCGAACACTTCAGCAGAGCCCATCGAAGCATGGTCTGCGTCGGTCGCAGCAGGCGCTCACCGGTGTAATGGTCGATGACCAGGGTCCCTCCGGGGCGAACGTGGCGCGCGAGGGCCGCGACCGTCGCCTCGGGGTCCGGCGTGTGCTGGATGACGCCCAGGCAGATGACGTAGTCGAATTGCTGCTCCTTGAAGGGCAGCTTGCGGATGTCTGCCTGGCAGACGAAATACCCACTTGGCTGTGCACAGTTCTCGTAGTTGGCTTCGACGGCCTCGGAAAGATCGCACGACGAGACTTCGGCACCGGCCTTGAGCAGGAGCTCCGTGAACCGCCCGGCGCCGCATCCCGCCTCAAGCACCTTCTTTCCTCGCACGACATCGAGCGAACCGCCGAGGCAGCGAGCGAGCCGGTCTTCCGTGATCGACGTCTTCGTGAACGAATCGAGCTGGGTTTTCCGGAACATTTTCCACTGGCTGCCGAAGGCGGCGGCGTAGTTCTCGGAGGAGACGAAGCGCGGAATCCCCCTTACGAAAGGAAAGCGGCAGCCGCGCGGGCAAACAAGCGCGGCCCCCGGCCCCTCGTCCGCCAAGGGCTCGGCATGCTCGGGACAATGAAGCGGAACCGGTGGAATCATGCGCGGCGAATTCTAGCGGCCCGAGCGCCCGGCGCGCGCCCATGAGCCGGTCAAGCGTGCTGAAAGTGCTCTACCTCTGCGCAAACGGCGTGGGGCGCCAGGTCGTCGCAATCGATACGGTCATGCGAGGCATGCTCGGCTTCGGCGACGGCGCTCACCCGCCCGCGCTGCTGGCGCGGTCCCGATTCGTGAACCGGGTTTTCCAGCACCTCCGCGACTACAACGAGCGCCTGTCCTACATGCAAGACTGGAAGGACGCATTCCTCGGTTCGACTGCGCTGAGCGTCGAAGTGTGCAACATCAATGACCTCGTCACCTTCGGTCGCTGCCTGATCCGCCTGAAGCAGTACGACCTCATCGTGGTGGCGCATTCGGCCGCCGGTGACGACATGACCCTCCTGTCAAAGGCGGCCTCGGCGTTCGACCGGAGGCGCGGAAAACTGGTCATGTTCATCGGAAACGAGTACGACATCCTCGACGAGAAGATCGCATTCATCCGGAAGACCGGGGCCGAGTTCGTGTGCAGCCAGCTGCCGATCGAGGCTGCCAGATACCTCTACCGCGAATGCGAGGGCAGCCGCATCGTGGAGATGCCGCACGCCCTGAATCCGGAGCGCTACCGCCATCTTCCTGGAGCGGTTCGGGACATCGACGTCGGCTTCATCGGCGACATCTATTGGCCTTTCGTGGGCGATCGGGAGCGCACAGACCTGATCGAGTGGTTCGAGCGGCATGGGAAGGAACGCGGCCTGGCGACCGATATTCGCCGAGAGCGGGTGTCGGCGGAGGAATGGAACCGCTTCCTCAATCGCTGCGAGGCAGTGATCGGCGCCGAGTCCGGCACCTACTACCTGAACGACCGGGGCAGGCTTCTCGACAAGGCGCGCGCGTACAACCTCAACGAGAATCGCGCGGCCACTTTCGAGGATGTGTACGAGAGGTTCTACGCCGGGAAGCCGCGGGAGATCTCGGGAAAGAGCATCTCGTCTCGCCACTTCGAGCCGATCGGGGCGAAGACCGCGCAGATCCTGCTCGAGGGCGACTACAACGGCATCCTGCGACCGAACGAGCACTACATCGCCGTACGCAAGGACCTTTCCAATGTTGGTGAAGCCATTGACCGCTTCCGCGACGGGCCAGCGCGGCGCCGGATGATCGAGGACACCTACGACTACGTGATGGCGCACCATACCTACGCGCACCGCGTCGCAGGACTTGTGGAGACGGTGAGGGGGTAGTGCTCTTCAATTCCTATCCGTTCCTGCTTGTCTTCCTGCCGATCACCGTGGCCGGGTTCTTCCTACTCGGCCGGATTCACCGCGGTGTCGCCGCAGGCTGGCTCGCGCTCGCGTCGGTCTTCTTCTACGCGTACTGGGATGCACGGTTCGTGGCGCTGCTGTTGGCCTCGATCGGGGCGAACTTCGGGCTCGGCATGGCCCTTTGGAAGCTGCGCAGCAGCGGCCGCATCGCCGCCACGCGCGCCGTGCTCATACTGGGCGTGGCGGCAGACCTGGCGCTTCTCGGTTACTTCAAGTACACGAACTTCTTCCTGTCGAGCATCAATGCCGCGCTCGGCAGCAGCATCGGGCCGGCCGACATCATCCTGCCGCTCGGGATCTCGTTTTACACGTTTACGCAGATCGCCTTCCTCGTCGACACGGCTCGCGGCGAAGTCCGCGAGTTCAATTTCGTCCACTACGCGCTTTTCGTCACCTACTTCCCGCACCTGATCGCCGGGCCGATCCTGCACCACGGGGAAATGATGCCGCAGTTCCGCGAGTCGTCTGTCTACCGCTTCAGCGCCGGGGATTTCTCCGTGGGCCTGGCGTTCTTGGCCTTCGGCCTGTTCAAGAAATGCGTGCTCGCGGACAGCTTGTCGCCCGACGTTGCGAAGGTGTTCGAGGCGGCCGCCAGGGGAGAGGCGCTCACGGCCGCGATGGCGTGGAAGGGCGCGCTTGGCTACACGCTGCAGCTCTACTTCGATTTCTCTGGCTACTCGGACATGGCAATAGGCCTTTCCCGCATGCTCGGCATCCGGCTGCCGTTTAACTTCGACTCGCCGTACCGCGCGACGAACATCATCGAGTTCTGCGCCGCTGGCACATGACGCTGTCGCGATTCCTCCGCGACTATCTCTACTTCCCGCTCGGCGGGAACCGGCGCGGACCGGCGCGCCGCTATGCGAACCTCCTGGCTACCATGATTCTCGGCGGCCTCTGGCACGGCGCCGCCTGGACGTTCGTCGCCTGGGGTGCACTGCACGGCGGATACCTGGTCGTCAATCACGCCTGGCGAGCGGCGCGTCAGCGAATACTCGCCGGCGCACCCGTCTCGCGCTTCGAAACGTCGGCCGGCGCGGCGCTCACGTTCGCCGCCGTGGTGGTGGCTTGGGTGTTCTTCCGTTCGCCCGACATGCCCACGGCGTGGCGAATGCTGCAAGACATGGCCGGCGCCCACGGCCTCGGCATGCCGGGCGACGGCATGGCTCTCCTCTCCCTGGGTCTAGCGATCGTGTTCCTGCTCCCCAATAGCCAGCACATCATCGAGGGCATGGGCGAGCGGGCAAAAGGCGCGGAATGGGACCGCTGGCTTGCCTTCCGCCTCACTCCGTTCTGGGGAGGAGTGGTCGGCTTGATGATCGCGGTGTCCATGCTCACCTTCACAACGGTGAGCGAGTTCCTGTACTTCCAGTTCTGATGCGGGTCATCTCTTTCCTCGTTTCGGCAGCCTCGGTGTTCCTCGCCGTGGTCGCGGTCGTAGCCGGCTTCAACTGGTACATCGATCCGCTCCAGTACTACCGCATTCCTACAAGCCGTGCGCCAACGTACTTCGCGAAGTCGCAGCGTCATCAGAATCCCGGTTTGGCGCGCAACCAGTCCTACGACACCGTGGTGATTGGATCGTCGCTTACGGAGAACTTCCTCGCTTCGGATATCAATCGCAGCTGGAGCGTACGTGCCCTGCGCCTTTCGATATCCGGCTCTCTTGCTTATGAACAGTTCCTCGTCCTTGAGCAAGCGCTGCGCACTGGCCAAGTCAGGCGAGTCATCTGGGGTCTGGACCCTGGGGCTTTCTATCGCAAATGGAACGCGGTGCGCGATGATCAGGGACCGTTCCCGTACTACATGTATCGCGCGTCGCTCGTACCGAATATTGAGTACCTATTCTCGCTCGACACGGTACGCCGTTCGGTGCGTACGCTGCGAGGAGATGGGGAACCCGACCTGGACCGTTTGGATTCGTGGCATGCGCGCTTTGTTTATGGCGCCGACCCGGTGCTGAAAGCGTGGAACGGAACCTGCCGGACGGGCGACAGCGCGCCATCGCGGGGACTGGTTCGCGAAATGGAGGAAAGCCTCGAGCGCAATCTGCTGCGGGCGGTGCGCGCGGCACCCGACGTGCAGTTCCATCTCTTCCTGCATCCGCTTTCCACGCTCGCGTATGTCCCGGCGAAAAGCGTGCGGCTCCCGGTTCACATTCCTTTCGTGCGGGCTCTCGTCGACCGGGTAGCCGACGAGCCGAACGTTCGCCTGTATGACTTCCAGCTTGTAAAGGAAATCACCCACGACCTGAACCGCTACAAGGACCCGATCCATTACGACATCGACGTCAGCCGCTTCGTCATCGGCGCGATGCGGGATGGACGCTACCGCATCGGCCGTGACGACGTGGAAGCGCGCCTCGCCGAGCTCGTCGAGCAGGTGAATGGCTATGACCTGTGCGGCGGAAGCGGCATGCTGCGGGTCGGGGGGAAATAGCCATGTGCGGAATCGCCGGAGTCTACGAACTGGACTCCTCTGCATCAGCCGACCGCCGACTGTTGCAGCGCATGACGGACCTGCTCGCGCATCGCGGGCCGGACGGTGCCGGGCACATGGTCCGCGGCCAAGTGGGCTTCGGCCATCGCCGGTTGTCCATCATCGACCTCAGCTCGGGCGGCCACCAGCCGATGGGGAATGAAGCCGGGACCGTGTGGATTACCTACAACGGCGAATGCTACAACTACCGCGAGCTCGCACGGGAGCTCGCCGGCGCGGGCGTAGCGCTTCGCTCCCAGTCGGATACCGAGGTTCTCTTGCGCTTGTACGAGCGGTACGGCGTGTCCTTCCTCGAGAAAGTGGACGGGATGTTCGCCCTCGCGATCTGGGATGCGCGCAACCAGACCATGCTCCTCGCGAGGGACCGGCTGGGCATCAAGCCGCTGTTCTATTTCAAAAGTCCGTCGCGGTTTCTGTTCGCTTCGGAGATGAAGGCGCTGCTCGCAGATCCCAGCGTGGCGGTCGACATGGATTACGCCGCCCTTTCGGACTACTTCCACCTGCTAAGCATCCCTGATCCGCACAGCATTCTCCGCGGCGTAAGGAAGCTCCTTCCGGGACACTACCTCACGGTCGGCCGCGAGGGTACGTCGCTACACCAGTATTGGGACGTGCGCGCCGCCCGCAACGAAAGCATGAGCCTCGAGGAAGCCTCGCAGCAGTTCGACCGCCGCTTCGGCGACGCTGTGCGCTCCCATATGGTCGCCGACGTGCCGGTCGGCGCCTTCCTGAGCGGCGGCGTTGATTCGAGCTCTATCGTCGCTTTCGCCGGCCGCTCCAGCCCGGAGCCGATCGAAACGTTCTCGATCACGTTCCCAGCACTTCAGGAATTCGATGAGTCGCCGTTCGCGGCGCAGGTCGCCGCGCATTGCGCCACCCGCCATCGCGAGTTCCCGCTCACCCCGGACTTGGTGTCGGCGTTGCCGCGCATCGCGTGGCATGCGGACGAACCTTTCGCCATCTCATCGGCATTTGCGCTTTTTTTCCTCTCGGAGCTTGCACGGCGGCACGTGAAGGTGGTGCTGAGCGGCGACGGGGCCGATGAGGTATTCGGCGGGTACGTGTGGCGCCACGGAGATTTCCGGAAGCTTTCCGGCCTCTACAGCAGCCGCGCGCTTGCGCGGGTCGCCCGGCTGCTCCGTTCAGCGCCGATCCGGCCCTTGCTCCCGGCGCGCCTGGACGCCCGGCTCGGCGCATTTCGCAGCCGCGACGAGCGCTACCTGCGCTCGATGACCTGCTACACGAGTGAGGCGCTCGAGGAGCTGCTCCTTCCTTCGTGCCGCGACGCCGTGCTCGGCGCCTGGGACGAGAACGTGACGCAGGCTTACCTGGACGCAGCGCCGCACGGCGAGGCGCTGGCCGCCAAGCTCTACACGGACGTGAAGAGCACACTCGTAAGCGAGATGCTGACGAAGGTGGATCGCATGACCATGGCCCATGGCTTGGAGGCGCGCGTCCCATTCCTCGATCACCATCTCGTCGACTGGGCGTTTACCGTGCCCGGACGCCATAAGGTGAGCGGCGGCGAGGGGAAGGTCCTCGTCAAGAAGGCGATGGAACGCTACCTGCCGCGCGAGATCCTGTACCGGCCAAAGCACGGTTTCAATGTGCCGCTCAAACCGTGGCTGCGAGGGGAGCTGAGGGAGTTCATCCGCGACCATCTCTCCGAGGACCGGATTGCGCGGCGCGGGCTGCTCGCGCCTTCGAAGGTGTCGGCGTTGCTGGACGACCATTTTTCCGGACGGCAGGAAGCGTCCAATCGCATATTCGCGCTTCTCATGCTGGAGCTGTGGTTCGAGCAGTTCGTCGACCGCCGGCGGTCGTTCGTAGCGCCATGAAGAGCGGGCCGCTCACGATTTGCGCAGTGGGGCGCGCCGACAGCGTGCACGTCGCCTCGCGCACTCGCTGCTTCGCGGAGCTCGGCCATCGCGTACTTCTAGTGTCACACGTCGCCGCGCCGGACATTCCCGGCGTCACCCAGTTCGTCCCGAGCTATCCGCCCCGCGGGCCGGGCGGATTCCTGCTCAGGGTGGCGGCGCGCGTCCCGGTCCTGGGGAGGCTCGTCCCGCATGCCGCGCGGGCAGTGGCATTCGTCCGGCTGCTGCACCGGTGGAAGCCGGACGTGATCCACGTGCACTACGCGTACAGCTACTACGGGTGGCTTGCCGCCATGCTTGGAAGCGGGCCCATCGCCGTGACGGTTATGGGCGGCGACGTGCTCTTCGAGGAGCAGGGCGCGCCCACCCCGGCGGGAAAATGGCTGACGATCCGGCTCCTTCGCGAGGCGAGGTACATCACGACGAAATCCAATCACCTCACCGCAGTGCTCGAACGGTTCGGCGGCGTCGCCGCGCTGGTCGAGCGAATCGTGTGGGGAATACCTTTGCGGGTGTTTCACCGCTCGGACGCTTCGTCCCTGCGTGCGCGGCTCGGCATCTCGCCCACGGCACGCGTGGTCCTCAGCCCGAAGATCCTGCAGCCGTTCTACCGCGTGCATCTGATCGTAGAGGCGATGCCAGTAGTGCTGACGGCGGTGCCAGATGCGGTCCTAGTCGTGACCGAGTACGCCGCCGATCCCGACTACCGTGAGCGGATCGCGCGGCGCGCGGCCGAGATGGGAATCGATCGTCACGTGATCTTCTGCGGCCATGTCAGCCACCATGACATGCCGGCCTACTACAGCCTCGCCGAAGTAACGGTCGCGGTCCCATCGTCGGACGGCCTTCCGCAGACGCTCCTCGAAGGGATGGCGTGCGAGACGCCGAGCATCCTGGGCAAGTTGCCGCGCTACGAGGAGCTCGTAACCCACGGGCGGAGCGCCTGGTTCGTCGACGCCGAGCCGGCGGCGATTGCGCAAGGGGTCATCGAGCTCATGCGGAATCCTGCCTTGCGCACGGAGATCGCCCGGAATGCGCTCGCCATCGTCCGCGAGCAGGCCGACCTGGACGCGCAGGCGGCGCAGGTCGAGCGGCGGCTGCGGGAAATAGCCGATGGGAAACCGAGGCCATGGTCCCTTCGGAGGTTCCTTCGCGCTTGCGCGGCCTTCACGAGCGCAATGGCGGCCGGAGCATCCCGATGACCATGCCGTCTTCCGGGAGACGCCGGAGCGTGCTCATGCTTTGCGCGCACGAGCCCACCGTCGATCCGCGCATCGCGTGGGAAGCTGGCGGCGCGGCGAAACTCTTTGACGTCACCGTGCTGGGCTTCGCGGACGCCGTGCGTCCCCTGCCGGAGATCGAGACCTCGGGAGGCTACGAGATCCGTCGGGTCCCCCGGGTGCGCGCCGGGGTGCCAACTGGCGTGTTCGTGTACCTCTGGCATCTCGTGCTTTCGCTACGCCCGGCGGGGCGCCTGGTGCTGCTGGCGGCCTGCTTGATCCTTTCACCGATCCTCCTCCCGCTCGCGCTGCTCCTCGCCCTGGCTCTTGGCGCCTTCCTGGCGGTTCGGAACGCGGGCCAATGGCCGCGGTGGGCGCTGTCGCTGCGGCGCCTCGCTTCGAGCGCGTTGCGGAAGAGCGGGCTGGGAAGCTTCTATATGCCGGTGGGCACAGACTTCGCCTCGGCGACGAAGGCGTTCTGGCCTTACGTTCGGGCGCTGCCGCGCAAGCCCGACGTTATCCACTGCAACGACCTGGAAACTCTGCTTGTCGGCGTGCTCGCCCGGAAAGACTTCGGCTGCAAGCTCGTCTACGACGCGCATGAGTACTACCCCAAGGCCAATCCCGAGGACACGTGGATCGACAAGACGTTGTTCCACCTAATCGAGCGGTACCTGATTCGCCGCGCCGACTCGGTGGTCACCGTCAACCATGTCATGGCGGAGGTGATGAGGCGCGCCTACAGCTTGGAGCGGGTGCACGCAGTGCCGAACGCGGAGCCCGCAGCTTCCATCGGCGCGAAGCCGCGGCCCTCGGAGATCGGTGAGTTGGCTAATGGGCGCGTCCGCTTCCTTTTCCAAGGCAGGTTCACGCCCGGCCGCGGCATCGAGGAGATCATCGCGGCTTGGCCGAGAGTCGACGGCTCCCAGGCTGCCCTTTTTATCCGAGGACCGAGGAACCGCCTGACGCCCGAGCTCGAGGCATTGGCGGCCCGTGGCGGTGTACTTGGAAAAAGCGTGTACTTCGTGGAGCCGGTCAGCGAGAGGGACCTGATCGCTGCCGCCGCTGAAGCCGACGTGGGCATCATCCCTTACAAGGGTGACGTAGAGGGGTACCGGTACGCATGCCCAAACAAGCTGTCCCAGTACTTCCATGCCGGGGTGATGGTGCTCTCCAACGACCTGCCCTATGTCCGGCACGTCATCGAGGCGGCTGACGCGGGGCTGCTCTACTCGGTGGGCGATCCGGATTCTCTGATCCGGGCAGTTTCGAGCATCGTCTCCGACCGCGTGCTCTTGAAGAAGCGCCGCGCGAATGCGCAGCGGTACGCGCGCGAACGGTTCAACTGGGAGGTTTTCAGTCCGAACCTCTATTCTCTCTACAACGAGGCGACCAACTAATGTGCGGTATCGCAGGGATCTACGGTGAGGACACGGCTGGTGCGCCGGCACGCTTGGCGCGCATGCAGTCGCTGTTGCGCCACCGCGGGCCGGACGGCGAGGACACGTGGTTCTCCGCTGACGGCAGGGTCGCGTTCGCCCACCTTAGGCTGTCGATCATCGACCTCGACAGCGGGGCGCAGCCCATGCGGTCCCCCGCGGGTCATGTAATCACGTACAACGGGGAGATTTACAACTTCCTCGAGCTGCGCAGGGAGTTGGGTGAGGACCGCTTCCGGACGGCATCGGATACCGAAGTCATCCTTCTTGCTTACGAGAAGTGGGGTGATCGCTGCGTCGAGAAGCTGCGCGGCATGTTCGCGTTTGCGATCTGGGACGCCAGGCGCGGCGAGCTCTTCGTGGCGCGCGACCGGTTCGGCATCAAGCCGTTGTACTACACGACGGTTGCAGGAGCCTTCTACTTTGCATCGGAGATGAAGGCGCTCCTGCCGTTCCTTGACAATGTCGAAGCGAGCCGTGATGCGCTGCACGACTATTTCTGCTTCCAGTTCTGCCTCGGTTCGAAGACCATGTTCGAAGGCATCAGACAGATCGAGCCGGCGCATTGCGGCTACGTCCGCGCCGACGGTCGGCTGGCGGCCCGCCGCTACTGGGAGGTGCACTACGACCTCGACTGGTCGCACGACGAGAAATACTTCGTCGAAAAGGTCCGCGAGCGGCTTTTCGATTCCGTCGACGTACACCTGCGCGCGGACGTGGAGGTCGGCGCGTACGTGAGCGGCGGGATCGACTCGAGCCTCGTCGCCTCCACTGCGCGGGGATTGCGCTCCGGGGAACGTTTCCAGGCATTCATCGGCAAGTTCACCGAGTTCGGCGATGCCTTTGACGAATCGCGCTACGTTCGCGCGCTTACCGCCGAACGCGACATGACGCTGCACGAGGTGGACATCGGCGAGCAGGACTTCGTGCGTCACATGGCGGACGTGATCTATCACCTCGACCAGCCGGTCGCCGGCCCGGGCTCTTTCCCGCAGTTCATGGTGTCCAGGCTCGTGCGGGACAGGGGAGTGAAGGTCGTGCTCGGCGGCCAGGGCGGCGACGAGACGTTCGGCGGCTACGCGCGCTACCTGATCGCCTACTGGGAGCAATGCATCAAGGGTGCGCTCGACGGCACGATGAATAGCGGCAATTTCGTCGTGACCTATGAATCCATCATTCCGAACCTCGTTACGCTCCGCGGCTACAAGCCCTTGATCCAGGAGTTCTGGGCAGAAGGCATCTTCGACGAGCGCGACCGGCGCTACTTCCGCCTGATCAATCGCTCTAACACATTCGGCGACATCGTCGACTGGGACGTCTTCAAGGGGGCTTTCTCGCTGGAGGAGTTCAAGGAGATCTTCTGGGGCCAGAACGTGGGCAAGGAGTCGTACTTTGACTCGATGACTCATTTCGACTTCAAGACGCTGCTGCCGGCGCTGTTGCAGGTCGAGGACCGGATGAGCATGGCGCACGGCATCGAATCGCGGGTGCCGTTGCTGGACCATGCGCTCGTGGAGCTCGCCGCCACGATTCCCTCGAACATCAAGTTCCAGAACGGGGAGCTCAAGCGCCTCCTGAAGATCGCATTCAAGGACAAGCTCCCGAAGGCGATCCTGGACCGAAAGGACAAGATGGGATTCCCGGTTCCCCTGCAAAAGTGGATGCAGCGCGCCGGACCTGTGCGGGAGTTCGTCCTCGACACCTTTCGCTCGACCCGCTCCCGCTCGCGCTTCTACTTTTCGAAGCCATTCGACGTCGAGGCACTCCTCAAGCGCGAGGGAGCGTTCAGCCGCAACCTATGGGCTTTCCTGAGCCTGGAACTGTGGCAGCAGAGGTTCTTCGATGAGCGGGCCTGATAAAATCTCGAGGATTTTCAAGGAGATTCAATGAAGGTGTTGATCACCGGCGCCTGCGGCCAGGTCGGCTCGCACGTCGCGGAAACTCTCCTCGCGCGCGGCGACGAGGTGCTCGGCATCGACAATCTCGCCACCGGGCGTCGCGAGCACCTCGACGCGCATCCGAAGCTGAAGGTCGAGATCGGCTCGATCGCGGACAAGGCGCTTGTCGACCGGCTGGTCGGCGATTTCAAGCCCGACGTGCTCGTCCACACGGCTGCGTCCTACAAGGATCCCGAGGACTGGTACAACGATTCGCTCACCAACGTGGTGGGCGGCGCGAACCTCGTCAAGGCGGCGAAGCAGAACAAGGTCGGGCGTTTCGTCTACTTCCAGACAGCGCTCATCTACGGCGTGAAGCCGCTGCACCAGCCGATCCGCCTCGACCACCCGCGCAGCCCCGCCAACAGCAGCTACGCGATCTCGAAGGGCGCGGCGGAGGACTACCTCGAATATTCCGGCATCAACTACGTGACGTTCCGCCTCGCCAACGTGGTGGGCCCGCGCAACGTGAGCGGGCCGCTGCCGATCTTCTTCCAGCGCCTGTCGGAGGGGAAGAAGTGCTTCGTCACCAAGGCGCGGCGAGACTTCGTGTTCGTCAAGGATCTCGCGCGCACCGTCGTGAAGGCCGCCGATGGCAAGGGCCGCGGCGCGTACCACTTCTCCTCGGGCAAGGACGTTGCCATCCAGGATCTCTACGACTCGGTCGTGGCCGCCATGGAGCTCAAGAGCTATCCGGCGCCGGAGGTGCGCGACCTCGGGCCGGACGACGCGCCGAGCATCCTGCTCGATCCGTCGCGCACGTTCCAGGACTTCGGCGAGATCAAGTTCACCAGCCTGGGCGACACTGTGCAGGCGGCAGTCGACTACTACCGCAAGTTCGGTGTTCAGGGCGGGTATACGCACCTGAAGCACGACGACAAGAAGTAGGCGCGGGGATGCGCATCCTGATCACCGGCGGGGCAGGCTGCCTCGGCTCCAACCTGATCGAGCACTGGCTGCCGCAGGGGCACGAGATCACGGTCCTGGACAACTTCGCCACCGGCAAGCGCGAAGTGGTGCCGGCGATGCCGGGCCTGCGCGTCGTGGAAGGCACGATCGCCGACGCGTCGCTCGTCGAGCGTACCTTGGACGAGGCGCGTCCCGAGATCGTGATCCACAGCGCCGCGGCCTACAAGGACCCGGCCGACTGGCGCGAGGACGCCGCGACCAACGTCACCGGCAGCATCCACGTCGCGAGGGCGGCCGAGAAGGCGGGCGTGCGGCGTCTGGTGAATTTCCAGACGGCGCTCTGCTATGGACGGCCCTCCAGGGTGCCGGTTCCGGTTGATCACCCGGTGGCGCCATTTACTAGCTACGGCATCTCGAAGACCGCCGGGGAGCAGTACCTCCTGATGAGCGGGCTGCCGGTCGTGTCGCTGCGCCTCGCGAACATCACCGGCCCGCGTCTCTCGATCGGTCCGATCCCGACCTTCTTCAAGCGGCTGCAGGCAGGGCAGAAGTGCTTCTGCAGCGACACGGTGCGCGATTTCCTCGACATGCAGGACTTCCTCGACCTCATGGACCTGCTGCTGAAGAGCGACGCCAAGGGCGTCTTCAACGTGTCGACGGGCGAAGGCCACTCCATAAAGGAGATCTTCGACGAGGTGGTCGCCTACCTTGGGATCACGCTCAAGGAGCAGGTTCCCGTCGTCCCGCCGGGCGCGGACGATGTGAAGGCGATGGTGCTCGATCCGTCGCGCACCGCGGCGGCGCTTGGCTGGAAGGCGCGCATCGGCTTCAAGGACACGATCCGCCGCCAGCTCGACTGGTACCGGAAGTACGGCGTGAGCGACGTGCACAGCCATTTGGCCGCGCCGAAGGTGAGCGCATGAGCGGGCGCGACTTCGAAGGGGCCTCGATCCTCGTCAGCGGCGGGGCGGGGTTCGTCGGCAGCAACCTCGTGAAGCTCGTGCTCGCGCAGGGCGCGGGCCGCGTGCACATCGTCGACAACCTCCTGTCGGCGGAGAAGGTGAACGTGCCGGCCGACCCGCGCGTCGCCTTCAGCGAAGCGTCGATCGCCGATCCGGCGCTGCTCGCGGGGCTTAAGGACGAGTACGACTACGTCTTCCACCTCAGCACCTACCACGGCAACCAGAGCTCGATCCACGACCCGCTCGCCGACCACGAGCACAACACGCTGACCACGCTGCGCCTGTTCGAGCGCCTGAAGGGCTTCAAGCGGCTGAAGAAGGTGGTCTACTCGGCCGCCGGCTGCTCTGTTGCGGAGAAGACGTTCGGCACCGCCGAGGCCACCGAGGAGACCGACATCGTCTCGCTCTCCATGGACAGCCCGTATTCCATGTCGAAGGTGTTCGGCGAGTTTTACGCCGTGTACTACTTCAACCAGCACGCGCTGCCGACGGTGCGCGCGCGCTTCCAGAACGTCTACGGCCCGGGCGAGATCCTGGGTGCCGGGCGCTGGCGCGGCACGCCGGCGACCGTCTGGCGCAATGTCACCCCGACCTTCATCTGGAAGGCGCTCGCGAACGAGCCGCTGCCCCTGGAGAACGAAGGCATCGGCACGCGCGACTTCATCTTCGTCGAGGATGTTGCGCGCGGACTTGCCGCCTGCGCGCTCAAGGGAAAGTCGGGCGATGTCTACAACATCGCAAGCGGCATCGAGACCTCGGTGCGCGAGCTCGCGGAGAAGATCCTCGCCGCCACGGGAGGCAAGGGCGGCGTGGAGATGAGGCCTCGGCGCACCTGGGACAACTCCGGCAAGCGCTTCGGCAGCCCCGCCAAGGCGGAGCGCGAGCTCGGCTTCCGCGCCGGCACGAAATTGGAGCAGGGCCTTGCCCGCACCGTGGAGTGGACGCGCCAGAACGCGGATCTCATCCGCCGTACGATGGACAAGCACCGCTGCCACCTCGCATGAAGATCGCGACCGTCGTGGGAGCGAGGCCCCAGTTCATCAAGGCGGCGGCCGTCTCGCAGGCGATGCGGCTGGTACGCGGCCTTCAGGAAGACCTCATTCACACCGGGCAGCACTACGACCCCGGGTTAAGCGACGTTTTTTTCTCGGAGTTAGACATTCCGCGGCCAGCGCACTCCCTTGGGGTGGGCGGCGGCTCTCACGGGGAGATGACCGGCAGGATGCTCGAGAAGCTGGATGCGCTCTTTGCGCGCGAGCGGCCGGACCTCGTTCTCGTCTACGGCGACACGAACAGTACCCTTGCAGGAGCGGTGGCGGCGATCAAGCTGCACATTCCCGTGGCGCACGTCGAGGCGGGGCTGCGATCGTTCAACAGGGCGATGCCCGAAGAGGTGAATCGCGTATTGACCGACCACAGCAGCACGATGCTCTTCTGCCCTACGGCGACGAGCGTCGAGAATCTCCGGCGAGAGGGGATCACGGACGGCGTTCACCTGGTCGGCGACGTAATGTATGACGTGGCGCTGCAATTCGGAGAACGGGCTGAACGCGCGAGCGACGTCCTGAAGCGGCTCGGCCTTGGGCGGAAGGCCTACATCCTGGCGACGGTCCATCGTGCGGAGAACACCGATGATTCGGCTCGGCTGAAGAGTGTTTTCGAAGCGTTCGAATCCTTGGCTAGCCACATCGACATCGTCTTGCCTCTCCACCCTCGGACGCGCAAGGCCCTCGGAGCGAAAGCCGATAGGCGCTCTGCACGACTGAAGATCGTCGACCCCGTTGGATTCCTCGACATGCTGGTCCTTGAGAAGAACGCGAGCCTCGTCGCCACCGACTCCGGCGGTGTCCAGAAGGAGGCCTACTTTTATGGTGTTCCTTGCGTAACCATGCGCGACGAGACGGAATGGGTCGAGCTCGTGGAGATCGGCGCTAACACGCTCGCACCGCCGCACAGTAGCGAGTCCCTGGTGGCGGCACTCCGGGCAGGGCTCGCAACGCAGCTTCCACCCGATCTGCCAAAGCTGTACGGCGATGGCGCGGCGGCGCGACGGATCGTCGAGTTCATCGCGACGCGATGAGGCGTGCCCTCGTCCTGTCTTTCAGCAGGATCGCAAGCGACCCGCGGGTACTGCGGCAGATCCGTTCACTGTCGGTCCGGTTCGACCTGACTGTGCTCGGGTTCGGCCCGGCGCCGGACGGCCATCTCAACTACGTCGAGGTGCCGTCGCAGCGCGACCTGTGGGACCGCGCCGTCCAGGGCGCGACGCTGGGTCTCCGCATGTACGAGCACTGCTACTGGTCCGCGCCCCGGGTGAGGGCGGCCGAGCGGCTTCTCCACGGGAAGCAGTTCGACGTTGTGGTGGCGAACGACATCCACGCCATGCCGCTGGCGCGGAAGGTGGCGAAAGGGGCGGGCGTCCTGCTGGATGCGCATGAATTCGCGCCTACCGAGTTCTCGGACAGGATCGTCTGGCGCCTCCTCTTTCAGCCGTATGTCGAGTACCTGTGCCGCCGGTACATCCCGACAGCGGATGCGATGACCACGGTAGCGGACG
Source organism: uncultured bacterium (assembly GCA_965233165.1). GTDB lineage: Bacteria > Pseudomonadota > Gammaproteobacteria > Burkholderiales > SG8-39 > SCGC-AG-212-J23. Next base: position 50,868 of record CBDDRX010000009.1, on the reverse strand, counting down.
GCATAGCCGAACAGTACCGGGTCGAGCTCGGGGCTTCACCCACGGTTGTTTACAGCGCGCCACCGTTCGCCGACCTGCAGCCCGTCTCCCCTGCACCGGATCGCATCCGTCTGATCCATCACGGTGCGGCGCTGCCGTCGCGCAAGCTCGAAGACATGATCGAGCTGGCAGGCGCGCTCGACGAGCGGTTTACCCTCGATCTGATGCTCACGCTCGGTGAGCCGGCGTACCTGGATCGCCTCAAGGCGCTCGCGGCGCGCACGCCGCGGGTCCGGGTGATCCCGCCGGTGCGCACCGCCGAGATCGTCCGCATCAGCAATGCCTACGACGTCGGGCTCTATATCCTGCCGCCGGCGAGCGTCAACGCTCGCTACGCGCTGCCGAACAAGTTTTTTGAGTTCATCCAGGCGCGCCTGGCCGTCGCCATAGGTCCGTCGCCGGAGATGAAGCGCCTGGTCGAGAAGTACGAGTGCGGCATCGTCGCGCATACGTTCGATGTGAAGGAGATGGCGGCGAGGCTGACCGCGCTGAATGGCGCCGAGCTTGCGCGCTTGAAGGAGAACGCGTCGCGCGCCGCGCGCGAGCTCTGCTGGGAGAAAGTCGAGGCAGGCTTCCTCGCCGCGATGGAGAAGGCAATGGACGCTCGCCCATGTGCGGCCTGACGGCGCTTTTCTCCGCCCGGCCCCTGCCTGCGGACCGCATCTTCGCGATGACGAGTGCCGTGCGGCATCGGGGACCGGACGACGAGGGGTTCACGCTGTTCGGCGGCTCGGAGCTGGCGCCGCTCACGTACGGCGGCCCTGACACACCGGATAGCTCGTTTGCTTCCACGTTGCCATACGCGCCCCGACGGCGCCTGCCTGACCCGGCGGCGAGCTCGGTGGCGGCGCTCGCGCACCGGCGCCTTTCGATCCTTGATCTGAGCGCTGCGGGTCACCAGCCGATGTCGTCGGCTGACGGGCGCTACTGGGTGATCTACAACGGCGAGATCTACAACTACCTCGAGCTGCGCGACGAGCTTCGCGTGCTCGGCCACGAATTCAGGACCGGGACCGACACCGAGATCATCATCGCCGCGTACCGGCAGTGGGGCGTCGACTGCCTGCACCGCTTCAATGGCATGTTTGCCATCGTGCTCCTTGATCGGACGGCGCGGCGCGTCTTTTGTGCCCGAGACCGGTTCGGCGTGAAGCCGCTCTACTACGCGGTGCCGGAGGACGGCGTCGTGACGCTGTTCTCCGAGATCAAGCAGGTCGCCGCTTATCCCGGGTGGCGTTCAGCGGTCAACGGCCAGCGCGCCTACGACTTTCTCGCCTGGGGCATCGTCGACCACACGGCCGAAACGCTGTTCGAGGGCGTCTTCCAGCTGCGCAACGGCGAGCGGCTCGAGCTCGACCTCGATCGGCTGGATGGCCTGCGCAAGGGCGCGAAGCTTGCGACCGAGACCTGGTACCGGCTGGAACCGAAGCAGTTTGCCGGCTCCCCGGCCGACGCCGCGGCGGGTTTCCGCGAGCTTTTCACCGACGCGATCCGCTTGCGGCTACGCGCCGACGTTCCCATCGGAACGTGCCTCTCGGGAGGCCTAGACTCGTCGTCGATCGTGTGCGTTGCGAACCGGCTGCTGCGCGAGCAGGATGCCGCGTCGGTGCAGCGCAGCTTCTCCGCGGTGTCCGACGTGGCGCGCTTCGACGAGTCCCGCTTCATGGAGGAGGTCGTGGACCAGACGGGAATCCGGCATCGCAAGGTGCTGCCTTCCCTGGAACACCTCTTCGACGAGCTGCCCGCGCTGACCTGGCACAACGACGAGCCGTTCGGCTCGACGAGCATCTACGCCCAGTGGAACGTGTTCCGGCTTGCCGCCTCGGACGGCGTGACGGTGATGCTCGACGGCCAGGGCGCCGACGAGGCGCTCGCCGGTTACCACAGCTTCTTCCGGCCGCGCTTCGCGGCGCTCTTCCTCGGGTTGAGCTGGCTCGAGCTCGCCGCCGAGATCGGCGCCGCGCGGCGCAAGCACGGTTATCCGGCAACGTGGGCTGCGAAGGCGCTCGCTGACGGCGTGCTTCCCGAAAGCGCGAAAATGCTGCTGCGTCGTCGCGCAGCGCTGGCACACGATGCACCCGCCTGGCTCAACCTGAAGGCCCTGGACGCGCGGCCCACTTCGCGCCTGCAGGCCTCCGGGCACCAAAGCCCTCGCAGCGTGCGGGAGGAATCGCACCAGCAGCTCACGTCGACCAATCTCCAGATGTTGCTGCACTGGGAGGACCGGGACTCGATGGCGCATTCGATCGAATCGCGCGTGCCGTTCCTTGACTACCGGCTCGTCGAGTTCGCGCTCGGCCTGCCCGACGAGATGAAGATCTCCGGAGGCACCACCAAGCGCGTGCTGCGCGAGGCAATGAAAGGGATCCTGCCCGAGGCGGTGCGCACCAGGCAGGACAAGCTGGGTTTCGCCACGCCCGAGGAGGTGTGGGTGAGGGAGAGGCAGCCGGACGTGTTTCTCCGGCGGATGGAGCAGGCTGTCGAGCAGTCGCGCGGCATCGTCAACGATAGTGCCGTCTCCCTCCTCAAGGATGTGCAATCCGGGCGGCGCGCCTTCGACTTCACGCCGTGGCGGATCATCTCGTTCGGCGCGTGGATGGAGCGCTTCTCGGTGGCGGCGTAGCGCCTCGTGCGCATCCTCTTCATTTCCTTTTACTTCGCGCCCTACAACTCCGTCGGCGCGGTTCGTGCAACAAGGCTCGCCGAATGGCTGCAGCGGCTCGGGCACGACGTGTTTGTCCTGACGGCGGATCGTCAGCCCTTTCCAACCGGCCTCGACTGCGCGCTTGGGAAGGACCGCATCACGGCGACGGCCTGGAGCAATCGCAACGCGCCCGTCGACTTCCTGCTGGGCCGCCGCCGGGTGGCGCAATCAGGCTATGCCGGGGGTGCCCGCCGCGGGATGCTCGGGCGCATGGCCCGTTTCTATAGAACCGTGCTGCACTGGCCTGACGCGCAGACCGGTTGGCGGGAGCCAGCGATGGAAGCGGGGCGCCGTCTGCTGCGCAGCGCCGGCCCCCTCGATCTCCTCTATGCCAGCGCGCCGCCCTTCACTGCCTTCACCGTTGCCGCGGCGCTCGCCCGCGAAAACGGCGTGCCATGGGTCGCCGAGTACCGCGATCTGTGGACCGACAACCATGCCTACGACTACCCGGCCTGGCGCCATCGCATCGAGGCACGCCAGGAAGAGCGCGTGCTCGCGGGCGCCTCGGCAGCGGTGACCGTGTCGCAGCCCCTCGCCGATCGCCTGGCGAAGAGATTCCGCTTGCCGATCCGGGTAGTGACGAACGGCTATGACGCACACGACCTTCGGACGATGTCAGCGAGCGCCGATGGTCCGTTCCATGTCGCCTACACCGGCAGCCTGTACAAGGCGTACGACGTTGACGCGCTCGTGGGCGCCGTGGAAGCGTCCGGCCTGGGGCCGCAGGAACTGCGCATCACGCTTCGCGGTCGAAACCTCGGTGCGGCAGAGGAAGCCGTCCGGGCATCGCGGGCTGCGGCGCTGTTCGACATCGCGCCTACCATCGCACGGGAGGATGCGCTCCGCCTGCAGGCCGGCGCCGACGCCCTTCTCTTCTTCTGCTGGAATGGCGTCGCCGGCGAAGGCGTTCTGACTGCGAAGCTCTTCGAGTATCTCGGCGCTCGCCGGCCCATCCTTGGGGTCGGTGATCCCGCGAGCGAAACCGGCGCGCTGATCACGCGGGACAGGAGGGGCTTCGTCTCGCGCGACGCGGCGGCTCTGGCGGCGTGGCTGAAGGAAGGCGCGCTCGCGAAGCGCGGGGGCGGGCGCTCGCCAGACCTACCCGAGGAAGGCCTCGAGCCCTATTCGCGGGAGGCCCAGGCGCGCGTCCTGGACGGGTTCCTTCGCGGCATGGTGGCGCGCTGAGCATGCGCATCGTCCGCGTCGCCACCATTCCATTCGTCGTGCTCCACCACCTTGAGGGACAGATTCGCGCGAGCGTCGCCGCCGGCCATGAGGTCTACGTCATCACCGGCCGCCTCGAAGGCGCCGAAGCGGTTTCGCGGCTGGGCGTCGCCGGGGTAGTGCTCGTCGACATCCCGCGCGAAATCTCTCCCCTGGCGGACCTGCTCGCCTTGTTCCGGCTGGTTCGGGTCTTCATGCGCCTCAAGCCCGATCTGGTTCATTCCATCACCCCGAAGGCCGGATTGCTTTCCGCGATCGCGGGATGGCTCGCCGGCGTTCCGATCCGCCTGCACACGTTCACGGGTCAGGCGTGGGCAACGCGCAGCGGCCTGACGCGATGGGCGAGCCGTATGGCGGACCGGGTGATCGTGCGGCTCGATTCCAGGGCCTACGCTGATAGCACCTCCCAGCGCGACTACCTGATGCAGGAGGGAATTGCGCGCGCCGGAGAGATCCATGTGCAGGGCATGGGCTCGCTCGCGGGGGTCGATCTCGAGCGCTTCGACCTCGACAAACTGCGCGGCGAGGCGCTCGCTGCTCGGGCGGCACTGTCGATTCCGCCCGGCGACAAGGTCGTGGTCTTCGTCGGACGCGTCACGCGAGACAAAGGCGTCATGGAGCTCGTGGAAGCCTTCCGCGGACTGACGGGCGCGGCCCTCGTCCTGGTCGGCCCGCTTGAGCCGGAGCGCGATCCGCTCCCGCCGAGAACCCTGGAAGAGGTCCGCCGCAACCCCGCGATCCATGCGGTCGGATACCAGCCAAGGCCGGAGTCCTATCTCGCCATGGCCGACGCGTTGTGTCTGCCGAGCTATCGCGAAGGCTTTGGCATCGTCGTCCTCGAAGCGGCGGCGCTGGGTGTGCCCTGCGTGGGTACGCGGATCATCGGCCTTGCCGATGCCGTCGTGGACGGGGAAACCGGCTTGCTCGTGCCGCCTAAGGATGCGGCCGCCTTGCAGGAGGCTCTGCATCGCGTGCTGACGCAGGACGCCTTGCGCGCAAGGCTCGGCGCAGCCGCGCGCGAGCGCGTGCGCCGCGACTTCGACTCAGCGCGGATGAACGCTGCGCTGCTCGCGGAGTACGCCTCGCTAGAATCCCGCCGATGAGTTTCCGCACCCCGATTGCGTTCGCCTGGGACGTCGCCATGGCCCTGCTCGCATGGACGCTGGCGACTCTGGTGCGCTTCGACTTCGTGCCCGACCCCGCGGTGCTCGAATCGATGGCAGAGCGGCTTAGCTATGTCGGCGTGACTTACGCGGCAGCCTTTCTGGCGTTCGGCCTGCACCGTGGACTATGGCGCTACGCCGGCGTCCACGAGCTAACCCGGATCGTCGCCGCGGTAGCGGTCGGGGCGATAGCGGTTCCGCTGATGCTGCGCGCACTCAAGGCAGATCCGGTTCCGGGCGGTGTCTACTGGATGAGCCCGCTCATCCTGGCCCTTCTGCTCGCGGGTTCCAGGCTGGCCGTTCGCGCATGGCTGGAGCGGCGTGCCGCGAGCTCTCCGGCATTGAAGGCGAAGCGGGTCATGGTCCTCGGCGCCGGCGAAGCGGCGGCACGCCTTCTTCGAGACCTCGAGCAGGACTCCGCATGGCGGGTGGTCGGCCTGCTCGACGACGATGCCGCCAAGCAGGGCGGGGCGATCCGGGGCGTGAAGGTCATCGGCCGAATGGAGGACGTCGCCGCCGTCGCGAAGCGCCTCGGCGTGGACCAGGCCGTGATCGCGATGCCGGGCGCATCGCACGAAGCGCGCCGGCGCGCCGTCGACTTCTGCACCGAAGCGAAGGTTCGCGTGATGACCGTGCCCGCGCACGACGACATCATTTCCGGCCGCGTCAGTATCTCGGCCCTGCGCGACGTGGAGCTGGACGACCTGCTCGGCCGCGACCCCGTGGAGCTGGACGACGCCGGCTTGTCCGCCTTCCTCAAGGATAAGGTTGTCCTCGTGACCGGCGCGGGAGGCTCGATCGGCTCGGAGCTGTGCAGGCAGATCGCGCGCTTCGCGCCTGCCCGCCTGCTGCTTCACGACCTTTCGGAGTTTGCGCTCTATTCCATCGAGCGCGAGTTCGCGGACGGTCCCCTGGCCGTCCCTGTTGTTCCTGTGATCGGCGATGCGAAGGATGCCGCGCGCATGGGACAGATCTTCCGCGAGCACCGGCCGCAGGTGGTCTTCCATGCGGCCGCCTATAAGCACGTGCCCCTCATGGAGGAGGACAACGCGCACCAGGCGGTCCTGAACAACGTGCGCTCCACGCTGGTAACGGGCGGGGCCGCACGCGACGCGGGAGCGGAAAAGTTCGTGTTCGTATCGACCGACAAGGCAGTAAACCCGACGAGTGTCATGGGGGCGTCCAAGCGGCTTGCCGAGCTGGTATGCCAGTGCCTCGAGTCGCAAGGCGGCACCGCGTTCGTGACCGTCCGTTTCGGCAACGTGCTGGGCTCGACAGGCAGCGTCGTGCCGCGATTCCGGGAGCAGATCGCCCGCGGAGGGCCCGTGACCGTCACGCACCCGGAGGTCGAGCGCTACTTCATGTCGATCCCCGAAGCTGCGCAGCTGGTGTTGCAGGCGGCGATGATGGGGAAGGGCGGGGAGATCTTCATGCTGGACATGGGCAAGCCGGTGCGCATCTCGGAGCTCGCCAGGGAGCTCATCCGCCTTTCGGGGTATTCGCAGTCCCAAATTCCGATCACCTACGTCGGCCTGCGGCCTGGCGAGAAGCTCTACGAGGAGCTCCTGACCGACGATGAGCACAGCCTGCCGACGCCGCACCTGAAGCTGCGGGTTGCGAAGGCGCGCAGGCCCGGCGATCCCGCAAGCCTGTTGACTGACGTTCTGGCGTGGACCCTGCCAGCGGAGGAAGGCGTCTCCGCCACGCAAGTCAGGGCGAAGCTGATGGAATGGATCCCCGAGTACCGCCCCGCCCCGGGAGGGACTTCGGCCTAGGGTCGGCCGTACTGGTCGTCGAAGCGCACGATGTCGTCCTCTCCCAGGTAGCTGCCGGACTGGACCTCGACCAGGTACAGCGGCAGCTTGCCGGGGTTCTCCAGGCGGTGCCGCATGCCGATCGGGATGTAGGTCGACTCGTTCTCCGAGATGGTCATCACTTCTTCGCCGCGCGTGACTTTCGCGGTGCCGGAGACCACGACCCAGTGCTCGGCGCGATGGTGGTGGAGCTGCAGGGAGAGGGCGTGTCCCGGCTTCACCATGAGGCGCTTTACCTGGAAGCGCGGGCCGGAATCGATGGATTCGTAGTAGCCCCACGGCCGGTAGACCCGCGTGTGGGAAACGTGCTCGGAGCGCTTGCCGCGGTCGAGCTGCTCGACGATGTCTTTGACCTCCTGCGCCCGCGCGCGATCCGCCACGAGGACCGCGTCCTTCGTCTCGACCACGAGAACGTCGCGTAGTCCGAGCACGGAGACAAGGCGGCTGTCGGCGCGCACGAAGCTGCCGGCCACGTCGCGCATCGCCACGTCGCCCCGGCTGACGTTGCCCTGGGCGTCCTTCCCGCCGATGTCCCAGAGGGCGGACCAGGAGCCGACGTCGCTCCAGCCCATGTCCGCGGCCACGACGGCTCCGTTGGCGACCTTCTCCATCACCGCGTAGTCCACGGACTCGGCCGGGCAGGCCTCGAAGGTTTGCGCGTCGAGGCGAAGGAAGTCGAGGTCGCGGGTGGCGGCGGCGAGCGCCTTGTCCGCGGCCGAGAGGATGTCGGGCCGCAGCCGGCCCAGCTCCTGCAGGAACTGGGCGGCGCGGAAGACGAACATGCCGCTGTTCCAGAGGAAGCGGCCGGAGGCGAGGTACTTCGCGGCCGTGGCGGCATCCGGTTTCTCGACGAACCGCTCGATGCGATAAGCCTTCTGCGGTGCGTCGAGCGGCGCGCCGCGCTCGATGTACCCGTAGCCGGTCGCGGCGTGGGTCGGGGTGATGCCGAACGTGGTGATGAAGCCGGATTCGGCGGAAAGCCGGGCGGCGCCGACCGCGCGGCCGAACGCGGCCGGGTCGGTAATCGCATGGTCGGAGGCCAGCACGAGCACCAGCCCGTCCGGGTCCCGCTTGGCGACATACCGCGCGGCGACGGCGACCGCGGGTGCCGTGTTCCGCCCGGCAGGCTCGAGGATCTGGACGTCGGGCTTCAGGCCGAGCTCGTTGAGCTGCTCGGCGACGAGGAAGCGATGCTCGTGGTTGCTGATGACGATCGCCGGCATGGCGTCGGCGATCGCGCCGAGCCGCTGCACGGTGTCCTGGAGCAGCGAGCGCTCCGTGACGAGCGGCAGGAACTGCTTCGGCAGGAGCCGCCGCGACATCGGCCAGAGGCGGCTGCCGCTGCCGCCGCATAGCACTACGGGATAGAGCTTCGCACTCACGCCGGCATTCTAGGGCTCAGCGGTAGCCGTAGTAGTCCTTGAACCACTGCGCGAAGCGCTCCAGCCCCGCCTGCAGCGGCGTCGCCGGCGCGAAGCCGACGGCGGCGCGAAGGCGCTTCGTGTCGGCGTAGGTCGATTCGACGTCGCCGGGCTGCATCGGCAGCATCTTCAGCTTCGCCTTCTTGCCGAACGCGCGCTCGAGCGCCTCGATGTAGTCGCGCAGGGCGACCGGCTGGTGGTTGCCGATGTTGTAGAGCTCGTACGGCGCGGGCTTGTCGAGGACGCGGATCGTGCCTTCGACGATGTCCTCGATGTAGGTGAAGTCGCGCTGCATGCGGCCGCGGTTGAAGACGTTGATCGGCTTGCCCTTCATGATCGCGGTGGCGAAGAGCATCGGCGACATGTCCGGGCGGCCCCACGGGCCGTAGACGGTGAAGAAGCGCAGGCCGGTGGTCTTCAGGCCGAAGAGGTGGCTGTAGGTGTGCGCCATCAGCTCGTTCGCCTTCTTCGTCGCCGCGTACAGGCTGATCGGCCGGTCGACGCTCTGCGCCTCCGACCAGGGGAGCTTCGGGTTGTTGCCGTAGACGCTCGAGCTCGAGGCGTAGACGAGGTGGCGCGGCGGCCGCTCGCGGCAGCATTCGAGCAGGTTGGCGAAGCCGACGAGGTTCGAGTCGACGTAGGCGCCCGGGTTCTCGATCGAATAGCGCACGCCGGCCTGGGCGGCGAGGTGCAGGACCGCGTCGGGCTTGTGCTTGCGGAAGAAGCGCCGCAGGGCCGCGCCGTCGGCGAGGTCGACCTTCTCGAAGGCGAAGTTCTTCGCCGGCAGCTGCTTCAGCCGGTCCTTCTTCAGCTTGACCGCGTAGTAGTCGTTCAGGTTGTCGAGGCCGGCGACCTTGTCGCCGCGCGCGAGCAGCCTGCGCGCGCAATGCATGCCGATGAACCCTGCGACGCCGGTGACCAGCACTTTCATGTTCGGTGTCCGCTCCTGGAGAGGTAGTCGAGCATCCGCCGCGTGCGCTCGAAGAGCGCGTGCTGCGAGAACTGCGAGAGGTGGATCGTCGCACGCCGCGGATCGGGCCGCGGCGCGTCCTTCAGGCGGGCGAGCAGCCGCTCGAAATCGGCGCCCTTGTCGGTGCGCGGGTCGGCGTAGAGGAAGCCGGTGTGGCCATGGATCACCGTCTCGGTGAACGGCGGGGCGTTCGGGGCAAGGACCGGCGTGCCGCAGGCCTGCGCTTCGAGGACGTTCAGGCCGAGCGCTTCCTTTTCCGGCAGGCCAGTGAGCAGGTAGTCGATGTTGGCGTAGGCGGCGGCGACGTCCTTCTGGTAGCCCCACCAGCGGGCGCGCTCGCCGAGGGGGGCGAGGGCCTCCCTGGTGTCGCGCACCTGCGCATAGCCGCCGGCACCGAAGATCTCGAGGTTGACGCCGTGGCGGGCGAGGATCGGCGCGAGATGCGTGAAGAGGGCGGGGAACTGCTTGATCGGCGCGATCATCGACACCACGCCGAGCGTGAGGCCGGGGCGCTTCTCGTAGAAGGCCTGTCTTGCGAAGATGTTGGCGAGCGGCTCGAACTTGCCCATCACCACGTCGCGCGCCTTGCGCTTGTCCCACCAGTAGGGCGAGGCCTTGAGGATCGCGGCGGACGGGCTGCCGCGCTTCGCCGCCACGCCGTAGAGCGGCGCCGGATAGAGCTGCTGGACGCCGGCCTTGCGCAGGAGCTCGAGGCAGTAGCGCGACACCGTCACCACCAGCGAGCAGTGGCGCAGCCAGCCGGGCTCGCGGCCGACCATCGGCATGTGCGCGACGCCGATGAGCAGGTGGCGCCGGGCGAGGCGCTGCGCCATGTCCTCGGGCAGCGGGGTATGGACGATCAGCAGGGAGCGCTCCTGCGGCAGCGCCGGCTCCATCGCCTCCGGGCCGGCGACGAGCACGCGCTTGACCGGCAGGTCGTCCCAGAAGCGGTTCTCGGGATGCGCGTACAGGGTGACGCCGGCGTCGGCCTGCAGCAGCGCGCGGGTGAGGGCGTGGGCGTAGGTCTCGCCGCCGCTCGCGAAGGGCTGCAGGTTGACGTGGTGGACGTGAATCAGCGCTTGGCTTCCCCGTACACCGCGGGGTTGAGCTTCGGGTCGTTGTACATCTTGAACTGCCGGTAGACCTTGAAGTAGCTCTCCCCCCGCGAAGCTTCCTGCAGCAGCCGGTCGAGGCACGCGCCGAGGTCCTGGCGCTGCTCGACCAGGCGCGCGAGCTTCGCGGCGCACGCCTCGATATGCGCCGCCTCGACGTCTTCTCGCTGCGTCTGCAGGCGCATGTGGTGGATCTTGAGCGACAGGATCGACAGCCGGTCGATCATGGCGCCTGCCGTTTCGGAATGCGGTTTGGCCTCCGGACGCTTTTCGACGGTGCGCAGTGAATGAAGAAGAAGCTCATCAATGCGTTCGATGGCGTCGTTTCTTTTCTGGTTGTGGGCGTCGATCGCGCGCTTGTTGCTCGCGATGTCGGCATCGGGAACGTTGCGCCGGCGCGCGAGATCCTCCTGCTCCCAGAGCGCGTTGTTGTGCCAGTGGTTCGCCTCGATCGCGGCCCAGACGCCGTCCTGGAAGCGCGCCGGCTGCCCTGGCGCGGCGAGGGCGTAGTCGTGAAGGGCGACCACGTCCGCTGCCTTGGGGAAAACGTGGTCTGTCCCTGTTTTCATCGGCGCGCGGCGCGCTGCAGCTCGATCAGCTTGGCGTACTTGACGTAGCTGTTGATGCAGCCGATCGAGACGTGGATGAGGCCCGGCATGCCGTCGAGGAAGCCCAGGCGCAGGATGTAGAACTTGAGGAAGCGCACGAGCGGCGAGAAGACGAGGTTCAGGAGGTGGGGGCTGCGGCCCTGCTCGAAGGCCTGGCGGGCGGCGAGCGTCGTGTGCCGGTTCTGCCGCTCGAGGTAGGCGGAGATGTCGTCGGAGGCGCCGTGCATCATGTCGCCCTGGAGGCGGCCGGGCGTGACGCCGTAGAGGACCTTCTCGTTCACGAGGTCCTCGCTCCAGCGCGCGCTCAGGCGGTTGAAGAGGCGCGTGCTCCAGTCCGGATAGCCCTCGCCGTGCGAGAGCCAGCGGCCGAGGAAGCGGTTGCGCCGCGCGAAGCGGTAGACGGGGTACTGCGGATCGGCGAGCGCCGCGCGGATGCTCGCGGCGAGCTCGGGGGAGACGGTCTCGTCGGCGTCGATGCACAGCACCCAGTCGTGCGCGGCCTGGTCCACCGCGAACTGGCGCTGCTGGCCGAAGCCGAGCCACTCCTTCTGCACGACGCGCGCGCCGCGCTTGCGCGCGATCTCGACGGTCGCGTCGCTGCTCGCGGAGTCGACGACCAGGATCTCGTCGGCGAACGCGAGGCTCTCCAGGCAGGCGTCGAGGACAGGCGCGGCGTTGCGGGTGATCAGGACGGCCGAGAGCTTTTCCAGAAGGCTTATCCCGTAGAATCCGGCGGGCCTATTCTATCCAATGCGAAGAATCCTCTTCGTCAAGACCTCTTCGCTGGGTGACGTCGTTCACCACCTTCCCGCGCTGAGCGACGCGGCGCGCAACGTTCCCGATGCGGCGATCGACTGGGTGGTCGAGCAGCCGTTCGCCGAGCTCCCCGCCCTGCATCCGCGCGTGCGCCGCGTCATACCGGTCGCCGTTCGGCGCTGGCGCCGCGCGCCGTGGCGCCGCGACGTGTGGCGCGAGGTGGGCGCGTTCCGGCGGGCGGCCGGCGCGGAGCCGTACGACGCGGTGGTCGATTCGCAGGGCCTGCTGAAGAGCGCCCTGCTCGGCACCGCGGCGCACGGCGTGCGTCACGGGATGGACTTCGGCAGCGCGCGCGAGCCGCTCGCCGCCTGCCTCTACGACGTCCGGCATGCGGTGCCGAAAGGCCTGCATGCCGTCGAGCGCAACCGCGCGCTCTGCGCGGCGGCGCTCGGGTACACGGTGAGCGGCGCGCCGGACTATGGCTTGCGCGTGACGGCACCCGTCCCGCTCCCCTTGCCGGGCCGCTACGCGGTCTTCCTGACGATGAGCAGCCGCGCCGCGAAGCTGTGGCCGCAGGCGAACTGGGTGGAGCTCGCGCGCGCGCTCGGGATGCACGTCGTGCTGCCCTGGGGAAGCGAGCCGGAGCGCCTCGCCGCCGAGGCGATCGCGGCGGCGGCGGGCAACGCCACCGTTCCGCCGCGGCTGTCGCTCTCGCAGCTGGGCGCGCTGCTGGCGGGCGCGCAGCGGGTCGCCGGTGTCGACACCGGCCTCACCCACCTGGCCGTGGCGGTGGGCGCCTCCACGGTCGGCATCTATTGCGGCTCGGCGCCCGCGCTGACGGGGCTCTACGGCCCCGAGAGGGCCCGCAACGTCGGCGCGCACGGCGCTTCGCCCGGCGTGCGAGAAGTCATGGACGCGTTTGCATGAGGCTCCTCTATACGCTGCTGCTGGGCGCCTCGCTGCCGCTCGTGCTGCTGCGTCTGTGGTGGCGCGGCCGGCGCGAAGCGGGCTACCGGGAGTCGATCGGCGAGCGCTTCGGCCGCTACGATGAGCCGTTCGCCGGCAAGCTGGTCTGGATCCACGCCGTGTCCGTGGGCGAGGTGCGCGCCGCGGCGCCGCTCGTGCAGCGGCTGCGCGACGCGCTCCCGGACCACGAGATCCTGCTCACCTGCATGACCGCGGCCGGCCGCGCGACGATCCGCCAGGTCTATGGCGAGTCCGTCATGACCGCCTACCTTCCGTACGACTTTCCCTCGACGGTACGCCGCTTCGTCGAGCATTTCCGCCCGCGCTTCGGCGTGATCATGGAGACGGAGCTCTGGCCGAACCTGCTCGCCGCCTGCGCCGCGCACCGCATCCCGATGCTGCTCGCCAATGCGCGCATGTCGGAGCGCTCCGCGCGCGGCTATGCGCGCTGGGCGGCGCTCACCCGGCCGGGGCTGCGGAGCCTTGCCGCGGTGCTCGCGCAGAGCGAGGCGGATGCGCAGCGCCTGCGCGATCTCGGCGCGCGCAACGTGGAAGTGGCCGGCAACCTCAAGTTCGACGTCGCCTTCGACCGGCCGCGCTTCGACGCCGGGCGCGCCTGGCGCGCGCAGCTCGGCCGCCCGGTGCTCCTGCTCGCGAGCACGCGCGAGGGCGAGGAGCGCCTGCTGCTCGACGCGCTTCCGGATTGGGATGGAAAGCTCCTCGTCGTGGTCGTGCCGCGCCATCCGCAGCGCTTCGACGAGGTCGCGGGGCTCGCGCAGTCGCGCCGCAGCGCGGGCGCGCTCCCCGCAAGCGCCGAGCGCGTGCACCTCGGCGACACGATGGGCGAGATGTTCTTCTACTACGCCGCCTGCGATGTCGCGATCGTCGGCGGCTCCTTCAAGCCGCTCGGCGGGCAGAACCTGATCGAGGCGCTCGCCTGCGGCGCGCCGGCGGTCACCGGGCCGCACATGTTCAACTTCGCCGAAGTGGCGCGGCTCGGCCGCGAGGCCGGCGCGGTGGTGCAGGTCGGGGATGCGGCCGCGGCCCTGCGCGAGGCGCTCGCCCTGCTCGCCGACCCGGCGCGCCGCGCGCGCATGTCCGCCACCGGCCGCGCGCTGTGCGAGACGCACCGCGGCGCGGCGGACCGCCACCTGCAGGCCTGCCTGCGCCTGCTTATCGCCTAGTGAAAAGGAAGTTGTTGAAGTAGCCCGGGCGGTCCCAGAAGCGCTCGCCGGTGCGGGCTTGGTGAACTGCCGGATCGAAGCGGGCGAGCGGCAGCAGGCCGCTGCCGGCAAAGAACCGGCCCTCGTAGCCGAGCGCTTGCAGGAAAGCGAACACGTCCTGCATGCCATGCGCGGACAGGTGGCGCGCCTCGCATTCGAAGAGGAGCGCCGGCGCCTGCTCGCTCAGGATGCGCCGCGCGCCGCGGAAGACGGCGAGCTCATGGCCTTCGACGTCGCATTTGATGAACGAGAGCCGGCTCCCATCGCCGAGCACGTGATCCAGCGTCTCGAGGGTGCAGGGCACTGTGCGGCCGCCGGCCCGTGGCACCAGGGAGGCGCCGGGGGAGGTTTCCCCCTCCGGCACGTGGATCTCGGCGGTCCCAAGCCGGTCGGAGAGCGCGAAGGGCAGGACCTCGACGTTGCCCCAGCCGCGCGCCGAAACCGTCCGGCTGAGATACGCGTGCAGCGCGGGCTGCGGCTCGAAGCCGTAGACGCGTCCGGCCGGGCCGACGGCGCGGCGCATCCAGTAGAGATACGCGCCCTTGTGCGCGCCGATGTCGACGACCGTGTCGCCCGGCCGGATTCTGCGCAGCGCCTCGCCGAGCTCGGCGCGCTGGTCGCGCCAGCGCGCGCGGTAGGCCCGGAACAGGAAGCGCGCGCGCTCGCCGAGGCTCACGGCCCGGTCTTGTCGAGCATCCGCCAGAGCTTCGCGTACCGGTAGTAGCTGTGCTCCGCATTGAGCACGGCCAGGATGAGGCCGCGCCGGCCGTCGAGCAGGCCGAGCTGCAGGACATAGGTGCGGAAGAAGCTCCAGGCACCGTGCACGAGCGCGGTCAGCACGCCGGCGCGCTTGCCGGCGCGATGCATCTTCTCGGCGGCGAGCGTGGAATAGCGGTTGAGCTTCTCGATGACCTGCTCGAGGTTGTCGTACGCGTTGTGCAGGAGCGGCGCCGCGAGCCGGCCGGTGCTGCCCCGCACGACCAGCTCCTCGTGCACCGGGACTTCGGTGAAGCGCCCCTGGCCGCGGCGCACCAGGCGCGCGACGTAGTCCGGCCACCAGCCGCCGTGCCGCATCGGCTGGCCGCACAGGTAGGACAGGCGTGGCACCAGGTAGCCGGCGTGGCCGGCATCGGCGCGCAGCGCGGCGATGATCTCCTGCTGCAGCTCGGGCGTGACGCGCTCGTCCGCGTCGATGGACAGGATCCAGTCGCAGGTGGCGAGCTCGAGCGCCTGGTTCTTCAGGGGCCCGAAGCCGCAGAACGCCGCGCTGTGCACCTTGCCGGTGAACTCGCGCGCGATGGCGACGGTCTCGTCGGTGCTCCCGGTGTCGAGCACCACGATCTCGTCCGCCCAGCGGAGGCTCTCGAGGCATGCGCGCAGCCGCGTCGCCTCGTTGCGCACGATCAGGACCACGGCGACGGTGGGTCGCGCGGCGGCGCTCATCTACCGAGGATGCTGCGGTAGAGCGCGAGGTACCGGTCGGCCATGCGCTGGAGTGTAAAGGGTTCGACGCGGCGCCGAGCCTCGGCACCCATCGCCTCGCGCTGCGGCCGCGACTCGAGCCGCTGCATGCTCTCGCGCAGGCCGGGCACGTCGAGGGCGTCGCGGACGTAGCCGGTCACGCCTTCCTCGACCAGCTCCGCGCCGCCGCTCTTGGTGCTCGTGACCACCGCCAGGCCGCAGGCCATCGCCTCGAGCACCACGTTCGGGAACGGGTCGTAGAGCGTCGGCAGGACGAAGGCGTCCGCGGCGGCATAGGCGCCCGTGACGTCCTTCAGCGGCCCGGCGAAATGGACGCGGCCGGCGACGCCGAGCCGGTGCGCTTCGCGCGCGAACGCCGCCGCGCGCTTGTCCTTGCCGACGACGAGGAGGTGGCTCTGCGGTGCGAGGCCGGCCATGGCTTCGAGGAGCGCCTGCACGCCTTTGCGCGCGAATCCGGAGCCCACGTACAGGAACACGGTGGCGTCCTGCGGCAGGCCCAGCGCGCGGCGCGTCTCGTCGCGGCCTTCGCGCAGCCGGGGGTGAAAGCGCTCGGTGTCCACGCCGCTGTAGACGACATGCAGCTTGTGCTCCGGCACATCGAACCAGGCGCGGATCTCGTCCTTCACCATTGCCGAGTTGCAGATCACCGCCTTGAGGCGGTCGCTCGCGAACATGCGCCGCTCGATGCCGGAGACGAAGCGGTGGTACGGATTGAGCGCGATTCCGAGCCGCCCGAGCGGGCCCATGCGCCGGCGGCGCTGCTTCAGCCATTCCTGGTGCACGCCGTTGCCGGCCCGGTAGACGTCGCAGCAGGGAAGGCGCTCGTGCGACTGCACGAGGTCGAAGCGCCCGTCAGCCGCGATGCGGCAGGCCGCGCGGGCGAAGCTCCAGTCGCGCCACAGGGCGCCGGCGTAGAACGGATCGCAGATCACCGCGCGCACGCCGGCGGTCTCGCGCCAGCGCCGCGTGACCAGCGTGATGTCGAGGTCCTCGGCGGAGAGGGCCTGCAGCGTGCGCACCATCGCCTGCTCGGCGCCGCCGAAATCCGTGTAGGCCGCCCGGATGAGCGCGATTTTCAGGCGCGCGGCGGACGACACCATGGCCGGTCAGGGGGCCAGGGCGCGGTTGACTTCTTCCAGGTCCTGCTCGCCGAGGCTGCCGGCGGCCGCCTTGAGGCGCAGGTGGTTCGTGATCGTGTTGTAGCGGGCGACCGCGAGGTCGCGCTGCGTGGAGAAGAGCTGCTGCTGCGCGTACAGCACGTCGATGTTGATCCGCACGCCCACCTCGTAGCCGAGCTTGTTCGAGTCGAGCGCGCTGCGCGAGGACACCATCGCCTGCTCCAGGGCGCCGACCTGCGCGATGCCGTTGATGACCGCGAGGTAGGACTGGCGGCTGGAGAGCGCGGAGCTGCGGCGCGCGTTCTCCAGCTCGTCGCGGGCGCGCAGGCTGAGGGCGGCGGCCTCTCGCTCGCGCGAGCTGAGCCCGCCGCCCTGGAAGAGCGGTACCGCGAGCTGCAGGCCGATGGTCGTGGTGGTGACGTCGGCGCCCACCGCGGTCGTGGTGAGCTGCGACTGGTTGTTCTGCCCGTGGGTGGCGACCAGGTCGAGGGTCGGCAGGTGCGCCGAGGAGGCGCGGCGCGCTTCGAGGCGCGCCACCTCGGTGGCCGCTTCCTGGACCTGCACCGCGAAGCTCTGCTTCTCCGCGAGCTCGACCCAGGTCTGCTCCTGCGGCGGGTTGGGCGGGGTGAGCTTCACGTCGCTGCGCACCGGCTTCAGGGCGGCGTACTCCTTGCCAGTGAGGAGCTGCAGCGCGCGGCGGCGGTTCTCGAGGTCGTTCAGCGCGGCGATCTCCTGCGCGCCGGAGAGGTCGAAGCGCGCCTGCGCCTCGTGCGTGTCGGTGATCGTCGCCGTGCCCACCTCGAAGTTGCGCTTCGCCTGCGCGAGCTGCTCGGAGATCGCCGCCTTCTGCGCGCGCACGAGGCCAAGCGTGTCCTGCGCGGCGAGCACGTCGAAGTAGGCCTGCGAGACGCGCAGGATCAGGTCCTGCGCCGCCTGGCCGAAGACCGCCTCGGCCTGCTTCACCTGGAACTCGGCCTGGTCGTACTGCAGCCAGTTCTGCGGCCGGAAGAGCGGCTGGACGAACGAGAGCGTGTAGCCGAGGACGCTGGGATTGCGCACGAAGCTCGGCACCAGCGTCGGATCGCGCGACTCCGACTCGATGCGCTGGCGGGTCGCGTTTCCGGTCAGGTTGACCGAGGGCAGGACGAGCGCGCGGCCCTGCACGAGACGCTCGCGGCCGGCTTCCACGGTGTGCCGGGCGGCGGAGTACACCGCGTCGTACTTCTGCGCGTCGCGATAGACCTGGACCAGGTCCTCGGCGTGCGCCGCCGGAAGGAGCGCCGCGAGCAGCGCGGCTGGGAGGAGGCTCTTCATCAGTGCATCAGTAGACCGGCATGGACGGGTCGACCGTCTTTGCCCAGGAATCTACGCCTCCCGCGAGGTTGTGAACCTTCGGATAGCCGTTCCTCTCGAGGAACATCGCGACCTGCATGCTGCGCGCGCCGTGGTGGCAGATCACCACCACTTCCTGATCCGGATCGACTTCCGAGGCGCGGGCCGGCACCGCGGCCATCGGAATGTGCTTCGAGCCCGCGATGCTGCAAGTGCGGAACTCCCAGGGCTCGCGCACGTCGAGGAGGACTGGCTTCGCCCGTCCCGCGTCGCCGAGCCACGCGGCGAGCTCCGCCGGCGCGATCTGCTTCATGCCCGGGCGACTTGCTTCACTTAGAAGCGGAACCGCGACGGGTGCTCGGCATGGGCGAGCGGCTTGAGGACCGTTTCGAACAGCTCCGCCGTCCCGTACGCGCCGGGGGCGGTGCAGGTGACGAGCTTCGCGGTCATCGCCGGCGCCTCGCCGACCACGGCGAAGAGGCGGCCGCCGGTCGCCAGCTGCTCGCACAGCACCCGCGGCAGCAGGGGCGTCGAGCCGGTGAGGACGACTACGTCGTAGGGCGCCTGGCTCGGCCAGCCGTGCGACGCATCGCCGATCTCCAGGGTGACGTTATCGACGCCGTGGCGCGACAGGTTCTGGCGCCCGAGTCCGGCGAGCTTCGGGTTGATCTCGACGCTGTGGACGTGGCCGGCGCGGCTCGCGAGCAGGGCGGTGAGGTAGCCGCTGCCGGTTCCGACTTCCAGCACGCGGTCGCCCCTGCGCACGCCGAGATCCTGCAGCACGCGCGCCTCGAGCTTCGGCTGCCACATCTTCTCCCCTTCGCCGATGGGGATCTCGAGGTCCGAGAACGCGAGCGCGCGGTGCGCCTCCGGCACGAACGACTCGCGCGGCACGAGGTAGAGCAGGTCGAGCACGTCCTGGTCGAGCACTTCCCAGGTGCGGATCTGCTGCTCGACCATGTTGTGCCGCGCCTGCTCGACGAAGTCGTTGGACAGCCCGGTGGAATTCGCGGCGGAAATCATGAGGATGCGGATTATAATGGAGCCCTAGTGTTAGGGGTCCTGCGTCCTACAGCTGTAATGCGGTCTACGGGGCGCGGGTGAGAGAGTCCCTCATCACCTGATGCGGGTAATGCCGCCGAAGGGAAACCATGAACGCCAAGCCGACTCATCTTCGTAACTTCCTTGCCGCCACCGCCCACGTAGACGACGCCGCCGTCCGGCCGCTGCCGAACTCGCGCAAGGTCCACGTCGGCCCCCTGCGCGTGCCGATGCGCGAAGTCAGCCAGGCGGACACGCCCGGCATGTTCGGCGGCGAGAGGAACCCGCCGGTCTACGTCTACGACTGCTCCGGGCCGTACACCGACCCCGCGGCGAAGATCGACATCCGCTCCGGCCTGCCGGCCCTCAGGGATCCCTGGATTCTCGGAAGAAACGATGTCGATATCCTGGAAAGCCCGAGCTCGCGGTACGGGCAGGAAAGATTGGCAGATCCGAAGCTGGCCGAGCTGCGCTTTGATCTGAAAAGAAGACCCAGGAGAGGCAAGAGCAACGTCACGCAGATGCACTATGCCCGGAGGGGAATCATTACTCCGGAGATGGAATTCATCGCCGTGCGCGAGAACCTGGAGCGCGAGGCTTACATCGAGAGCCTGAAGGCCACGGGCAAGACGGGCGAGAAAATGCTCGAGCTGCTCATGAAGCAGCACCGCGGCGAGAGTTTCGGCGCCTCCATTCCGCAAAAAATTGATGCTGAGTTTGTAAGAGCAGAGGTGGCGCGCGGCCGCGCGATCATCCCGGCGAACATCAACCACCCGGAGAGCGAGCCGATGATCATCGGCCGCAATTTCCTGGTGAAGATCAACGCGAATATCGGCAACTCCGCGGTCTCCTCGGGCATCGCCGAGGAGGTGGAGAAGATGACCTGGGCGATCCGCTGGGGCGCCGACACGGTCATGGATCTTTCCACCGGCAAGCACATCCACGAGACGCGCGAGTGGATTCTGCGCAACAGCCCGGTGCCGATCGGCACCGTGCCGATCTACCAGGCGCTCGAGAAGGTGGACGGCAAGGCGGAGGACCTGACCTGGGAGATCTACCGCGACACGCTGATCGAGCAGGCGGAGCAGGGCGTGGACTACTTCACCATCCACGCCGGCGTGCTGCTGCGCTACGTCCCGCTCACGGCGAAGCGCATGACGGGCATCGTCTCGCGCGGCGGCTCGATCATGGCGAAGTGGTGCCTCGCGCACCACAAGGAGAGCTTCCTCTACACGAAGTTCGAGGAAATCTGCGCGATCATGAAGGCGTACGACGTTTCATTTTCCCTGGGAGACGGGTTGCGTCCGGGATCCGGCTATGACGCGAACGACGAAGCCCAGTTGTCGGAGCTGAGGACGCTGGGCGAGCTGACGCAGGTCGCCTGGAAGCACGACGTCCAGGTGATGATCGAAGGCCCCGGCCACGTGCCCATGCAGCTCATCAAGGAGAACATGGACCTCCAGCTGAAGGAGTGCCACGAGGCGCCCTTCTACACGCTCGGGCCGCTCACCACCGACATCGCGCCGGGCTACGACCACATCACCAGCGCGATCGGCGCGGCGCAGATCGGCTGGTACGGCACGGCGATGCTCTGCTACGTCACGCCGAAGGAGCACCTCGGCCTGCCGAACAAGAAAGACGTGAAGGACGGCATCATGGCGTACAAGATCGCCGCGCACGCCGCCGACCTCGCCAAGGGCCATCCGGGCGCGCAGATCCGCGACAACGCCGTCTCCAAGGCGCGCTTCGAGTTCCGCTGGGAGGACCAGTTCAACCTGGGCCTCGACCCGGACACGGCGAAGGACTTCCACGACGAGACGCTGCCCAAGGACTCGATGAAGGTGGCGCACTTCTGCTCCATGTGCGGACCGCATTTCTGCTCGATGAAGATCACGCAGGACGTGCGCGACTACGTCGAGAAAGGAATGCAGGAGAAATCCGTCGAGTTCGTGAAGAAGGGCGCGCAGATCTATCAGAAGTCATAGGGGAGAAGCCGTGACGTCCGTGCTCGCGATCGTGGCGATGGTCGTGGTCGGCGTTCCCCTTCTCATGTTCCTGGCGCAGGACCGGCTGCTGTTCTTCCCGCAGCCGCTGACCGAGGCGCAGCGCGCCAGGGTCGGGGAAAAGGAGATCCTGCTCGACGCGGAGGGCGCCCGGCTCCAGGCCTGGCACATCCCGGGCGAGCCGCTCATCCTCTATTTCGGCGGCAACGCGGAGGAAGTCTCCTGGATGCTGCGCGAGGCGCGCACGCGAACGCCGGGCGCGGGATGGCTGCTCGTCAACTACCGCGGCTACGGCGGCAGCGAGGGCGCGCCGTCGGCGCAGAACATCTCCGCCGACGCGCTGCGCTGGTACGACCACGCGGTGGGCGCGCTCCAGGCGAAGGAGATCGTCGTCTTCGGCCGCAGCCTCGGCAGCGGCGCCGCCGTGCACGTCGCCGCCGAGCGCAAGGTGGCGAAGGTGATCCTCGTCACGCCGTTCGACAGCCTGTCCGCCGTGGCGAAGAATCACTACCCATGGCTGCCGGTCGACTGGATGCTGCGCCATCGCTTCGAGCCCGCGGCGGCGGCGCCGCGGATCGAGGCGCCGCTGCTCTGCATTGCCGCCGCGCGCGACGAGATAATCCCTCCGGCGCATGCGAAGCGCCTTTTCGACGCCTGGCGCGGGCCGAAGCGGTGGATCGAGCTCGAAGGAGCAGGGCACAATAGTACGGACGGCATGCCGGCCTTCTGGCCGGGCATCCACGCCTTCCTAAAACAATAGCGCCCTTGGATTTCGCCATTCTCCTGAAGGCCCTCGTCCTCGGCATCGTCGAGGGCGTCACCGAGTTCCTGCCGATCTCGAGCACCGGCCACCTCATCCTCGCGGCCGAACTGCTCGATTTCAACGACGAGCGCGGCAAGGTGTTCAACCTGGCGATCCAGACGGGGGCGATGCTCGCCGTCATCTGGGAGTACCGCGCGCGCTTCTTCAAGGTGGACGTCGACCTGTACCGCAACCTCATCGTCGCCTTCATTCCGGCAGCGGCGCTCGGCTTCCTGTTCTCCCCGTACATCAAGGCGTACCTCTTTCACGCCGTGCCGGTGGCACTCGCTTTCATCGTGGGGGGCGTGATCATCCTGCTGGTCGAAAGAAAGACCCTGCAACCCCGGGTCGAAAGCACGCGCGCCATGACCTGGCAGGACGCGCTGAAGGTCGGGCTCGCGCAGTGCTTCGCGCTCATCCCCGGCACCTCGCGCTCCGGCGCGACGATCATCGGCGGCATGCTGTTCGGGCTTTCGCGCAGGGCCGCGACGGAGTTCTCCTTCTTCCTCGGCGTGCCCACGCTCATGGCCGCGGGCGCGTACGACACGTGGAAGAGCCGCCACCTCTTCTCCGTCGACGACGTCGGCATGTTCGCAGTCGGCCTGGTCTCCGCGTTCGTCTCCGCGTTCATCGTCATCCGCTGGCTCATCCGCTACGTCGCCACCCACGACTTCAAGCCGTTCGCCTGGTACCGCATCGCGTTCGGCATAGTGATCCTGGCGACGGCCGGGCTCGGCTGGGTAGACTGGAAGGCGTAGGCTCCCGGAACACAAGGGGGACGACATGCCGAGCAAGCCGAACTTCCTGGTCGTCCTGATCGACGACCTGCGCTTCGACGAGTTCGGCGCCGGCGGCCATCCGTACATGAAGACGCCGCACATCGACCGGCTCGCCCGCGAGGGCGCGCTGTTCGAGCGCGCCTTCCATACGACGCCGATCTGCTCGCCGAACCGCGCCTCGATCCTCACCGGGCAGTACGCGAGCCGCCACGGCGTCATCGACAACGTGGCGCGCGACGGCATGAGCCACCGCCTGCCCAACTACCACCTCGCGCTGCGCGAGCGCGGCTACCGCACCGCGCACATCGGCAAGTGGCACATGGGCAACGACGGGATGCCGAGGCCGGGCTACGACGACTGGGTGAGCTACGACGGCCACGGGCGGCTCGCCGACCCGAAGCTCAACCACGACGGCAAGTACGTCCAGCACCAGGGCTACATCACCGACATCATGAACGGCCTCGCCGTCGACTTCCTCGACGAGCACGCCCGCAAGCGCCGCGACAAGCCCTTCTCGCTCTTCCTCGCCCACAAGGCCGTGCATCCCGACGCCGAGCAGGCGGCGGATGGCACGCTCACGATCTCGGCCAACGGCGGTTACGTCCTGCCGCCGCGACACGAGGATCTCTACAAGGGCGAGCACTTCCCGATGCGGCCGAACGTGCTGCCGCCCGCGGAAGTGCTGAAGCAGAAGCCGGTCTGGGCTGACGCGTTCCGCATGAAGCAGTCGGAGCGCTCGCAGGCGATCCTCAAGGCGCTCCAGTCCGGCGAGCAGGAGGAGATCCGCAGGCGGGCGGCGATGATGGCGTCCGTGGATGAAGGCGTTGGCATGATCCTGGAGCGGCTCGAGAAGCACGGCGTGCTCGACGACACCTTCATCGTCTTCCTCGGCGACAACGGGTTTTTCTTCGGCGAGCACGGCCTGGGGCCCGAGCGGCGCTTCGCCTACGAGGAGGGGATCCGCTCGCCTTTCGTGGTGCGCTACCCGCGCCGCGCCAAGGCCGGCGCGCGGATCCGGGATCTCGTGATCTGCCAGGACATCGCGCCGACGCTGATCGAGCTCGCCGGCGGCAAGCCGGGGGCGCACGTTCAAGGCCGTTCTTTTCTTTCTCTTTTGAATGGAAAAAGGAAAGGCTGGCGCAAGTCGTTCCTCATCGAGTACTGGGCGGAGAACGCGATGCCCTGGCTCGTGGGGATGACCTACAAGGCGGTGCGCACCGAGCGCCACAAGCTCATCCACTGGGTGAACCGCGGCGCCGCCGGAGAGCTCGACGAGCTCTACGACCTGGACCGCGATCCCTACGAGATCAGGAACGTCCTGCGTTCACGCAGCTACCAGCCGGTCCGGAAGAAGCTGGAGCGGGAGCTGGGCAAGCTGGTCGCCGCGGCGACGGGGCTCTAGGACTGCGTCCACGGCAAGCCGGCCTTGCGCCAGCCGCCGACGGTGTTGCGGTGCCCTTCGGGGTCCTTGTCGCCTTCGAATCCTTCGAGGACGTTGTAGGCGTGCTTCCAGCCTTCGCGCGTCGCCGCCTCGGCGGCGGCATGGGAGCGCACGCCGGAGCGGCAAAGGAACAGCACGGTCTCGTCCTTCGGGACCGAGGCCGCGAGCTCGCCGAGGAATTCCGGGTTGGGCCGGCCGCCGGGCCAGGTCTGCCATTCCACGGCGAGGCTGCCCGGGACCTTGCCGACGTACTGCAGCTCGGGCTTGGTCCGTACGTCGACGAGCTTCGCGCCGGCCTTCATCAGCTCGTGTGCCTCGGCCGGGGTGACCGCCCCGGCGTAGGAAAGTCCTTTTGCGTGTCCCCGGGCCGCGGCCGCCTTCTTGATCGATTCGGGATCGTTCATGAGTGCGATTATAGGAAGGGGCTGTTGCACCGGGACCGTGCGCCGGAGGCTCAAATTGCACCTGCCTGGTGCGCGAGGCTTGGGTAGAATTTCGCCCTCTTTCGGAGCGTGCACCCTCGCGGCTTTGGCATGGAATCTGCTGTCGCGTTTTAGCCTACACCTACACCAACATCATCCTCAGGAGAGATTTCGATGGCGACGACGCCCGATGACGTGCTGAAGCTCGTCAAGGACAAGGAAGTCAAGTTCGTGGACTTCCGCTTCACCGACACGCGCGGCAAGGAACAGCACGTGACCGTGCCGGTACGGCACTTCAACAAGGAGAAGTTCGAGGAAGGGCACGCCTTCGACGGCTCGTCCATCTCCGGCTGGAAGGGCATCCAGGCCTCCGACATGCTGCTCATGCCGGACGCCACCACCGCGCGCCTCGATCCGTTCACCGACGAGCCGGTGCTGAACATCAACTGCGACGTGTACGAGCCGAGCGACGGCAAGCCGTACAACCGCTGCCCGCGCGGCATCGCCAAGCGCGCCGAGGCCTACCTCAAGCAGACCGGCATCGGCGACGTCGCCTATTTCGGCCCGGAGCCCGAGTTCTTCATCTTCGACGGCGTCACCTGGAGCGTCGACATGTCGGGCTGCTTCGTGAAGATCAAGTCCGAGGAAGCGCCCTGGTCCACCGGCATCGACTACGAGTCGGGCAACATGGCGCACCGCGCCCCCGTGAAGGGCGGCTACTTCCCGGTCCCGCCGATCGACACGCTCGGCGACATCCGCAACGCGATGGTCCTCGCGCTCGAGCAGCAGGGCGTCGAGGTGGAAGTGCACCACCACGAGGTCGCCTCCGCCGGCCAGTGCGAGATCGGCACGCGCTTCGCGCCGCTCGTGCAGCGCGCCGACTGGATGCAGATCCTGAAGTACACGGTCTGGAACACCGCCGCCTCGTACGGCAAGACGGCGACCTTCATGCCGAAGCCGATCGTCGGCGACAACGGCTCGGGCATGCACGTGCACCAGTCGGTGTGGAAGGGCTCGAACAACCTCTTCGCGGGCAACGGCTACGCCGGCCTGTCGGATTTCGCGCTGTACTACATCGGCGGCATCCTGAAGCACGCCAAGGCGCTGAACGCGATCACCAATCCGGGCACGAACTCGTACAAGCGGCTGGTTCCGGGCTTCGAGGCGCCGATCAACCTCGCGTACTCGGCGCGCAACCGCTCGGCCTCGTGCCGGATTCCGTACGTGTCGAACCCGAAGGGCCGGCGCGTCGAAGTGCGCTTCCCGGATCCGACGGCCAACTCGTACCTCGCGTTCTCCGCGCTGCTCATGGCCGGCCTGGACGGGGTGCAGAACAAGATCCACCCGGGCGATCCGATCGACAAGGACCTCTACCACCTGCCGCCGGAAGAGGCCGCGAAGGTCCCGCACGTCTGCGCGTCGCTCGAGGAAGCGCTGAAGAGCCTCGAGGACGACCATGCCTTCCTGATGAAGGGCGGCGTGTTCGACAAGGACTTCCTCGACTCGTACATCGCGCTCAAGAACGACGAGCTGACGCGCTTCCGGATGACCACCCATCCGGTCGAGTTCGACATGTACTACGCTTCGTAACCGACCTGAATCTCGAACGTTAAGAAGGGATGGGCCCTAAGCCTGTCCCTTTTTTTTCGGCTAGACTCCGGGCCATGAGTGCGGTTAGGGCCTTGATTCTTGTGGCTTTCGGCGGATTCCTCGCCACGCCGGCGATCGCCCAGGTCACCGAGATCTACAAGTGCATCGACGCGAGCGGCCGGCCGCTGTACACGAGCGACAAGAAGGAAACCGCAGGCCGCAAGTGCGAGCTGGTCTCGCGCGAGATCAACGTCGTGCCGGCGCAGAAGGCCAATCCGAAGTCGCCGTCGAGCTTCCCGCGCGAATCGGCCGCCGAGCGCAGCAGCCGGGCGACGGCGCGGCGCGAGATCCTCGAGAAGGAGCTCGCCACCGAGCAGCAGCTGCTGACCAAGGCGCAGCAGGCGCTCGCCGAGCAGGAATCGATCCGCATGGGGGACGAGAAGAACTACGCGCGCGTGCAGGAACGCCTGCAGCCGTTCAAGGACAACGTCGAGCTGCACACCAAGAACATCGAGGCGCTCAGGCGCGAGCTCGCGAACCTGAACCGCTAAGGTGTCGGCCTTTTCCGGTCTCGAGCTCCTCGCCACCGCGGTGGTGGCGCTGGACGACGCCCTGGTCGTCCGCTATGCGAATCCCGCCGCCGAGAACCTCTTCGCCACCGGCGCGAAGTCGCTGATCGGCCAGCCCTTCCTCGCGCTTTTCGCCGAGCGCGCGGAGCTGGAGCGCTCGCTCGACGAGGCGCGCGCCACCCACTGGGACTACTCGGCGCAGAACGTGACCTACGCGCGGCCCGGCCGCGAGCCGCTGCCGCTCTCCTGCGTGGTGACGCGGATCGACGCCGCCGGTCCCGCCTTTCTCGGGACGATCCTGCTCGCCGAGCTGCGGCCGATCGACCAGCAGATCCGCCAGGCGCGCGAGGAGCGCCTCGTCCAGGGCCAGCAGTCGCAGCGGGAGCTGATCCGCAACCTCGCTCATGAGATCAAGAACCCGCTGGGGGGCCTGCGCGGCTCGGCGCAGCTCCTCGAGCGCGAGCTCGATCGCCCGGAGCTCCGGGAGTACACGCAGGTGATCATCAAGGAAGCGGACCGCCTGCAAAGCCTCATGGACCGCATGCTCACGCCGCACCGCGCGCCGAAGATCGAGCCGGTCGGCATCCACGAGGTGCTGGAGCGCGTGCGCAGCCTGGTCCGCGCCGAATTCGGCCTCGAGATCCGCCGCGACTACGACCCGAGCATTCCCGAGCTGATCGGCGACCGGGAGCAGCTCATCCAGGCCGTCCTCAACATCGCGCGCAACGCCGTCCAGGCGAAGGCGCGGCACATCATGTTCAGCACGCGGGCGGTGCGCCAGATCACCATTCTCCGGCACCGCCACAGGCTGGCACTAGAATTGCAGGTAGTCGACGATGGGCCCGGCATACCGGAGGAGATCCAGGATCGGATCTTCGATCCGCTCGTGTCCGGGAGGGAAGGCGGAAGCGGCCTGGGACTCTCGCTCGCACAGACGTTCGTCCAGTACCACCGGGGCGTCGTCGAGTTCGAATCCCGGCCGGGCCGCACAACATTCAGGATCCTCCTGCCGCTGACATGAAACCGGTCTGGATCGTCGACGATGATCGCTCCATTCGCTGGGTGATCGAGAAGGCCCTCAGCCGAGAGGGCATCGCATTCAATTCCTTTTCCACCGCGCAGGAAGCCATGGACGCGCTCTCGGGCGGCCCGCCGGAGGTGCTGGTCTCCGACATCCGCATGCCGGGGCTCTCGGGGCTGGAGCTGCTCAATGCGGTGAAGACCCGCCACCCCGCGGTGCCGGTCATCGTGATGACGGCGTACTCGGACCTCGATTCGGCGGTCGCCGCGTTCCAGGGCGGGGCCTACGAGTACCTGCCCAAGCCCTTCGACGTCGACCAGGCGGTAGAGCTGATCCGCCGGGCGCTGGACGAGCGGCGCCGCGAAGCCGAGGCGGTCGAGCCGGCCAGCGGCGCCACCGAGATCCTCGGCCAGGCGCCGGCGATGCAGGAGGTTTTCCGCGCCATCGGCAGGCTTTCGCAGTCGAGCGCGACCGTTCTCATCACCGGCGAGTCGGGAACCGGAAAGGAGCTTGTCGCGCGCGCCCTGCACCGTCATAGTGCGCGCGTGGCGAAGCCCTTCGTCGCCATCAACACCGCGGCGATGCCGAAGGATCTGCTCGAATCGGAGCTCTTCGGCCACGAGCGCGGCTCCTTCACCGGCGCGCAGCAGCAGCGGCGCGGACGCTTCGAGCAGGCCGAGGGCGGGACGCTGTTCCTGGACGAGATCGGGGACATGCCCGCGGAGCTGCAGACCCGGCTCCTGCGCGTGCTCTCCGACGGGACGTTCTATCGGGTCGGCGGCCACCAGCAGATCAAGGCGAACGTGCGCGTCATCGCCGCCACGCACCAGGACTTGGACCAGCGCGTGCGCGAGGGTGCCTTCCGCGAGGACCTCTACCACCGGCTGAACGTGATCCGCCTACGCTTGCCGAGCCTGCGCGAGCGTTCGGAGGACGTTCCGCTGCTCACGCGGCATTTCCTCGCCTCGAGCGCGAAGCAACTGGGCGTCGAGCCGAAGCGGCTTTCCGACGATGCGCTCCAGTACCT
Organism: uncultured bacterium; assembly: GCA_965233165.1. Classification (GTDB taxonomy): domain Bacteria; phylum Pseudomonadota; class Gammaproteobacteria; order Burkholderiales; family SG8-39; genus SCGC-AG-212-J23. Next base: position 22,241 of record CBDDRX010000009.1, on the reverse strand, counting down.
ATCGCGCCTGGAGTTTCCTGGCAACGTGCGGCAGCTCGAGAACCTCTGCCACTGGCTGACGGTCATGGCGCCGGGCCAGGTCGTCGATACCGGGGATCTGCCGGCGGAGTTCCGCGAGCAGGGCGCGGCGACGGCCTCCGACTGGGTGAGCGCGCTGCAGCTCGAAGCCGACCGCCGGCTCGGCCGCGGCGAAGTCGGCATCCTCGACGAGCTGGGCAAGCAGTTCGAGCGCACGCTGATCTCGCAGGCGCTGCGCAAGACCGGCGGCCGGCGCATCGAGGCGGCGGGCCTGCTCGGGATGGGGCGCAACACCATCACGAGGAAAATCCAGGAGTTGGGCATCGAGGGCGACGCCCCGAGGGCCGAGGACGAGAACTAGCGCCGGCTTTTCACAGGGTAATTTTCACAATGCGCAATGGGGGTACCGCAAGTACCTCTATCGGCTCATATTTTTGCGCCCGCACATATTGCGACGCAGAACGGTGCATCCTAGAATCGGGCGACTCATTCAGGACTCGCCCAATGACCGTCGCCACCGCCTCCAGCAACGTCCAAGTCCTCGCCGATTGCCCCCCGCAGTTCGCCGAGATCCTGACGCCGCAGGCGCTCGATTTCGTCGCCGAGCTGCACCGGCGCTTCGGCCAGCGGCGCAAGGCGCTCCTCGCGGCGCGCGCCGCCCGGCAGGCGGAGTTCGACGCCGGCAAGCTGCCCGACTTCCTCCCCGAGACGAAGGAGATCCGCGAGAAGGACTGGCGCGTCGCCGCGCAGCCGAAGGACATGCTCGACCGGCGCGTGGAAATCACCGGGCCGACCGACCGCAAGATGGTCATCAACGCGCTCAACTGCGGCGCCGCCACGTTCATGGCGGACTTCGAGGATGCGAACTGCCCGACCTGGTTCAACATGATCGACGGGCAGATCAACCTGCGCGACGCGGCGCGCCGCACGATCAGCTTCGAGCAGAACGGCAAGCGCTACAAGCTGAACGAGCGCACCGCCGTGCTGATCCCGCGTCCGCGCGGCTGGCACCTCGACGAGAAGCACGTGAAAGTCGACGGCGAGGCCGTCTCCGGCAGCCTGTTCGACTTCGGCCTGTTCTTCTTCCACAGCGCGAAGGAGCTGCTGGCGCGCGGGTCCGGCCCGTACTTCTACCTGCCCAAGATGGAGTCGCACCTGGAAGCGCGGCTGTGGAACGACGTTTTCCTCTTTTCCCAGAGCGAATTGGGAATCCCGAAGGGCTCGATCAAGGCGACTGCATTGATCGAGACGGTGCTCGCGGCGTTCGAGATGGACGAGATCCTGTACGAGCTGCGCGAGCACTCCGCCGGGCTCAACATCGGCCGCTGGGACTACATCTTCTCCTGCATCAAGAAGTTCCGCGCCAACAAGGATTTCTGCCTCGCCGACCGCGCGCAGGTCACCATGACCGCGCCGTTCATGCGCGCCTACGCGCTCCTGCTGGTGAAGACCTGCCACCGGCGCGGCGCGCCCGCGATGGGCGGGATGGCGGCGCAGATCCCGATCAAGAACGACCCGGCCGCGAACGAGGCGGCGCTCGAGAAGGTGCGTCAGGACAAGCTGCGCGAGGTGACCGACGGCTGCGACGGCACATGGGTCGCGCATCCCGGCCTGGTCGGCATCGCGAAGCAGGTCTTCGACCAGCACATGCCGCAGGCGAACCAGTACGACCGGCAACGGCCTGACGTCAATGTCAGCGCCCGGGACCTGCTCGCCTTCCAGCCCGAAGCGCCGATCACCGAAGCCGGACTGCGCAACAACATCTCGGTCGGCATCCAGTACCTGGGGGCGTGGCTCGCCGGCAATGGCTGCGTCCCGGTCTTCAACCTCATGGAAGACGCGGCGACGGCGGAAATCTCGCGCTCGCAGATCTGGCAGTGGATCCGCTCGCCCAAGGGGGTCCTCGACAACGGAAAAAAAGTCACGCCGGAGCTCTTCCGCCAGCTCCTGGCCGAGGAACTGCCCAAAGTCAGGGCGTATCTCGGCGAGGCCGCCTGGTCCGCGGGCAAGTACGAGCAGGGCGCCAAGCTGTTCGAAAAGCTCACCCTCGGCGAGTACGTCGAGTTCCTGACCTTGCCGGCGTACGACCTGATCGACTGATAGTCGTTGCCTCCCGACGCCCCTGCGGCTAGCATTCGCGCAGGGGGTGTACAGATGGTTCGGGGACTACTAGGGGTTGTGCTGGTGGCGTTTTGCGCCGTCGCGGTCGCTCAGGATGCGCTGCTCGACCGGGCGCGCAGCCTGATCCAGTCCAAGCAGTACAAGGAAGCGTACGCGCTTCTCGAGCCCCAGGAGCAGGCCCGCGCCGGTGACCCGGCCTACGACTACCTGCTCGGCGTCGCGGCCATCGATTCGGGGCAGCTTACGCGCGGCGTCTTCGCGCTCGAGCGCGTCCTTGCCGTCAGTCCTGACCATGCGCAGGCTCGCGCGGAAATCGCCCGCGCCTACTTCCTCATGGGCGAAAACAGGACCGCGCGAAGCGAGTTCCAGAACGTGAAGGGGTCGCGTCCGCCGGCCGAGGTCGCCGCCACGGTCGACCGGTTCCTCGACGCGCTGGATGCACGCGAGCGCTCGCGTCACACCGGCGTCACCGGGTACATCGAGCTCGGGCTCGGCCACGACAGCAACGTGAACGCCGCGACCGGCTCGAACAGCTTCGCCATCCCGGCCTTTGGCGGCGCGCTCTTCACGCTCGCGCCGGCGGCACAGCAGCAGAAGGACGAGTACTGGACGCTCAACGCCGGGGTCAACGGGCGCTACGGCATCAACGACCGGCTCGGGATCATCGGCAGCGCCTCGATCGACCAGAAGGCCAACTTCGATCGCGACCAGTTCAACACCGGCTCGCTCAACGCAAGCGGCGGAGTGAGCTATCGCGAGGGCGCCAGCGAGTGGATCGGGGCGCTCCAGTTCCAGCAGTTCCGCGTCGAGAACAACCGCTTCCGCGATGCGGCCGGCGGCGTCGTGCAGTTCCGGAACAACCTGACGCCGAACGATCAGGTCTCCGTCTACGTCCAGTACTCGCAGCTGCGCTATCCGGGCGCGAGCGCTCGCGATGCCGACCGCTTCGTTCTCGGCGGCGCCTGGGCGCACGCCTTCGCCGGCGTGACCGGCTCGCCGGTCATGTACGCCGGCGCATACGGCGGCAAGGAAGACACGACCGGCGCGAACGTGCCGCACTTCGGCCACGACCTTTGGGGCGCGCGTGTCGGCGGCCAGATCGGCATCAGCGAGAAGTGGACGCTGACCGGGACCGCCAGCTACGAAGATCGCAAGTACGGCGGACCGGATCCGCTCTTCCTCACCAACCGCCACGACAAGGAAGTGCAGCTCCGCGCGGGCGCGGTCTGGCAGCGCGACAAGAACTGGTCCGTGACGCCGGCGGTGACGCTCTCCAACGTGACCTCGAATGTCGTGGTGAACGACTACGATCGCACGATGATCTCCATCACCGGGCGCTACGACTTCAGGTAAGGCCATGCCGACCAACTTCTGCCAGAGAACTGCCATGGCCGCCGCGATCGCGGCCTGCTTCCCGGGCGGGGCGTACGCCGCCGGCGTAGCGCGCGTCGATTTCGCCACCGGCAACGTCGCCGCCATCGCCCCGAACGGCCAGAGCCGCGAGCTGCGGCGCGGCTCGGAGATCGAGGTGGGCGAGACCGTCTCCACGCAGCGCGGTCGCGCGCAGCTGCGCTTCGCCGACGGCGCGCTCATGTCGCTGCAGCCGCAGACCGAGTTCAAGGTCGAGGAGTTCAAGTACTCCGGCAAGGCGGACGCGAGCGACAACATCGTGATGAACCTGCTCAAGGGCGGGATGCGCACCATCACCGGCCTGATCGGCCGCACCAACCGCAACGCCTACCGCCTGAAGACCGAAGTCGCGACGATCGGCATCCGCGGCACCGAGTACACCGTGAAGTACACGAACTCCATCGAGTTGTTCTGCACCGACGGCGCCGTCTCGGTCGACAACCAGAGCGGCTCGTTCACCGTCCCCGCCGGTACCGGCGTGATGGTTTCCACCAACCAGACGCCGCCGCAGCAGACCGAGAACAAGCCCGTCCTGCCGCCGGAGAGCCCGGCCGCGCAGGAGCAGGAAGAGCAGCAGCAACAGGTCGCCGAGCCGGTGAACCCGATTCAGGAGGCGAGCCCGGTCGTGCCGACCTTCGGTCTCGTCGGTACATTCCTAGGCGGCTATGCGCGCGTGCACCCATCGGTCGGCCTCACTTCAGGGCCGTCGAACGCGATCACGATGGGCGCGGGCGGCGGGCTTTCGAGCATCGATCAGGCAGGCTCGCTTCTTCAGATCGGTACCGCCCAACCGGACGAGGTCAAGAACACCGATGGCGTCGTCGCCTGGGGCAGATGGGTTGGCGGAACGGCCGACTTCAGCGGTAGCCCGATCAACCTCAGCAGCACCGGACCGTTGCACTGGGTGGTCGGCGCGCCGGCGCCGAACCAGCCTACGATGGGGACGGCAACGTACAGCATGATCGGCAGCACGACGCCTTCATTCGATGGCGCCATTAGCTCCGCCTCGCTGGTCGGCTCCACGCTCCAGGTCAACTTTGGCGCTAACAACTACACCTTCCACGGACAGTGGATGCTGAATGGCAACTCGGCATCGACCTTTAGTACCGGTATCACGACAACCCTTTCCGGCGCGACGCTCAATACGACAACCGGCGGGCTCACTGTGGCCGGTTTCTGCACCGCGAACGTCTCGATCGCGGGTTTCCTGGCCGGGGAAAGTGCGGCGCGCGCCGGAATGGCGTACCACATCTCGACGTCCACGCCTGCGGGTAACGTGTACGGCGCCATTGCGTATACGAAGTAGTAGCGCGCTTTAGCCCTGTCTCGCCGCGCCGCCACACATGAATAACGTGGTGCGGGCTGGCGCGGCGCTGATCAACGCACGCCAGTTCGCGTCCGCGGAACGCGTCCTCGACCAGGCGACGAGAGAATCCAACGACCCCAAGGCGTGGGAGCTTCTCGGCGCGGCGCGACATGCGCTCGGCAAGCGCAGCGGGGCGATCGAAGCATTCTCGCGTGCGCTGGAGATCGACCCTGCGCAATCCGATGCCGCCTGCGCGTTGGCATTGGTTCTTGCCGAAGAGCAGCGCTGGGCGGAAGCGGAAGCCGGGCTTCGCAGGGCGCTGCGCACCGCTCCTGCGGCGGTCCAGGTTCACTTCAATCTCGCCGTGCTGCTCGAGCGGCGCAGCGCTGCCGACGAGGCGCTGGACCACTATGGCCGCGCGATCGAGGCGGCGGGATACCACGAGGGGGCGCTGCTCAATCGCGGCGCGCTGAAGATGCGCCTCGGCCGCCCGGAAGAGGGCCTCGACGACTTCGACGCGATCGTCCGGCGCAATCCGAAGTTTGCGGAGGCTCACGTGAACCGCAACCGAGCGCTCCTCATCTTGCATCGCGACGCGGAGGCGCTCGATGCCGCCCATGCCGCGCTCGCGCTCGCACCTTCCGCTCACAACGCACGGCTGGCAAAGGCGCTCGCGCTGGCATCCCTCGGTCGCATCGAAGAAGCCCGCGCATCGATGCGCGACACGCATCCGGATTGGGACGCGGAGGCGATTTTTGTCGCGCGAGGAATCGAGCGGCAGGATGGTTGCGACTGGCGCGACAGGGAGGCGCTGGTCAGCCTGCTGCGGCGCCAGCTCGCTTCGGAGAACGGCGCCGCATCGCCGATCGGGGCAGGCTTGATGCACAGGCTTCTTGCGCTCCCGATGACCAACCGCGAGATTCTTCGCGCGGCATCCGGCCTGGCGAGAAGTCTCCAGACGCCCGAATATCCGGGTTTGCCTCAAGGGTCGGGACAGGATCGGATCCGCATCGCCATCATTTCGGCCGGCGTCAGCGTTCATCCCGACTACTTCCTCCTCTGCGGAACGCTGAAGGTGATCGACCGGAAGCGGTTCGAGGTCATCCTGGTCGCGCTGAACAGCGACGACGGCAGCGCCGCACGCAAGGAGATGGCCGCTGCGGCGGATCGTTTCATCGATGCCTCCGCCATGGACCCATCGAGCATCGTGGAGCGCCTGCGGAGCGAAAGGCTGGACCTCGCCGTCGATACCGCCGGGTACTTCCTTGCGGCACGACCAGGGGTACTGAAGGCGCGCGTGGCGCCGGTCCAGGCGGCCTACCTCGGCACGCCGTCGACCTACGGAGAGGGGCTCGCGGACTATCGACTGAGCGATGCCTTGACGACCCCGGCCGCCATGCAGCCCGAATGGGCGGAAAAGCTGGTGCTGTTGCCGGCTTCGCACCACGCCTATGCGTATTCGGGCGATGCAGCGGCCCCGGGCAGCCGGCGCGCGCACGGCCTGCCCTCCGAAGGCATCGTGCTCTGCTGCTTCAACCAGTCGTTCAAGATTGAGCCTGAGGCGTTCGGGATCTGGATGCGCCTGCTGCAGGCCGTACCCGGATCGGTGCTCTGGCTGCTCGACGAAGGCGAGCGCACGCGATCGAACCTGCAGTCCGCTGCGCAGGAGCGGGGGGTTTCGCCGGGCCGGCTGGTCTTTGCCCCGAGGGTGTCGTTCGCGGACCACCTCGGGCGTCTCCAGCACGCGGACGTGTTCCTGGACACCTTCCACTACAACGCGGTGACCACCGCGTTCGATACGCTCTGGGCCGGCGTTCCGATCGTCACGCGGGCAGGCAACACCATGGCATCGCGGCTCGGGGCTTCAATCGCCGCGAGCGCCGGCCTCAGAGAGCTGGTGACGAATTCCAGCCAGGAGTACGAGGCAATCGCCCTCAAACTGGCCACGGATCCTGCCTTCCGCGCCCGTTGCCGGCACGTGGCCGGCGCAGCGCGGTCCAGTACGCCTGCGTTCGACCTGCAGGGACGCGTCCGCGCGCTCGAAACCGCCTTCGAAGCGATGGTCCGTCGCCAGCGGGCGGGTCTCGCGCCGGCCTTGCTCGAGATTTGATCGTTCGAGACGCGCCGGGTGCGGCTTCGTGATGCTTTTCTCACTGTCGTTGCCGGCGCGCCCATATACTCCGCGATACGGCCTAGGGGGGTCGAAGATGCCAACGAATATCTATCAGCGCGGCGCGATGACGGTTGCGATCGCCGCATGCTTTCCTGCCACTGTCCTGGGCGCCGGGGTTGCGCGCGTCGATTTTGCGAGCGGGAACGTCGCTGCCATTTCCGCCGACGGGAAGAGCCGCGCCCTCGCCAAGGGCTCGGAGATCGAGGTCGGCGAAACGATCTCCACGCAGGCCGGGCGCGCGCAGCTCCGCTTCTCGGACGGCGCCTACATGTCGCTGCAGCCGCAGACCGAGTTCAAGGTCGAGGAGTTCAAGTTCTCCGGCAAGCCGGAGGCCAGCGACAACATCGTCATGAACCTCCTCAAAGGGGGGATGCGGACGATCACGGGCCTGATCGGCCGCAACAACCGCAACGCGTACCGCCTGAAGACCGACGTCGCAACGATCGGCATCCGCGGTACCGAGTACACGGTGAAGTACACCAACTCGATCGAGGTCTTCGTCGCCGACGGGGTGGTCTCGGTGGAGAACCAGAGCGGTTCGTTCACCGTTCCCGGCGGCACGGGGGTCATGGTTTCCAACCAGCAGACGCCGCCGCAGCAGTCGGACCAGAAGCCGGTGCTGCCGCCCGAGAGCCCGTCGCAGCAGGATCAGGAGGAGCAACAGCAACAGGTCGCCGATCCGGTCAATCCAATCCAGGAGTCCACGCCGCCGGTCTCCAACGTAGTGCAACAGCCCCTGCTCACCGGAACGCTCGACCTGAACATCGCGATCGCCAACTGGGATACCTGCAGCGACAGCTGCAACGCGCCCAACTACGATCCGGAGCTGCGTCTGAGTCATCAGGGCACGCTCGACACCTCCGGGCGTTTCATCTCCCTGAGCGATACGGACGGTGGCCAGTTCCCGAACGGAGTAACGACCAGCGGCTCGACGACGATCGATTCTGCGGGCAACGATGGCACGCTTGCCTGGGGCCGGTGGCACAGCGGCATCCTTGGCGGAGACGGCGAGCAGGCCTCGAATAGCAGCGACCATACGACCGGCCTTGGCCTTTTCTACGTAGTCGGGGTTCCCGTGACGAACATGCCGACCTCGGGCAGCGCAGTGTATGCGATGGCTCCGGGCAATTTCGCCGCGGCATGCACGGATGGCGGATGCCTTGGCGCGACCGTCACCGAGTCGATCATCAACGTGAATTTCACGAGTTCTTCCGCTTCGCTGGCCATGAAGCTGGACCTGAACATCGGCGGCAGCACGCAGACGCTCAACCTGAATTCGTCCGGCTCGAGGAGCGGCGCAGCGCTCGCCTTCAACGTCAGCGGTGGCCTGCTGCTCGCGCGCGGCTTCCTCGCCGGCGACGGCGCAACCCGCGCCGGCCTCGCCTGGCAGGGCGAGGCCTTCACGGGCGCCGGTGGCAGCGGGTACGCCACTTACGCCGGGGTGACGGCGCACAAGAAGCAGTAGGTCTCCGTGCCGGGCGAAGGAGAGGCCCGAATGGCCAGGGCGATGCTGCAGGCCGCGTTCGCAATGGCGCGCATCGGGCAGCTGCTGGCAGCGGAGCGCAGCTTCCGCGAGGTGCTGACGCTCGATCCGCGCAACGCCGTCGCGCTCTACAACCTCGGGGTCCTTTTGGAGCGGCGAGGCGAGCGCGGCGCCGCGATGGAGTACTACGCGCGTACGCTTGACGCTGCGCCGAACGACCTGCTCGCGCGGCTGAATCGCGGGGCCCTGCACCTCGACGCGGGGAGGGCGGAAGAGGCGCTCGCCGATTTCGCCATCCTCGTCGCCGCGGCCCCAACCGCCGACCATCACACCAACAGGACGCGCGCCTTGTTCGCGCTCCACCGCGACGCCGAGGCCCTCGAATCCGCGCGCGCCGCGCTGGCCGCAGAGCCGGACCACATGCGCGCCAGGCTCGACGAGGCGCTGGCCCTCGCGTGCCTCGGTCGGATCGCGGAAGCGGAACCGGTGTTCGATCGGCTCCGCGTGGAAGCCGGGCCCGCGCTCGAGGCGGTTGCCCGCGAAGCGTGGAGCGTGTCGCGGCTGGAGCCGCGGGCCATGCGCCTTGCGCGGATGCTGGAGCAGCACGCTGTCTGCGACTGGAGCAATCATGCAGAGCTTCTGGAAGCGCTGCGCGGCGTGGCGAGGGATCCAGTGTCGCGGCGCGCGGCGCGGGAGGTTGGCGTGCTCTCCGTCGCCCTCAGCCTCCCACTGAGCGGCCCCGAGCTCCGCGCGATCGCCGATGCAGCGTCCGAGGACGTGCGCGCACGCTCGCAGGCGATTCCTCCGTATGTCCGCCTGGCTTCGCCCGCGCGCAAGCGCATCCGCGTTGGCTTCGCGAATGCGAGCCTGCGCGAGCATCCGAACGCATTTCTCGTCCGCAGGCTGTTCCTCGATCACGACCGTGAACGCTTCGAGTTCTTTCTCTACGGCCTGGGCGCGGGCGACGGCAGCGCGGTTCGCGACGACATCGTGCGCAACGCCGACGCCTTCGTCGACATGGCGGCCTGGGACGCGCAGGCGATCGCCGCCCGCATGCGCGCCGATGCGCTCGACATCCTCGTCGACCTGAGCTCCTTCTTCGTGGGGAGTCGCCCCGAGGTTATCCACGCAAGGGTGGCACCCGTCCAGGTGGCGTATCTGGGCCTTGCCGCCACGCTGGGTGAGGCCGCGCCTGACTATCGCCTGAGCGACGCTTACGTCACACCCGAAGGGAGCGCAGCCAATTGGGCCGAGCACCTTGTGCTGCTCCCTCATTCGCATTTCGCATACGACGACGGCATCGTGCCCGGCGCCCCCCGTTCGCGAGCCGATCATGGCCTTCCGGAGGACGGCTTCGTTTTCTGCAGCATCAACCAGGTCGTGAAGCTCGGGCCCGATGTGTTCGACATCTGGATGCGGTTGCTCCGCGCCGTGCCGGGCTCGGTGCTCTGGCTCTCCGATGCGGGTCCGTTTCCCCGGGCGAATCTACGGCGGGAGTGCTCCGCGCGAGGCATCGCGCCGGAACGACTGGTGTTCGCCCCCCGCCGGCCGCTTGAGCATCACCTTGGCCGGCTCGCGCATGCCGGTCTGTTTCTCGATACGCTGCACTACAACGCCCATACGACCGCGCTGGACACGCTTTGGGCCGGCGTTCCATTGCTGACCATCGAGGGAAGCACAATGGCTTCGCGCATCGCTGCATCCTTCCTGAGGTGCCTGGGGCTCGAGTCTTTGGTGGCACGCACCGTCCAGGAGTACGAAAGCAAGGCGCTCATGCTCGCCCGGGAGCCTGGGACGCTGGACCGGGTACGGCAGGAGCTGGCCGGGCGCCGGAGGGGCGCCCCGCTTTTCGATACGGCCGCCCGGGTGCGCGCCCTCGAACGCGCAATCGAAGCGATCGTCGCCCGCGAACGGGCAGGCTCCACCCCGGCCCTGCTGAAGGTCTAGTCGATCGTTCGGCGCCGGTCGGCTACGTGATGCTTTTCTCACTCCGCCATCCGGCTCCCACTTATACTGCGTGTACTTGCCCTAGGGGGGTCGGTAATGCCTAGCAACATGTATCAGCGCAGTGCCATGGCGGTCGCGATCGCCGCATGTTTCCCAGGCGCTGTTCTCGCGGCAGGCGTTGCGCGCGTGGACTTCGCGAGCGGTAACGTCGCCGCCATCTCCGTCGACGGCAAGAGCCGGGCCCTCGCCAAGGGCTCCGAGATCGAAGTCGGCGAGACGATCTCCACGCAAGCCGGACGCGCGCAGCTTCGCTTCTCGGACGGCGCGTACATGTCGCTGCAGCCGCAGACCGAGTTCAAGATCGAGGAGTTCAAGTTCTCCGGCAAGGCGGAGCCCAGCGACAACATCGTCATGAACCTCCTCAAGGGGGGAATGCGCACGATCACCGGCCTGATCGGTCGCAACAACCGCAACGCCTACCGTCTGAAGACCGATGTCGCGACGATCGGCATCCGCGGGACCGAGTACACGGTCAAGTACACGAACTCGATCGAGGTCTTTGTCGCCGATGGAGTCGTCTCGGTGGAGAACCAGAGTGGCTCGTTCACGGTTCCCGGGGGCTCGGGCGTGATGGTCTCCAACCAGCAGACGCCGCCGCAGCAGACCGACCAGAAGCCGGTGCTGCCGCCGGAGAGCCCGTCGCAGCAGGAGCAGGAAAAGCAACAACAGCAGGTCGCCGATCCGGTGAATCCGATTCAAGAGTCCAGTCCGCCGGTACCGACCGTCGCGCAGCTGCTGACCGGCACCATCACCGGCCACTGGGCCGTCGTCCATCCGGGGAACTACTTCACGGTCGGCCTCAACCAGGCGATCACCCTCGACGCGGCCGGGACGATGACCTCTTTCGTGGACACCTTCGAGGGTACCGCGACCGCTTCGGCCGGCTCGGCGTCCTCGAGTGGAAACGATGGCGTGATCGCCTGGGGTCGGTGGGCGAACGGGACAATCCAGGGCAACCATGTCGTCCTGTCGGGCCTGAACACAATCGACCCCGACTCCGCGCTTCACTACGTAGTGGGCCTGCCGGCCGCGAATCTGCCGACGGGTTCCGCCACCTATTCCATGATTTCCATGATCGGCGCGACGCCACCGTCGTCGTTCGAGAGCGTGACCCTCGATTCATCGACACTGAGCATCAACTTCGGCTCGTCGAGCGGGACGTTCCACGCCGGCTTCACGGTGAACGGAAGCGCGGTGACGACGATGGCACCCGGGGTCGCGTTTTCGGTCGCCTCTGGCGGGCGGCTTATTCAAACCGGTTCCGGGAACATGTCCGGACCGTTCTGCACCCAGAACATTGGCCTGCAAGGCTTCCTCGCCGGCGAGGCAGCTGCGCGCGCGGGCATGGCGTACATCCTCAGTACGTCCGCCGGCAACGCTCACGGCGCGATCGCGTACAAGAAGGACTAGAAACTGTCTCGAGGGCCGTAGTACTGGCTCCGGTGAACCGCAACGCCGGGATGCTCCCCAACATCTTGGTCGTGGAATGAGCGCGCCAGATCCGCTTCGCTCCGTAGCCGGCATGGCCTGGCCGGTGATCCCGAGCGCCCCCGCCTCCGCGATGCTCGGGCTCCAGTGGCAGCTTCAGCGCACCCAGTGGCTCGATCCCCGGCAACTGCGCGACGCGCAGTTCGTGCAGCTGCGGGAAATCGCGCGTCATGCTGCCGCGCACGTGCCGCGTTATCAAGAAGCGCTGCGATGCGCGGGCATCAAGGACGCCGCCGAGCTCACGCCGGAGCGCTTCGCCGGCTGGCCGATCCTTGGCACGGACCTCGCACGCGCACAGCCGGAAGCGCTTTTCGCCGAAAGCTATCCCAAGGAGCACGGGCGCCTCCTCGAGTCGCAGACGACCGGCTCGACCGGAAAGCCGTTTCGCGTGTTCCACACCGAAGCTTCCCAGTTCTATTCGCATGGCATGGTGATCCGCGACCACCTTCTCCACCGGCGCGATCTCTCCGCCAAGCTCGCCACCACGCTGGGCAAGCTCGAGCGCGGAACCCAACCCGCCTGGGGCGTGACGAGCGGCGTGTTCGCAACCGGCCCCGCCGTCACCCTCGGGACCGCCGAAGGGCTCGACGCGCAGCTCGACTGGCTGATGCGCGAAGCGCCGGCCTACCTCATCGCCCATTCCGCGAATTTGCGGGCGTTGCTGCTCCATAGCCGCGCCATCGGGCGCGGGCCCACGGGGATCCGGCAGCTCCTCGCGCACGCCGGGACGCTGCCACCGGACTTGCGGGGGCTCGCGCGGGATCTCTGGCGCGCGGAAGTCGTGGATATCTACAGCAGCGAGGAATTCGGGCCGATTGCCTCGCAATGCCCGCATACCGAGCACTATCACGTGCACGCGGAGCACGTGCTGGTCGAGGTCGTGCGGGAGGACGGCTCCCCGTGCGCGGCGGGAGAGACCGGGCGTGTGCTCGTGACCAGCCTGCAGAACTTCGCCATGCCGCTCATCCGCTACGAAGTGGGCGACTTCGCGGAAGCCGGGGGCGAGTGCCCGTGCGGCAGGGGCCTGCCTACCCTGCATCGCATCGCGGGCCGCGTCCGGAACATGTTCCGCGCCCCCGACGGGCGGCGCTTCTTCCCGGCGATGGCGGCGGATGTCTGGCTGGACATCGCGCCGCTGCGGCAATTCCGCCTCGTGCAGAGGACGGAAGCCATCCTCGAGCTGCACTACACGATGGACCGGGAGCTGACCGCCTTCGAGCGCTCGGCGCTCGCACAGGAAATCAACCGGCGCTTCGGCTATCCGTTCGAGTTCCGATTCCTGCGGATGGACATGCCGGAGCGCGCGCCGGGCAGCAAGTTCGAGGACTTCGTCTCGCGCATCGGGGAAGACCCGTGAGCGCCGTGCTCCAGGTCGATAGCCGAGCCCCGGGGCTCGCCTGGCCGGGCGTGCCCTCGCCAGCGGGCGCGGCGATGCTCGCATTGCAGTGGCAGCTCGAGCGCAGCGAGCGCCTCCCCCCGGAGGCATTGCTTGGCAGGCAGTTCGAGCAGCTGCGCGCCCTCGTCGCCCACGCGCTGGCCCATGTCCCCTACTACGCTGGCCACTTGCGGCAAGCCGGGCTCAAGAGCCTGGATGCGCTGGACCCGGAAACGTATGCGCGCTGGCCGATTCTCGAGACGGCGGCGCTGCAGCGGCATGCCGGCACGCTGCAGGCCGCGAGCTGCCCGAAGGACCATGGCGCGGTCGTGGAGCGCTTCACGAGTGGCTCGAGCGGCACGCCCAAGCGGATCCTCGACACGCACGCTGCATCGTTTTACAAGGATGCCCTCGTCGTCCGCGACCACCTATGGCACGGACGAGATCTTTCCGCGAAGTTTGCCGGCATCCACTTCTTCGCCACGCCCGGGGCGCATGGCGGCTGGAATCCGGCGCTCAACGCCGCGTTCCGGACCGGCCCGGGCGCGGTGAACAGCGTCGGGACTGATATCCCCAAGCAGCTTGACTGGCTGCTGGAGTTTGCGCCCGCCTACCTGCTGACGACCCCGAGTAATCTTGCGGCCCTCGTTAGGCATAGCCGGGAGACGGGCTGCGCGCCGAAGGGATTGCAGCAGGCCATGACCTACACGGAGCCGTTGCCGCCGGGGCTCCGGGGCGCGGTGACGGCGCAATGGGGCGTGCCGCTGATCGACGCCTACAGTTGCACCGAGGCGGGCTCGCTGGCGCTGCAGTGCCCGGACGCCTCGCACTATCACGTGCAGTCCGAGAACGTGTACCTGGAGCTGCTGCGGGAAGACGGAACGCCGTGCGAAGCGGGCGAAGCGGGCCGGGTCGTCATCACGCCGCTGCACAACTTCGCGATGCCGCTGCTGCGCTACGACTTAGGGGACTACGCGGTTGCCGGCGAGCCATGCGCGTGCGGGCGGGGGCTCCCCGTGCTGAAGTCGATCGTCGGCCGGGTGCGCAACATGGCGCGCGACCCTGCGGGCAGGTTGTTCCAGCCCGGCTTCGATGCCGCGCTCGACGAGTCCCGCCTGCCGGTATCGCAGTTCCAGTTCGTTCAGGAAACGCCGCAGCTCGTCGAAATGAGCTACGTGCTGGACCGCGAGCTGTCCGCGGCGGAGAAGGCCAGGTTCCAGGAGGCGGTGAACGCCACGCTGCCGTATCCGTTCGAGATCCGCTATCGCCGTGTTGCTGCCATCTCGCGGGGCCCGGGCGGCAAGTACGAAGGGTTCGTCTCCCGTGTCGCTGGCTAGCGGCTAGGACTATACTGGTCGGGAAGGGAATCCAGTCGAGAGGGGGAATCCGGATATGTCGACCGGTATCTACCAGCGTATTGCCATGGCCTCGGCCATGGCGGTGTGCTTCCCCGCGAGCGGGCTTGCTGCAGGGGTCGCGCGAGTCGACTTCGCGAGCGGCGCCGTCTCGGCGACCGCGCCGGATGGGCGCAGCCGCGCGCTGAGCAAGGGGTCCGAGATCGAAGTCGGCGAGACGGTTTCCACGCAGGCGGGCCGCGCGCAGCTCCGCTTCTCGGACGGCGCCTACATGTCGCTCCAGCCGCGGACGGAGTTCAAGGTCGAGGAGTTCAAGTTCTCCGGCAAGCCGGAGGCGGGCGACAGCATCGTCATGAACCTGCTCAAGGGCGGGATGCGGACGATCACCGGCCTGATCGGCCGCACCAACCGCGACGCCTACCGCCTGAAGACCGAGGTCGCGACGATCGGCATCCGCGGCACCGAGTACACCGTCAAGTACACCAATTCCATCGAGGTCTTTGTCGCCGACGGCGTGGTGTCGGTGGAGAACCAGAGCGGGTCGTTCACCGTTCCCGGCGGTACGGGGTCATGGTCTCCAATCAGCAGACGCCGCCGCAGCAGACCGACCAGAAGCCGGTGCTGCCGCCCGAGAGCCCGACGCAACGGGAGCAGGAACAGCAGGTCGCCGATCCCGTCAATCCGATACAGGAGGAGTCGCCGCCCATCGTCGCGGCGCAGGCGCCGCTGGCGCCGCTGACCGGATCGCTGGAGCTGCACATGACGTTTGCCAACTACGATGTCTGCCAGGACGGCTGCAACGACGTTCTTTCGTACCTGAACAACACGGGGACGCTCGGCACGGCCGGCGGCCTCAGCTCTTTCTTCGACAACTTCGGCACGACCACTTCGGGCTCGACGAGCGTCCAGGTCGGTGGCAACGACGGCATCATCGCTTGGGGCCGCTGGAGCAACGGCGTCACGGGCGGCGATGGCGAGCTCGCGAACTACGACCTTATCGACGGGGGAGCGCTGTCTTCCGACGCGGGTGCGCTGCACTACGTCGTCGGCCTGCCGGCGACCAACATTCCGACGAGCGGGCCCGGGGTCTACAACATGGTGCTCCCGGGCGGCGCCACGGCGCCGAGCTTCAGCGGCAACGTGACGAGTGTCTCGGGGGTCACTTCCTCCATCGTCGTCGATTTCGGGCTTCTGACCGCCACGTACCATCTCAGCCTCACGGTGAACGGCGCGCCGATGGGGACGGATCCGCAGAATGGGATGCCGCTTTCGCTTTCGGGCGCGGCTCTGAGCTCTGCCGGGCTGCAGTCGCTTCCCGTCACCGGACCCTTCTCGGTGGCGCAGATCCGCGTGAGCGGATTCCTCGCGGGAGACGGCGCCGTCCGGGCCGGGGCTGGATACCACATCACGGGTAGCGGCGGCGGCTCCGGGGAGATCGCCGGCGTGATCGCCTACAGGAAGAACTGAGCCGGCGTCAGTCGATCGTCCACTCGTGGCCGCACTTGCGGCACTGCACCTTCATGCGCGGGTTCTCGTCCATGGGGCGGAATTTCGCATAGGCGTTGCACGCGGCGCAGGTGGAGTGGCTGGCGATTTCCTCGGCGAGGAGCATGAGGGCCTGGTAGCGGCGGAAGCCGTGCATGATGATCAGCCCGGCGGTGAATACGAAGGCGAGCGTCATGAGCGCCGCGCCGAGGTTCCTGAAGTTGGCCATCTCGAGGGTTGCCGCGATGGCGATGCCGCACAGCAGGACCGTGACGAGCCAGATGTGGCTCTCGATGAGCTGGCGCTCGTACCAGCGCTTGAAGCCGAGCTTCTTGATCGAGCGCGCGGTCTCGACGGGCATGCGGGAATGCTAGTGGAGATCGCGTTCGGCGACTACCAAACGAGCTCCGCAACTACCGGCGCATGGTCCGAAGGGCGCTCCAGGGCGCGCGGCGCTTTGTCGATGGAGCACGACAGGCAGTGCTTCGCCAGCTCAGGACTGAGCAGGATCTCGTCGATGCGCAGGCCCCAGCCGCGCGGGAAGGCCATCAGCCGGTAGTCCCACCAGGAGAACTCCTTCTCCGGCTGCTCGAAGAGGCGGAAAGCGTCGGCGAGGCCGAGCGAGAGCAGGGCGCGGAAGGCGGCGCGCTCGGGCTCGGAGACGTGCACTTCGCCTTCCCAGCGCTTCGGGTTGTGCACGTCGCGATCCTCCGGCGCCACGTTGAAATCGCCGGCCACCGCGAGAAGGGGGCGCCGCGGCAGCTCCTCGCGCAGCCAGGCCGCGAGCGCCTCGTACCAGCGCAGCTTGTAGGCGTACTTGTCGGAGCCGACCGCCTGGCCGTTCGGCGCGTAGATGCAGACGATCCGCATGCCGGAGACGGTCGCGGCGATTACGCGCTTCGGGTCGTCGGCGAAGCCCGGGATGCCGTGCTGCACGTCGGCGGCTTCCTCGCGCGAGAGGATCGCGACGCCGTTGTAGGATTTCTGCCCGCAGAACACCGCGGCGTATCCGGCATCGCGCAGTGCCTGAACGGGGAAGCTCGCGTCCTCGGTCTTCGTCTCCTGCAGGCATACGGCGTCGGGCCGTACGGCGGCGAGCCAGTCGAGCAGGTGAGGCAGGCGCACCTTGAGCGAGTTGACGTTCCAGGTAGCGAGCCGAAACGCGGGCTCGGACCGCGTCACTTCTTCTGTGCGGGTTGCTGCGTGGCGCGTTGCGGCGGCGCGCCGGGTGCGTACGGCCCGCGCGGTGCCGGCTCTTCCGCGGCGGGCTTCGCCGCGGCGGGCTTGGAAGCCTGGGCCTGCGCGCCCGGCGGCGAGTAGCCCGCGGGCGGCGGCGGGGCGCCCTGGGTGCGCGGCGGGAGCAGCCCGGCCCTGGGGTAGCGCGCCGAGTCGAGCAGCGAGTCGTAGGCGCCCTGCTCGAAGCCGCGCTGCACGCTGCGGCCGACCAGGAGCGTGGGCACCTCGCTCGCGCCCGAGACGCTGCGCAGCTCGGCGTTCGTCTCCTGGTTCCACACCTGGATCTCGCGGAATGGCACGGCGCGCCGGTTGAGCGCGTCGCGCGCCGATGCGCAGGGCCGCTCGCAGCTCGGCGAGGTGTAGAGCACGACCGGGAATTCCTTCATCGCCACCGCGAGCTCGAACGGCTGCTGGCCTGCATCGCTGCCGCCGGCGACGGCCTGCTTCTTCTGCACGTCCTTCGCCGAGGCGGGCGGCGGGGTGTCGGTGATGTGCACCCGGCCCTTGTCGTCCGTCCAGCGGTAGAGCTGCTGCGCCTGCGCGGCCACCACGGCGCACAGAAGAAGGACGGCCAGGAGAGGCTTCCTCATGCCGATATCATGCCACTGTGGCGCAAAAGCGCCTCGACCTGCGGCTCGCGGCCGCGGAAGGCGCGGAACGACTCGGCCGCCGGGCGGCTTCCGCCGACCGCGAGGATTTCGTCACGGAAGCGCCCGCCCGCTTCGGCGCTGAGAACGCCTTCCTCTTCGAAAAGACTGTACGCGTCGGCAGAAAGCACCTCCGCCCACTTGTAGCTGTAGTACCCCGCCGCGTAGCCGCCGGCGAAGATGTGGGAGAAGCTGTTCGGGAAGCGGTTGTAGGCCGGCGGCCGCAGCACCGCGACGCGCTCGCGCACGTCCTCCAGGAGCTGCAGGGCGCTGCGCCCCGGTGCTTCCTCCGCATGCAGCCGCATGTCGAACACGGCGAACTCGATCTGGCGCAGCATCCCGAGCCCGCTCTGGAAATTCTTCGCCGCGATCATCTTGTCGAAGAGGGCGCGCGGCAGCGGCGCTCCCGTGTCGACGTGGCGCGTCATGTGGCGCAGCACGTCCCATTCCCAGCAGAAGTTCTCCATGAACTGGCTCGGCAGCTCCACCGCGTCCCATTCCACGCCGGCGATGCCCGAGACCCCGAGGTCCTCCACGCGCGTCAGCAGGTGGTGCAGCCCGTGGCCGGCCTCGTGGAAGAGGGTCAGCACCTCGTCGTGCGTGAAGAGCGCCGGCTTCCCGCCGACCGGTCGCGAGAAGTTGCACGTCAGGTACGCGACCGGCGTCTGCGGCGCGGCGCCCTTGCGCCGCCGGCCGATGGCGTCGTCCATCCATGCGCCGCCGCGCTTGGTCTCCCGGGCATAGAGGTCGCCGTAAAACTGGCCCACCAGGGCGCCGGAGGCGTCGCGCACGTCGTAGAACCGCGCGTCCTCGTGCCAGACGGGGGCCTGCGAGGGCGCGATGCGGATGCCGTAGAGCGCTTCGGCGACCCGGAACAGGCCCGCCATCACCACGTCCTCGGGGAAGTACTGCTTCACCTCCTGGTCGGAGAAGGCATAGCGGGCTGCACGCAGCTTCTCCGAGGCATAGGCGACGTCCCAGGACTGCAGGTCGGCGATCTTCAGCTCGTCCTTCGTGAAGGCGCGCAGCTCCGCGACGTCCCCTTCCGCGAAGGGGCGCGCCTTGCGCGCGAGGTCGTCGAGGAAGGAAAGCACCTGCCGCGGCGAGTCGGCCATCTTCGGCACCAGGGACACTTCGGCGAAGCTCGCGTAGCCGAGCAGGCGCGCAAGCTCGCCGCGCAGCTCGACGATGCGCGCCAGCAGCGGCGTGTTGTCCCAGTCGGGCTTGCCGAACTCGGAGGCGCGCGTGGCGCTCTCACGGTACAGCGTCTCGCGCAGCTTGCGATCGTCCGCGTACTGCAGGACCGGCATGTAGGAGGGCGCGTGCAGCGTGAACTTGTAGCCCTCCTTGCCGTCTTTCTGCGCGGCTTCGCGCGCGGCCTGCAGGACGTCTTCCGGAATCCCCGCGGTTCTTTCCTTCCCGACGACGATCGAGAAGGCGTTGGTCGCATCGAGCACGTTCTCGGAGAACTTCGCGGCGAGGCGCGAAAGCTCCTCCTGGATCCCGGCGAAGCGCTTCTTCTTCTCCGCCGGAAGCTCGGCGCCGCTCAGGCGGAAGTCCCGAACAGCGTTCTCGACGATGCGCTGCCTTGCCTTGTTTAATCCTGAAAATTCGGGTGAGGCGGCGAGGGCCTTGTACTTCTCGAACAGCGCCTGGTTCTGGCCGAGCTCGGTCCAGTACTGGGTGATCTTCGGCAGGTTCGCGTTGTACGCCTCGCGCAGCGCCGGGCTGTCGAGCACGGCGTGGAGGTGCGACACCTGCCCCCACGCGCGGCCGATGCGCTCGTTCGCGTCCTCGAGCGGCGCGACGAACGCGTCCCAGCTGGGCGCCGCATGCGCGAGCGCCGCGACCGTCGCGCGGCCTTCGGCGAGGAGCTGGTCGATCGCCGGCGCGACGTGGTCCGGCTTCAGCTCGGCGAAGCGCGGTAGCCCGCTGAAGTCAAGGAGGGGGTTCAAGGGTTGCAGCATGGACGCAGTTCTCCAGAAGCATTGCAATGGTCATCGGGCCGACGCCGCCGGGCACCGGGGTGATCCATCCGGCGACTTCCTTCACGGCGGCAAAATCGACGTCGCCGGCGAGCGACCCGTCGGCAAGGCGGTTGATGCCCACGTCGATCACGCAGGCGCCCGGTTTGACCATTGCCCGCGTGACGAGTTTCGGCCGTCCGACCGCCGCTACCAGTATGTCGGCGCGCCTGGCCTCTTCTTCAAGGTCTTTCGTCTTGGAGTGGCAGAGGGTGACCGAAAGGTCCTTCTGCAGGAGGAGCAGGGCGAGCGGCTTGCCCACGATCGTCGAGCGGCCGATGACGACGGCGCGCTGGCCGGCGAGCGGCACGCCGGCGTGCTCGATCAGGCGCAGGATCCCGGCGGGCGTGCACGGCACGAAACGCGGCCGCCCGGCAAGCAGCGCGCCGAGGCTCGCCGGATGGAATCCGTCCGCGTCCTTGTCCGGCGAGATCGCGCCCTGTACCGCGAGCGGATCGATGTGCGCCGGCAGCGGCAGCTGGACCAGGATGCCGTGGACCGCCGGATCCGCGTTCAGTTTCCCGATGCATCCGAGAAGCTCTTCTTGCGTGACGGCGGCGGGGTAGTCGATCTGCCGCGAGCGCACGCCGGCTTCCTCGCAGGCGCGGGTCTTGTTTCGCACGTAGACGCGGGAGGCCGGATCGTCCCCGGCGAGGATCACCGCGAGGCCGGGCCGCACGCCCAGCGCGGCGATCCGTTCCTTGACGGAGGCGCGGATGGTAGCGGCCAGCGATTTTCCGTCGAGGAGGCGAGCGCTCATGAGGGGCGGCGCAGTCTAGCAAATCGCCCCCCGCCGTATTAAGCTTCGCGAACCCCCGGCCTCAAGATCCGAAGCCACAAGCCCAGGAGCCCGCATGTCCGCAGTGCCGCAATTCCCCGCCGCGAACGACCCGGATTCGCTGGAGACGCAGGAGTGGCTCGACGCGCTGGAGGCGGTGCTCGAGCGCGAGGGCGCGGAGCGCGCGCACTTCCTCCTCGAGAGGCTGATCGAGAAGGCGCGCCGCTCGGGCGCGTACATCCCGTTCTCGCCGAACACGGCCTACCTCAACACGATTCCTCCGCACATGGAGGAGCGCTCGCCCGGCGACGTGGCGCTCGAGGAGCGCATCCGCTCGATCTGCCGCTGGAACGCGATGGCGATGGTGGTGCGCGCGAACCGCAACGACGACGAGCTCGGCGGCCACATCGCCAGCTTCGCCTCCGTGGGCACGCTGTTCGGCACGGGGCAGCAGCATTTCTGGCACGCGCCGCACGACGGGCACGGCGGCGACCTCGTCTATTTCCAGGGCCACTCCTCGCCGGGCGTCTACGCGCGCTCGCTCATGGAGGGCAGGCTTTCGGCCGGGAAGCTCGACAACTTCCGCCGCGAGGTCGACGGGAAGGGCGTCTCCTCCTATCCGCACCCGTGGCTGATGCCGGACTACTGGCAGTTCCCGACGGTGTCCATGGGCCTGGGCCCGATCCAGGCGATCTACATGGCGCGCTACCTCAAGTACCTCGAGGCGCGCGGCCTCGCGCAGACTTCGAACCGCAAGGTGTGGGTGTTCTGCGGCGACGGCGAGATGGACGAGCCGGAGTCCCTCGGCGCGATCGGCCTCGCCTCGCGCGAGAAGCTCGACAACCTCATCTTCGTCGTCAACTGCAACCTGCAGCGCCTCGACGGACCGGTGCGCGGCAACGGCAAGATCATCCAGGAGCTGGAAGGCGAGTTCCGCGGCGCCGGGTTGAACGTGATCAAGGTCATCTGGGGCTCGTACTGGGATCCGCTCCTCGCGCGCGACAAGGACGGCGCGCTGCTGCGCGTGATGGAGCAGACGGTCGACGGCGAGTACCAGAACTACAAGGCGAACGACGGCGCGTTCGTGCGCAAGCATTTCTTCGGCAAGGATCCGAAGGCCCTCGAGCTGGTCGCCAACATGTCCGACGACGACATCTGGCGCCTGAACCGTGGCGGGCACGATCCGCACAAGGTGTACGCGGCGTACGCGGCGGCAGTGAAGCACAACGGCCAGCCGACCGTGATCCTCGCCAAAACGATCGAGGGCTACGGCCTGGGCAAGCAGGGACAGGCGAAAAACCCGACGCACCAGCTGAAGAAGGTCGACACCGCGAC
>CBDDRX010000008.1:0-54556 GCA_965233165.1 uncultured bacterium | reverse complement strand
CGGTGTGGGTGAGCCCGGCCGGGGGTCGCGTGCCGTTCGTCGATCTGCGAATCTCCTCGGTAACGGAACTGCCGCGTAGAATCCAAAACTGATGCCACGCGCCAAAGGCGAACGCCGGCTCGAGATCCTGAAAGCCCTCGCGCACATGCTCGAGGCACCCAAGTGGGAACGCATCACCACCGCCGCCCTCGCGGGAAGGCTCGACGTCTCGGAGGCGGCGCTGTACCGGCACTTCGCCTCCAAGGCGCAGATGTACGAGGGCCTGATCGAGTTCATCGAGAGCTCGGTCTTCTCGCTCGCCAACCGCATCACGGAGGACGAGGCGGACGGCGCCCGGCAGGCCGAGAAGCTGGTGGAGATGCTGCTCATGTTCGCGGAGAAGAATCCCGGCATGGTGCGCGTCATGACCGGCGATGCGCTGGTCGGCGAGCACGAGCGGCTGCAGGCGCGCATGAACCAGTTCTTCGACCGCTTCGAGGCGACGCTCAAGCAATCGCTGCGCGCGGTCGCCAACGGCGACGCCGCGGCGCGCGCCAGCGCGCTGCTGCGCTGGTCGATCGGCTGCCTGCACCAGTACGCGAAGAGCGGCTTCGCGCGCAAACCCTCCGAGAGCTTCAGCGCGCAGCGCAGGTACCTGCTCAGCTAGGGCCGCAGACGCTGCAGCGCGGGTCCTTGCTCGTGCGCGAGGCGCGCCAGTCCCCGGATCTCGCATCGAAGTTCACCAGGCCGCGCAACGGGCTCCCGGCCGCGGCGAGCAGCTTCACCGCCTCCATCGCCTGCAGCGCGCCGAGCATCCCGGTGAGCGGCGCGAGGACGCCCATCACCGAGCACTGCACCTCCTCGACTTCGCCATCCTCCGGGAAGAGACAGGCGTAGCAGGCGGCGTCGCCCTTGCGCAGGTCGAAGACCATCAGCTGGCCGTCGAAGCGGATGGCCGCCGCGGCGACCAGTGGCTTACGGTGCTTGACGCAGGCGCGGTTCACTGCATGGCGGGTGGCGAAGTTGTCGGAGCAGTCCAGCACCACGTCCGCGTCGGCGGCGAGCATCTCCAGGTCGCGCGCGAGAAGCTTCTTCTGCAGGGCGGCGACGTGCACCTCGGGATTGAGGGCGCGAAGCGTCGCGCGCGCGGCCTCCACCTTCGCGTCGCCGACCGACCCGGTGCGGTAGAGGATCTGGCGCTGCAGGTTGGTGAGGTCGACCTGGTCCGGGTCCGCCAGCGTCAGGTGGCCTACGCCGCTCGCGGCCAGGTAGAGCGCCGCGGGGCAGCCCAGGCCGCCGGCGCCGACGATCAGCGCGCGCCCCGCCCGCAGCCGCTCCTGTCCTTCGATCCCGATCTCGGGAAGAAGGATGTGGCGGCTGTAGCGGAGGAGCTGCTGGTCGTCCAGTGAGCTTAGTTCGACTTGGGCGCGGTGGCGCCGGTGGGCTTGGTGTTCTCCGGCGTCGGGGCCTGCTGGCCCTTCACCGGCTCGCCCTTGAGAAATGCGATCGCCTGCGCGAGCTGGAAGTCGTCCTTCGAGCCGAGCTCGGTCGGCTTCTGCTCGCCCGGCACGACGCCCGGCGTGGCCGGCTTCGTGCGCGGCGCCGCATTGGGCTCCGTCGCAGGCTTGGACCCGCGGCCGTTCTCCAGGTGGCGCGAGAGGTCGGCCTCGCGCACGCGCGTCGACTGGTCGTTCGGGTCCTCGATGATCATGTCCGGCGTGACGCCGAGCGCCTGGATCGAGCGGCCGTTCGGCGTGTAGTAGCGCGCCGTGGTGAGCTTGATCGCGGTGCTGTTGCCCAGCGGCATGATCGTCTGCACCGAGCCCTTGCCGAAGGTCTGCGTGCCGAGCACCTTGGCGCGCTTGTGGTCCTGGAGCGCGCCGGCGACGATCTCGGAAGCGGACGCCGAGCCGCCGTTGACCAGCACCACCATCGGCACGGTCTTCACGGCCGCGGGCAGGCTCTTCAGCACGTCCTCGCCGCGGCTGCCGCGCGCGTAGTCCTCGGGGCTGGCGAAGAACTTGCGCTTGGCGTCTTCGGCGCGTCCCTCGGTGGAGACGACCAGCGCCTTGCCGGGCAGGAACGCCGCGGAGACCGCCACGGCGCCGTGCAGAAGGCCGCCCGGGTCGTTGCGCAGATCGAGCACCAGGCCTTTCAGCTGGCCCTGCTTGAACAGGCCGTCGATGTGCTTCACCAGGTTCTCGGGCGTCTGCTCCTGGAACTGCGCGACGCGCACCCAGCCGAAGCCCGGCTCGATGACCTTCGACTTGACGCTCTGGACGCGGATGACCGCGCGCGTCAGCGTCACCACCACCGGCTGCGTCTCGCCCTTGCGCGAGATGGTGAGCGTGATGTTGGTATTGGGCTTGCCGCGCATCTTCTTCACGGCGTCGTTCAGCGACATGCCCTTCACCGGCGTGTCGTCGAGCTTGATGATCAGGTCGCCCGGCTTGACCCCGGCGCGGAACGCCGGCGTGTCCTCGATCGGCGAGATGACCTTGACGAAGCCGTCTTCCATGCCGACCTCGATGCCGAGGCCGCCGAACTGGCCCTGCGTGCCGACCTGCAGCTCCTTGAACGCCTCCGCGTCGAGGTACGACGAGTGCGGGTCGAGCCCGGTCAGCATGCCGTTGATCGCCTCGGTGATCAGCTTCTTGTCCTCGACCGGCTCGACGTAGTTCGTCTTGACCGCGCCGAACACGTCGGTGAACGCGCGCAGCTCCTCGATGGGCAGGGGCGAGCGGCCGGCGCGATCGGCGATCGCCTGGAAGTTCAGGCTGATCAGCACCCCGGCGACGGCGCCGAGGAGGACCAGACCCGCGTTGCGAAGCTTTGTTTGCATGGGGGATTCGCTTATTTCAGCCTGACCCACCGAAGGGGGTCGAAAGCCCGGCCCAGATGCCGTAATTCAAAGTATAAACCCGATTCCTCGTTGCCCCCGCTCGCGCCCGTAGTCGCCACGGCATCGCCCGGTGCGACCGCGTCGCCGACCTGTCGGAGCAGGGATTCGTTGTTCGCGTAGATGGACAGGTACGCCTCCCCGTGATCGACGATGAGCAGGTTGCCGAAGCCGCGCATCCAGTCCGCATACACCACCTGGCCGCCTGCCACCGCTTTCACCGGCTGGCCTTCCGGGGCGCGGATGAAGACACCCTTCGCCTCGATGCCCGAAGCTCCCGCCGTTCCAACCCTTGGAGCGCCGAACCGGCCGGTCAGTTCCCCGGCCACCGGCAAGGCGAGCTTGCCGCGCAGAGCCGAGAAAGGCTGTGACTTCTGCCCGCCCTGGGGCACCCGCTCCACCCGCCCGTAGACGATGCGGCCGATCTGCTCGACCAGCCGCGCGAGGCGCGATGCGTCGGCGCGCAGCACCTTGATCTCGCGCCGGCTGGCGCGGATCTCGCGCGCCGCGCGGTCGAAGACGCGGCGCCGCTCGCGCCGCTCGGCGAGCACCTTCTCGCGGTCGGCGCGCGCGGAGCGCTCGACTTCCGCGAGCCGCAGGCGCCGCGCCTCGGCTTCGCGCGCGAGGCGCTCGGCTTCCGCCACCCCGGCGCGGTACGACGTGAGCATCGAGGCGGAGGCGCGTGACGCGTAGCCGGCGTAGTGCAGGGTGCGCGCCACGGCCGCCGGGTCGTCACCGGAGAGCACGATGCGCAGGTGATCGGGCGCGCCGGCGGCATAGCGCGCGACGAGCATGCGCGCCAGCGCCGTCTCGCGCTCCCCCAGGCTCGCCCGCAGCGCGCGCTGCTCGGTGGCGAGGCGCGCGGATTCGGCGCGCAGGCGGCGCTCCTCCGCGGCGAGCCCGGCGAGCGAGCGGTTCGCCTCGGAGATCGCGCGCTCGGAGGCGCGCAGGGCGTCGCGCGCTTCCTTTCGCGTCTCCTCCTTCTCCTCGAGCTGCCGCGTCAGCGCATCGATGCGCGCGCGCAGCGCGCGGAGGTCTTCCTCCCGTGCCTGCGCAAAAACGTCGAATGAGCAAAGAACCAGCAGAAAGGCGAGGACGCCTTTCAGGCTTTGGCCTTTCCCTGGCTCGCCACCGCGGCCATGCGCTGCGCGAGCTCGGCAGGGTCGCCGAGGTAGTAGCGCTTGAGCGGCTTCAGCTTCGCGTCGAGCTCGTAGACGAGCGGGACCCCGGTCGGGATGTTCTCCTTCACGATGGCCTCGTCCGACAGGCCGTCCAGGTGCTTCACCAGCGCGCGCAGCGAATTGCCGTGCGCCGCCACGAGGATGCGCCGGTGGGCGGCGATCGCCGGGGCGATCGTGCTGTTCCAATAGGGCACCACCCGCTCGACCGTGTCCTTCAGGCACTCGGTCAGCGGCACCGGCACGCCGGCGTAGCGCGGGTCCTTCGCCTCGCTGCGCGGATCGCCCGGCTCGAGCGCCGGCGGGCGCGTGTCGTAGCTGCGGCGCCAGAGGAGGACCTGGGCCTCGCCGTACTTGGCCGCCGTCTCGGCCTTGTTGAGGCCCTGCAGGGCGCCGTAGTGGCGCTCGTTCAGCTGCCAGCGCTTCTCGACCGGTAGCCACATCTGGTCGAGCTCCTCCAGCGCGAGCCAGAGCGTGCGGATCGCGCGCCGCAGGACCGAGGTGTACGCCTGGTCGAACGCGAAGCCCTGCGCCTTGAGCAGCTGGCCCGCCGCGCGCGCCTCGCGCACGCCCGCCTCGGTCAGGTCGACGTCGGTCCAGCCGGTGAAGCGGTTCTCCAGGTTCCAGCGCGACTCGCCGTGCCGGAGGAGGACGAGTTTGTGGGAAGCGGCCATGGTCGCTGAATTATAATGACCGCCTCCCGTCTGGATCCGTGCCGTGGACCCCTCCTTCCTCAAGTTCGTCGAGAACAACGTGCTCATGTTCGCGGTCGCCGCGACCTCGGGCGCGATGCTCCTCTGGCCGCTCGTGCGGCGCGCCGGCGGCGGGCCCTCGGTCACCGCCGCGCAGGCGACGCAGCTCATCAACCGCGAGGACGCGCTGGTCGTAGACGTGCGCGACCCGGGCGACTACGGCGCCGGGCACATCCTCGCAGCGAGAAGCGTGCCGCTCGCGCGCCTGGAGGCGGGCGAGATCCCGAACGACGTCCTGAAGCGCAAGGACAAGTCGCTCGTCCTCTACTGCGAGCGGGGTGATACCGCGCCGAAGGCCGCCGCGGTGCTGCGCAAGCAGGGCTTCGAGAAGGCGGTCGCCCTTGCCGGCGGCATCGCCGGCTGGCGCCAGGCCGGGCTGCCGGTCCAGAAATAGCGGAGCGGCGCGCTTGGCGCACGTCTTGCCCTTATGGCTCAGGTCCTGATCTACCTCACGGCGAGCTGTCCGTTCTGCCAGTCGGCCGAGCGCCTGCTCGCGCAGAAGGGCGTGACCGACATCGAGCGCGTGCGCGTCGACCTCGAGCCGGCCCGCCGCGGCGAGATGACGAAGAAGAGCGGCCGGCGCACCGTGCCGCAGATCTGGATCGGCGAGCGCCACATCGGCGGCTGCGACGATCTCCATGCCCTCGAGCGCGACGGCCGGCTCGATCCCCTCCTGAAAGGTTCCCCTTGAGCGCCCAGCCCCCGCAGCCGCAGACCCAGGCCAGCTTCCAGATCGAGAAGATCTACGCGAAGGACGTCTCCCTCGAGATCCCGAACGCGCCGCAGGTCTTCACCGAGCAGATCCAGCCGCAGCTCGAGGTGCAGATCGCCACCGAGATGAACAACTTCGCCGAGGGCCTCTACGAAGTCACCGTGAGGGCGACGGTGACCGCGAAGGCGGGCGAGCGCACGGTGTTCCTCGCCGAGGCCGTGCAGGCCGGCATCTTCTCGCTGCGCAACGTGCCGCAGCAGGAGCTCGACCCGCTGCTCGCCATCGGCTGCCCGACCATCGTCTTCCCGTACCTGCGCGAGACGATCTCCGATCTCGTGGTGCGCGGCGGCTTCCCGCCGGTGCTCCTCAGCCCCGTATCGTTCGAGGCGCTGTACATGCAGCGCCTGCAGGGCCAGGGGCAGGGCCCGCAGATCGAAATCGCGCGGTAGATGCGCGTCGCGGTCCTCGGCGCAGGCGCCTGGGGCACCGCCATCGCCGCGGTGCTCGCCGCCCGCCTGCAGGTCTCGCTCTGGGCGCAGCGCGCCGAGCAGGCCCAGGCGATCGCGGCGACGCGGCGCAACGAGCGCTACCTGCCGGGCATCGACCTGCCGAAGCCGGTTGCCGTCACCTCCGACCTCTCCCACGCGGTGAGCGGCGCACGGCTCGTGCTCGTGGCCACGCCGGTCTCCGGCTTGCGCGACGTCCTGCAGCGGCTCGACGGCAGCGCGCGCGTGGTGTGGCTCTGCAAGGGCTTCGAGGAGGAAACCGGCCTGCTGCCGCACCAGGTCGTCGAGGAAACGCTCGGCGCCCGGGCGCAGGCCGGCGCCCTTTCCGGGCCGTCCTTCGCCGAAGAGGTCGCGCGCGGCCTGCCCTGCGCGCTCACGCTCGCCTCCAGATCGGCGCCCTTCGCCCGCGATGCGGCGGCGCTGCTCCACGGCGGACGCATGCGGGTGTACTACACCGCCGACGTCGTGGGCGTGGAGATCGGTGGGGCCGTCAAGAACGTCATGGCGATCGCCGCCGGCATCTCGGACGGGCTGGGCCTGGGCCAGAACGCCCGCGCCGCGCTCATCACGCGCGGCCTCGCCGAAATCGCCCGGCTCTCCGCGGCGCTCGGCGGTCAGCCCGAGACCGTCATGGGCCTCGCGGGCGCGGGCGACCTGATCCTGACGGCGACGGGCGATCTCTCGCGCAACCGCCGCGTCGGCCTCGCGCTCGCGCGCGGCAAGCCGCTGCGCGAGATCCTCGCGCAGCTCGGCCATGTCGCCGAGGGCGTGCGCTCGGCGAAGGAAGTGGCCCGGCTGGCGGAGGCACGGGCGGTCGACATGCCGGTCACCGCCGCGGTCAACGCCGTGCTCGGCGGCGCGCTGTCCCCCGTCGCCGCGGTCGAATCGCTGCTCTCGAGGGACGCTAAGCGCGAGGCCTAGGGCAGGCGCTTCACCAGGTCCGCCGCGGCGTGCTCGGCGATGTCGCGGAAGCTGATCGGCCGCTCGCGGCTGGTGTCCTTCGCGAAGGTGAGCTCGTTGATGCCTTCCCACACGATCGTGCCGTCGCGGCTGTCCCAGATCTGCAGGAACACCCGCATGTTCGCGAACTGCGTCTGCAGCACGGCGAAGCCGAACAGGCTGAAGCGTCCGCGCGAGGCCTGCTGCATGTGGGCGAGCTTGAGCTGCCCGAGGTAGCGCGCGCCGGTGGCGCGGGCGATCTCGCCCATCACCTTGCCGTCGAGGATCGCGGTATCGCGGTAATCGTGGTACATGGACTGGTAGGCCTTCGCCAGCCCGGCGCGGTTCACCGCGCTGATCGTATCGGGCAGGCCGAAGACGCGGATGTCCGCGCGCTCGCGCCGCACCGTATCGGCGAATACGTTGGCGAGGGACTGCTTGTCCTCTTCCTGGCCGGTGACCGTCGACGGCGTGAGGAACGCCAGCCCGCCTTCTCTCAGCTCCTTGCCGCTCAGGCGCAGAGTCTGGTGCTCGGGCGCGGAGTATTTGTGCACGGTGCTCTCGCAGCCCGACAGGAACAGCGCTGCGAACGCGGCGACGAAGGCAGTTTTCACCATAGGGCCCGGATTCTACCCAGCCCCCGGGAAGCCGAGCTGCCGCCACGCCTCGAAAACCGTCACGGCGACCGCGTTGGAAAGATTGATGCTCCGGTTTCCCGGCTGCATCGGCAGGCGCAGGCGCTGCGCGGGCGGGAAGGATTCGAGCACCTCCGGCGAAAGGCCGCTCGTCTCGGCGCCGAACACGAGGACGTCCTCGCTTTGGAAGCGCGCCTGGTACACGCTGTGGCTGCCCTTCGTGGTCAACGCATAAAGCCGGCGCGCTGCGAAAGAGGCGCGACAGGCCGGCCAGTCGCGATGCACGCGCACGTGCGCGAGCTCGTGGTAGTCGAGCCCGGCGCGCTTGAGCTGGCGATCGTCGAGCGAGAAGCCGAGCGGCTCGACCAGGTGGAGCCGGCAGCCGGTATTCGCGGCGAGGCGGATCACGTTGCCGGTATTGGGCGGGATCTCCGGCGCGACGAGGACGATGTCGAGCATTCCTAGTCCGGCGCCGGCGTGCGCGCCACGACCCAGTTCACGACGCGCGCGGCCCCGGCGGCCTTGAGCGCGCGCGCGACCTCGTCGAGGGTCGCGCCGGTCGTCATGACGTCGTCCACGACGGCGACGCTCATCCCCGCGACGATTCCCGGCACGCGGAATGCGCCGCGCACGTTGCGCTGGCGCTCGCGCCACGGCAGGTCGAACTGCGCCGGCGTATCGCGCGCGCGCTTGAGCAGCGCCGGCTCGATGCGGGCATGGCGCGACAGGCTGCGCGCGATCTCGAGCGCCTGGTTGAAGCCGCGCTCGCGCACGCGCCGCGCGGAGAGCGGCACCGGCGCGATGCAGCTCACGGGCAGTGGCGCGGCTGCGGCGAGCGCGCGGTCGAGAAAGTCGCCGAGCAGCGGGGCGAGCGCGAGCTCGCCGCGGAACTTCAGGGCATGCACCAGGGCGTCGGCCGGGAAGGCATACGCCAGGGCGGCGACGGTCGCGTCGTACGCGGGCGGGCGCGCAAGGCAGCGGCCGCACGGCTCGCCGCGGGGAGAGGGGAGCGCGCAGCGCGGGCAGCGCGGGCCCGCCAGCGCGGGAAGGTCCGCTTCGCAGGCACGGCACAGCAGCCCGCCGGCTGCGCCGCGGCACAGGAAGCAGGCATCCGCGAAGAGGTTTTTGAGCATGCTATCTTCCAGCGCATGTGGACTGTAGCGCAGCTGTCGCGCGAGCTGGAGGCGGAAAGAACCACCAGCCGGGAGCTGGTCGAGCAGGCGCTTGCGCGGATCGCCGATCCCGCCGGCGAGGGCGCGCGCACCTTCCTCAAGGTCTACGCGGACGGCGCGCGCGCCGACGCGGACGTCGCCGACCGCCTGCGCCGGTCCGGCGTGCGCCGCTCGGCGATCGACGGGCTGCCCGTCTCCCTCAAGGATCTCTTCGATGTCGCGGGAGACGTGACCCGCGCCGGCTCGAAGCTGTACGCGGCGAAGGCGCACGCCGATGCCGGCGCCGTCGCCCGCCTGCGCGCCGCCGGCGCGGTCTTCATCGGCCGTACCAATATGGTGGAGTTCGCCTTCGGCGGCGTGGGGCTGAACAAGCACTACGGCACGCCGAAGAATCCCTGGGACCGCAAGACCGGGCGCGTGCCCGGCGGGTCGTCCTCCGGTGCCGCGGTTTCCGTCGCCGACGGCATGTGCGTCATGGGGCTGGGCACGGACACGCGCGGCTCCATCCGCGGCCCCTCGGCCCTGTGCGGCGTGACCGGGTTCAAGCCTACCCAGCGCCGCGTGCCGCTGGACGGCGCGTTCCCGCTCTCGTTCACGCTCGATTCGATCGGCCCGCTGGCGAACAGCGTCGAATGCTGCGCCGCGTACGACGCGGTGCTGAGCGGCGAGGCGCACGGCCTCGCCGAGCTTCCGCTCAAGGGCCTGCGGCTCCTCCTGCCGCGCTCCTCGGCGATCGAGGACCTCGATCCCGATGTCGGCAGGACTTTCGACGCCGCGCTGAAGAGCCTGTCCAGCGCCGGCGCGGCGGTGATGGAAGTGCCCGTGCCCGCGTTCGACCGGCAGGCCGAGTACTTCAAGGGCGGGGGCTTCGCCGGCGCGGAGTCGTACTACATCCATCGCGAGCGCATCGACCGGGTCGCGGAGTTCGATCCTTTCGTCGGCAAGCGCGTACTGCTCGGCAAGGACCTTTCCGGCGCGGACTACGTAGCCCTGCGTTTCCTGAGAGAAGAGTTCCAGCGGACGGTGGGCGCCCTACTGGCGCCGTACGATGCGCTGATCATGCCGAGCGCGCCCTGCGTGGCGCCGCCGATCGCCGAGGCGGGCGCGAGCGAGGAAAACTACTTCCGCTGGAACGCGCGCCTGCTGCGCAACCACGGCCTGGTCAACTTCCTCGACGGCTGCGCCGTCTCGCTCCCGATCCAGGAGGAGGGCACGGCGCCCGTCGGGCTGATGGTCTGCGGCACGGCCGGCACGGACCGGCGCATCCTGGCGGTGTCCCGTGCCATCGAGCGCGCGCTTTCCGCGCGTTGACCCCCGCGCCGCGCGGCGCCGGTTCGAGCGCGCCGCACCGAGCTACGCCGGGGCGTCGCGCCTCGAGGAAGAGGTCGGCACGCGGATGCTCGAGCGGCTGGACTACGTGCGCCTCGAGCCGCGCCGGATCCTGGACGCCGGGAGCGGGCCCGGCCGGGAAGCGGCGAAGCTGGCGGCGCGCTTTCGCAAGTCGGAGCTCGTCCGGCTCGACTACTCCGTCGCAATGCTGCGCCAGGGACGGGGCTGGCTTTTCGACCGGAAACGGCGCGTCTGCGCCGACCTGGCGCGGCTACCGTTTGCCGCCGCGGCGTTCGACTTTGTCTGGTGCAACATGGCGCTGCACTGGGCGGCCGACCCGCTCGAGTGGCTGCGCGAGTTTGCCCGCGTACTCGCCCCCGAAGGCCTCGTCATGTTCAGCACGCTGGGCCCGGACACGCTCCAGGAGCTGCGCGACGCCGCGGGCCCCGGCCGCGTTCATGAATTCGTCGACATGCACGACCTGGGCGACATGCTCGTCGCGGCCGGGCTCGCCGCGCCGGTGATGGACATGGAGATGCTCACGTTCAGCTACCGCGAGAGCGGCGGGCTGCTCGCCGACCTCAAGGGCTCCGGGCAGACGAATGCCCGCGCCGATCGCGCGCGCGGCCTCGGGCGCCGCGCGCTGCGCGATCTGCGGATGCAGCTCAAGGGCGACGTGCGATTCGAGGTCGTGTACGGCCATGCCTGGAAGGGCGCGCCGCGCAAGCTCGGCGACGGGCGCGACATAGTGCAATTTCACTCGCGTTCGCCGCCGCCGCCTTGAGGTAGGTTATTGATCTGTGATACTTTACGGCGCTCCGTGAGCATGCCGAGCCAAGAGATTCCCGGGCGCGTTTTTGCGTTTCGGGAGGGCATTGCCGGATTCAGCCTGACGCTCAAGCGTAACTGCTCGATTTCACCGGCGGGTCTGTTGGGTGTGTTCGCGGCGCTCTCGGTCGTTTCGGCTGCGATCGGTATCGGGTTCGCGATCGCAGGCGCCTGGCCGGTCCTGCCGTTCGTGGGCCTGGAGATCGCGGCGCTCGGGGCGGCGTTCATGCTGTACGCACGGCGCGCGGGGGACTACGAGAGGATCGAGCTTGCGCAGGACCGCCTGACGATCGAGGTCACCGAGGCGGAGCGGCTGGTGCAGTACCGGCTCGACCCGCGCCGCGCGCGGGTAGTGCTGGAGCGGAACGAAGGCTACGGCGCCCGCGTGCTGCTGCGCGAGCCCGGACAAGAAGTGGAGGTCGGCCGGCACCTCGGCGCGCAGGCGCGCATCGAGTTCGCGGGCGAGCTCTCGAGAAGAATGCGGATCTGATTTCGGGGAATGCAGAACATGAAGGGAATCGCCGGCAGGGCCCTCTCCATCGTCGTTGCGCTGGGCGCCCTCGCCGCCTCGGCGCCCGCGCACGCCATCGCCTGGTACTTCCAGTCGCCGGCGTCGCAGATGGCGCGCGACATCGACCAGCTGCACCAGTACGTAATGTGGCTGATCATCGTCATCTTCATCGGCGTGTTCGGCTTCATGTTCTATTCCTGCTGGGCGCACCGCAAGTCGGTCGGGCACAAGGCCGCCCAGTTCCACGAGAACACCACCGTGGAGCTGCTCTGGACCATCATCCCGGCCATCATCCTGGTCATCATCGCCTGGCCGGTGACGAAGACCGTCATCGCGCAGAAGGACACCACCGCCGCCGACATCACCGTGAAGGTGACGGGCTACCAATGGAAGTGGGGCTACGACTACATCAAGGGCGAGGGCGAGGGCATCCACTTCCTCTCCGCGCTGAGCACGCCGCGCGCGCAGATCGAAGGCACGGAAGCGAAGGGCGAGAACTACCTCCTCGAAGTGGACAACGAGATGGTGGTGCCGGTCGGCAAGAAGGTGCGCGTCATCGTGACCGCGGCCGACGTGATCCACGCCTGGTGGGTCCCGGCGTTCGGCGCGAAGCAGGACGCGATCCCGGGCTTCCTGCGCGACATCTGGTTCCGCCCCGAGCAGGAAGGCGTGTTCCGCGGACAGTGCACCGAGCTGTGCGGCAAGGAGCACGCCTACATGCCGATCGTGGTGAACGTGGTCTCGCAGGAGAAGTATGCGCAGTGGGTCGGCGAGAAGAAGAAGGCCATGGCGGCCGCGGCGGACGATCCAGGCAAGACCTGGACGCTGGAAGACCTGAAGGCGCGGGGCGAGAAGGTGTACGCCGCGAACTGCGTCGCCTGCCATCAGGCGAACGGCAAGGGCACGCCGCCCGCGTTCCCGCCGCTCGACGGCGGCAAGCTGACCACCGGGCCGAAGGACGGCCACATCGACATCGTGCTGAACGGCAAGCCTGGCACCGCCATGGCGGCCTTCGGCAAGCAGCTGAACGACACCGACATCGCGGCGGTGGTCACCTACGAACGCACTTCCTGGAGCAACAAGGCCGGAATCGTGCAGCCCGCTGAAGTCAAAGCCAGACGGAAATAAGGATCGCCATGAGTTCTGTCGTCGATACCCACGACCACGCCCACGATCACCACGACCATCACGGCGGCTACGCCGGCCTGATGCGCTGGGTCACCACGACGAACCACAAGGACATCGGCACGATGTACCTGTGGTTCAGCTTCACCATGTTCCTGGTCGGCGGGGTGATGGCGCTCGTGATCCGCGCCGAGCTGTTCTCCCCGGGCCTGCAGGTCGTCGACCCGGACTTCTTCAACCAGATGACCACCATGCACGGCCTGATCATGGTGTTCGGCGCGATCATGCCGGCGTTCGTCGGCTTCGCGAACTGGCTGATCCCGATGCAGATCGGCGCCCCGGACATGGCGTTCGCGCGCCTGAACAACTGGTCGTTCTGGCTGCTGCCGTTCGCCGGCATGCTGCTCATCCTGTCGTTCTTCACGCCGGGCGGCGCGCCGGGCGTCGGCTGGACGATGTACGCCCCCCTTACGGTGCAGATGGGGATCGGCATGGATTTGACGATCTTCGCCGTGCACATCCTCGGCATGAGCTCGATCCTCGGCTCGATCAACATCATCACCACGATCCTCAACATGCGCGCCCCGGGGATGACGCTGATGAAGATGCCGCTCTTCGTCTGGACCTGGCTGATCACCGCGTACCTGCTGGTCGCGGCGATGCCGGTGCTCGCGGGGGCGGTGACGATGACGCTCACCGACCGCCACTTCGGCACCACGTTCTTCAACGCCGCGGGCGGCGGCGACCCGGTGCTCTACCAGCACATCTTCTGGTTCTTCGGCCACCCCGAGGTCTACATCATCGCCCTGCCGGCGTTCGGCGTGGTCTCGCAAGTGATCCCGGCGTTCTCGAGGAAGCCCCTGTTCGGCTACGCCTCCATGGTCTACGCCACCTCGGCCATCGCGATCCTGTCGTTCATCGTCTGGGCGCACCATATGTATACGGTGGGCATGCCGGTCACCGGGCAGCTGTTCTTCATGTACGCCACGACGCTGATCGCCGTGCCGACCGGGGTGAAGGTGTTCAACTGGGTGGCGACGATGTGGAAGGGCTCGCTCACCTTCGAGACGCCGATGCTCTTCGCGCTCGGCTTCCTGTTCCTCTTCACCCTCGGCGGCTTCACCGGCCTGGTCCTGTCGCTGGTGCCGGTCGACATCCAGCTGCACGACACCTACTACGTCGTCGCGCACTTCCACTACGTCATGGTGGCGGGCGCGCTGTTCTCGGCCTTTGCCGGGGTGTACTTCTGGCTGCCCAAGTGGACCGGGAAGATGTACGACGAGACGCTCGGCAAGATCCACTTCTGGCTGACGCTGATCTTCTTCAACATGATCTTCTTCGTGCAGCACTTCCTCGGCCTGGCGGGCATGCCGCGCCGCATCCCGGACTACCCGCTCATGTTCGAGGCCTGGAACAAGATCTCGACCATCGGCGCGTTCGGCTTCGGCTTGTCGCAGCTGCTGTTCCTGTACATCATCCTGAAGTGCATCAAGAGCGGCGAGAAGGCCCCGCAGCTCCCTTGGGAGGGCGCGGATTCGCTCGAGTGGACGCACCTGCCGACGCCGGCGCCCTATCACTCGTTCGAAACGCCGCCCGTCGTCAAGTAGTGAGCAAGAATCTAAAAACGGCCCTGGTGCTCGCGTCGATCGCGCTGACGACGTTCGTCGGCATCATCGCGAAGTACTGGCTGCTGAGCGGCCGATGAGCGTCCAGGCGGCGAATCGGCGGCTCTCGACGCGACTGGCGATCGTCGCGGTCGGCATGTTCGGCTTCGGCTTCGCGCTCGTGCCCTTCTACAACGAGATCTGCGCCGCGCTCGGGATCAACAGCATCGAGCAGAAGAGCGAGGCGGTGAACACGCAGGTCGACCGCAGCCGCACCGTGACCATCGAGCTCGACTCGAACGCGCACAACATGGCCTGGCGCTTCAAGCCGCTCGTCAACCACGTCTCGGTCCACCCGGGCGAGCTGACGACCGTCGAGTACGAGGTGGTGAACGTGCGCGACGTGCCGGTCACCGGCCAGGCGGTGCCGAGCTACGGACCGCAGATCGCCGGCCGCTACTTCAAGAAGCTGGACTGCTTCTGCTTCACGCAGCAGACGCTCCAGCCGGGAGAGACGCGGCGCATGCCGGTGACCTTCGTGGTCGACCCGAAGGTGCCGAAGGACATGAGCAGCATCGCCGTGTCCTACACGTTCTTCGAAGTCGGTGGCAGAAGCGCGGCGGCCGCGGGAGGCAGGAGTTGATGGTGTCCGCGATGAAGCGATCCTCCTTCCTCGACACGCTCAAGACCGTCGCCTTCGGCTTTATCGGCGTGCGGCGCAAGAGCGACCACGAGGCCGCGCGCATCCGCCCGGTCCACGTGGTCGTCGCCGCCATCCTCTTCGTCGTGATCTTCATCTTCACGCTGCGCACTATCGTCGGCATCGTGACCAGCTAGAAAGCAGGGAGAACGAAAATGGCGCACAGCGCTGACACGACCGCATCTCATCCCACTTCCGCCCCCCGCGGGCACTACCATGTCCCGCAGCCGATGCCGTGGCCGATCATGGGCTCGGTCTCGCTCTTCTGCATGGCGCTGGGCGGCGTCTTCGTCATGAACGGGGCGCGCGCCGGCTGGGTCGCGTTCGCGGGCGGCCTCGTGCTGCTCGTCTACATGATGACGCGCTGGTTCGGCGACGTGATCAGCGAGTCCGAGGCCGGCAAGTACGGCCGCTGGGAGGACGTCTCCTTCCGCTGGGGGATGAGCTTCTTCATCTTCTCGGAAGTCATGTTCTTCGCCGCGTTCTTCGGCGCGCTCTTCTGGGCGCGCGTCTATTCGGTCCCGGAGCTCGGCGACCTGGAGCACCGCGCGCTCCTGTGGCCCGACTTCACCGGCCAGTGGCCGACCTCGGGCCCCGCGATCACCGAGCCCTTCTCGGTCATGGGGGCCTGGGGCCTGCCGGCGATCAACACGGCGCTGCTGCTCACCTCCGGCGTGACGGTGACGTTCGCGCACTGGGCGCTCATCCGCAACGACCGTCCGAAGCTCCTCGCGTGGCTGGCCGCCACCATCGCGCTCGGCTTCATCTTCCTCGGCGTGCAGGCCTACGAGTACGGCCATGCGTACAGCGACCTGAACCTCAAGCTCACGACCGGGATCTACGGCTCGACGTTCTTCATGCTCACCGGCTTCCACGGCTTCCACGTCACGATCGGCGCGATCATGCTGACGGTGATCTGGTTCCGCTGCCTGAAAGGCCACTTCAAGCCCGACCACCACTTCGCGTTCGAGGGCGTGGCCTGGTACTGGCACTTCGTGGACGTGGTCTGGCTGGGCCTCTTCATCTTCGTCTACTGGCTATAGGGAGCGCGGAGAACCCGCGCTGACTACAGCCGGCCAGGTTGCCAGAGGCCGAGCAGCCACCCGGCCATCAGCAGCACGAACAGGCCGACCGAAAGGCCCACGCGGATCGCGAGCGCGCGGGCCATCTTTCTCGGGTCATCCCGCCCGCGCATCATGTAGAAAAGGGCCGACCCGAGGCTGGCGATGATCAGGACGAACATCGCAATTACGACGTAACGCATGCGCGCAGGATACTCTTTCCGTCCCCGCTTCCGGGTGCTGCTCCCCGCGGCCCTCGGCTGCGCAGTGTGCATTGCGCTCGGCCAGTGGCAGGACGGGCGCGCCGATGAGAAGCGTGCCGCGGCCGCCGCGGTCCAGCGGGCGAGCGTCGCCGGCTCCTTCGTGGGCCGGCACACGGTCCTGCTGGACAACAAGGTCCGCCGCAAGCAACCGGGCTACGAAGTCGTGACGCCCCTGCGCCTGGACGGCTCCGCCGAGCACGTGCTCGTGAACCGCGGCTGGATCGCCGCGCCACGCACGCGCGAGGTCCTGCCCGACGTGCGCACGCCGCCCGGGCTGGTTCGCATCGAGGGGGTCGTGCTCGAGCGCCTGCCGCGCCTCCTGGTGCAGGGCGAGACGAAGGGAAGCGTGCGGCAGACGCTGGACGTCGCGAGCTTCGCGGCGGAGACCGGCCTGCACCTGCAGCCGCGGATCATCCAGCAGCATTCGCCCCTGGAGGACGGACTGCTGCGGGAATGGGCCCGCCCGGACGCAGGGATCGACAAGCACCGCAGCTACGCGCTGCAGTGGTACTCGCTCGCCGCGCACGCCGCGGTGCTCGGCCTCGTGTTCTCGTTCCGCAAGGCATGAGGCCCGGCTTCACGCTGCTGCTGGCCGCCCGCGCCTGCGCGGCGCCGGTGGTCCTCGCCACGCTCGCATACTACCTCGTCTGGGCGCCCGGGGGGACCGGGAATTACGGCGAGCTCATCCCGCCCAAGCCCTTGAGCGGCGGGCCGCTCGAGCAGCTGAAGGGCAAGTGGGTGCTGGTGAGCTTCGACGCCGCGGCGTGCGATGCCTACTGCGAGAAGAAGCTCTACTTCATGCGGCAGACGCGCCGCGCGCAAGGCAAGGAGCAGCTGCGCATCGAGCGCGCGTGGCTCCTCACGGGTCCCGGACAGCCGCGCGCCGAGCTGCTGCAGGCGATCGAGGGCACGCATGTCGCCCCGGCCGGGGAGCTCGCGAAGGCGTTCCCCGGCACGCCGGCGGACCACATCTACCTCGTCGATCCGCTCGGTAACCTGATGCTGCGCTTCCCGCGCGATCCGGACCCGAAGAAGATCATCAAGGACCTCAACCGGCTGCTCAAGTACTCCCGCATCGGATGACGCGCTTCCTCCGGGTCCTCGCCGCCGGCACTGCCGTGCTCACGTTCATCGTGATCGTCGTAGGCGCGTACGTGCGCCTTTCGGACGCCGGCCTCGGATGCCCCGATTGGCCCGGATGCTACGGACATCCCGTTCCGCGGAACATCGCGGATGCGGATGCGCTGGCCAAGGCATGGAAGGAGATGGGGCACCGCTACCTCGCCGGCGCACTGGGCCTCCTCATCCTCCTCGTCGCCGCGCTGTCGTGGCGCGTACGTCGCTCGCAGTGGCTTGCCACCGCCATCGTGCTGCTGGTCCTGTTCCAGGCGACGCTCGGCATGTGGACCGTCACCATGCTGCTCAAGCCGGCGATCGTGACCGCGCACCTCATCGGTGGCATGGCCATTCTCGCGCTCCTGCTCTGGCATTTCCTCTCCCTCCTCCCGACCGCGCAGTCCGCGCGCGGCGTGCGGCTGGCGGCCGGCGCTTCGCTCGCAGCCGTGGCCATCCAGATCGCCCTCGGCGGCTGGGTGAGCGCCAACTATGCGGCGCTCGCGTGCCCGGACCTGCCCGGCTGTCGCGGCGTCCTGGTCCCGGCGATGGACTTCGGCAACGCCTTCCACGTCCTCAGGGAGCTCGGCATGACCGGCGAGGGCGAGCTTTTGCCGCTCGACGCGCTCGTGGCGATCCACTGGACGCACCGGATGTTCGCGCTCGTCGTGGTGTTGGTGATCGGCGTCACCGCGCTGAAGCTGCGCGGGTTCCCCGCCCTGAGGCCGCTGGGCGTCCTTCTTTTCCTTGTTCTGGCGCTGCAGTTTGCCCTCGGCGTGGCGAACGTCGCCTTCGGCCTGCCTTTGCCTCTCGCCGCCGCGCACAATGCCGTCGCCGCGCTTCTTCTTGCGGCGCTCGTCGTGTTAAACTTCTGCGCCTTCAAGGGCTTACCCTCCCTCCGGTGAATACCCAAGTTCTCAGCGCAGGCCTTCCGAGCCGCATCCGAGCGTTCTATTCGCTGACGAAGCCGCGCGTCGTCTCGCTGATCGTCTTCACCGCCGTGATCGGCATGTTCCTCGCGACGCCGGCGATGGTCCCGCTGCAGGTGCTCGTCGCGGCGACGGTCGGCATCGCCTTCGTCGCCGGCGCTGCTGCGGCGGTCAATTGCCTCGTGGAGCAGGGCATCGATGCGGTGATGCGCCGCACCCGCTGGCGTCCGCTGCCGCGCGGCGAACTGAGCGCGGCGCAGACGATGGTGTTCGCAGGCGCGCTGGGCGGCGCCGGGCTGTGGATCCTCTTCCAGTTCGTGAACGCCCTGACGATGTGGCTCACGCTCGCCACCTTCGTAGGCTATGCGGTCGTCTATACCGTCATCCTCAAGCCGGCGACGCCGCAGAACATCGTCATCGGCGGCGCGTCGGGCGCCATGCCGCCCGTGCTCGGCTGGGCGGCCGTCACCGGCGAGGTCACCACCGAGGCGATGCTGCTCTTCCTCATCATCTTCGCGTGGACGCCGCCGCACTTCTGGGCGCTCGCCCTCTACCGGACCGACGAGTATGCCAAAGCCGGCGTGCCGATGCTTCCCGTGACGCACGGGCAGCGGTACACGCGCCTGCAGGTCCTGCTCTACACCCTGATCCTCTTCGCGGTCAGCCTGCTGCCCTACGTCGTCGGCATGAGCGGCCCGGCCTACCTCGCCGCGGCCGTGATTCTCGGCGCCGTCTTCATCGCCTACGCCTGGCGCATCCACCGCGCCTATACCGATGCGCTCGCGCAACGGGCGTTCCGCTACTCGATCGTCTACCTGGCCGCGCTTTTTGCCGCGCTTCTGCTCGATCATTATCTGTAGCCTGGCGCTGCTCGCCGGCTGCGACGGCCGGCCGCAGTTCCAGAGCACCGACATCACCGGCGCGCAGTACGGAAAAGCGCTGGAGCTGACCGACCACACCGGCAAGCTGCGGCGGCTCGAGGACTTCCGCGGCAAGGCGGTCGTGCTGTTCTTCGGCTTTACCCATTGCCCGGATGTGTGCCCGACGACGCTGGTGGAGGTGGCGGGCGCGCTGAAGCAGCTCGGCGCCGACGCGCAGCGGGTGCAGGTGCTCCTCGTGACGGTCGACCCGGAGCGCGACACCGAACAGGCGCTGGCGAAGTACGTGACGGCCTTCGATCCGGGCTTCCTCGGCTTGCGCGGCGACGCCGCCGCCACGCAGCGCGTGGCGAAGGAGTTCAAGATCTACTACGAGAAGCGGAAGACGGGCGACAGCTACGCCGTCGACCACAGCGGGCAGACCTACGTCATCGACCCGCAAGGCCGGCTACGGCTTTTGGTGCGTCCGGAGCGGATCGGACAGGACCTCGCCCCGGACCTGAAAGTGCTGCTCGCGGGCCGCTAGGCGAGCGCCCCGCGCATCTTCTGCATCGCCTTGGCCTCGATCTGGCGGATGCGCTCGGCCGACACCCCGAACTCGGCGGCAAGGTCGTGCAGCGTGGCGGTGTCCTTCTCGCGCAGCCAGCGCGCCTCGATGATGCGGCGGCTGCGGGCGTCGAGCGAGTGCAGGGCACGCTTCAGGCCCTCGGCCTGGACCCGCTCCGATTCCTCGTCCTCGAGCAGGCGGCCGGGCTCGGCGGCCGCATCGGCGGCGAGGTACTGCGCGGGCGCGTAGGCGCGCCGCTCGCCGTCGTCGTCGCCGTCATCTGCATCGAAGCCGATATCCTGTCCCGAGAGGCGCGTTTCCATCTCGCGCACTTCCTCCGGCTTGACGCGCAGCTCGGCGGCGACGCGCTTTACGTCCTCCGCGCTGAGCGGTGCGAGCCCCCGCTTCATGGAACGCAGGTTGAAGAACAGCTTGCGCTGCGCCTTGGTGGTCGCGAGCTTCACGAGCCGCCAGTTGCGCAGGATGTACTCGTGGATCTCCGCCTTGATCCAGTGGATGGCGAAGGACACCAGCCGCACGCCGCGATCCGGGTCGAAGCGCTTCACCGCCTTCATGAGGCCGATGTTGCCTTCCTGAATCAGGTCGGCGTGGGGCAGGCCGTACCCGAGATAGCCGCGGGCGATCGCCACCACGAGGCGCAGGTGCGAGACCACGAGCTGGCGCGCCGCGTCCAGGTCTTCCTGGCTGCGGAACTTGCGCGCGAGCGACTGCTCCTCCTCCACGGAGAGGATCGGGAAGCGGCTTACGGTCTGGATATAAGCCTCGATACTTCCCGTGGGCATGGGGACTGCGGCCGTGCCGGGCAGGATCATCGCTGCTTGCATATCGAGCGTCCTCCTTGAATAGGTAATCTTAGCACTCAGGCATTTAGAGTGCTAAGCGCGGCCTCAGTTCCTGAATTGTGACCAATGAAATATGAACTCTCTATGTAAGTGTCTGCTCACATCGGTTCTATTTCAGCAAGCCGGCGCCGGACCGACAGGTAGGCGCCCAGCCATCCGATCAGGCCCGCAAAACCGAGAATCGTCAAGGCGTCGCCGCCCGACAGGAAGGTGAAGCGGAATGCCGAGCCGTAGGACTCGGCGAGGGGGCGGACCTCGAGGTTGAGCAGCGCGAGAGCGCCGGCGACGATGACCAGCGCGACCAGGCCGCCCGCGAGCCCCTGCAGCAAGCCAAGGTAGTAGAACGGCCGCTGGATGAACCCGTCGGTCGCGCCGATCAGCTTCAGGACCTCGATCTCCTCCCGGCGCGTCAGGATCTGCAGGCCGATCGTATTGAAGGTGATCGCGATCAGGCCCGCGCCGAGGAGCCCGGCGAGCAGCCAGAGCGCCACGCGCGCGACCGCGGCCAGCGCCGCCAGGCGGCGCGCCCATGCGGTATCCGCCTGCACGTGCCCGACGGAGGGCAGCTTGCGCGCCGCCGACGCGAAGCCATCGAGCGCTTCCTCGCGGACCTGCGCGACGAAGGCATCCGGAAGCGGATTGCGGCCAAGCGCGGCAATCACATCCGGCATGCCCTGGACCGCACCGAGCTCCTGCAGCGCCTCCTCGCGCGGCACGAAGCGCAGCCTGGCGATCCGGGGATCGGCGCGCAGTGCCGTGCCCAAAGCGTCCGCGTCGGCGCGCTTCGCCTCCGGGCGCAGGAAGATCGACACCTGCGGCGCCGGCGCGAGCCGCGCCGCGACGCCGCCCAGCCCCTCGAGCAGCGCGTAGCCGCCCGCGGGAAGGGCGAGCGCGACGCCGATGACCAAGGCGCCGAGCAGGCCGCCGGTGCGGCCGAGCCGGCGCGCCGCGGCGCCGAGGGCTTGGCGATGCTGGCGCAGCCACGCGGTCATGGCGGCGTTCCTTCCGTGACACGCCCCGCCTCGCGGTGCAGGATGCGCCGGCCGAAGCGCTCGACCAGCCCCTGGTCGTGCGTGGCGATGAGCACCGTGACCCCGACCTGGTGGAAGGCGACGAAGATCTCGACGATCCGGGCCGCCGACTCGGCATCGAGGTTCGCCGTCGGCTCATCGGCGATGAGCAGGGAGGGACGGTTCACGACCGCGCGCGCGATGGCGAGGCGCTGCTGCTCCCCGCCGGAGAGCTGGATCGGGTTGGCGCGCTCGCGCGCGAGCAGCCCGACCTTGTCGAGGGCGGCGCGCGCGCGGCGCGCCGCCTCCTTCGGCGCGTGGTCGGAGAAGGCGAGCGGGAGCATCACGTTCTCGTACACGCTGCGGTCGTAGAGGAGCTTCTGGTCCTGGAATACCAGGCCGATGTTCCGGCGCAGGTAGGGGATCGCGCGGCGTTTCAGCGCGCCGACGTTCTGCCCGTGGACGATGACCGAGCCGGAGGTCGGGCGCTCGATCGCCGGGATGAGCTTCAGTAGCGTCGATTTTCCCGCACCCGAGCGGCCGGTGACGAAGACGAGCTCGCCGGCCTCGAGGGCGAAGCTCGCGTCGTGCAGCGCGCTCTGGCCGCCGGGGTAGCGCTTGGCGACGGCGGAGAAGCTAACCAACCAGGGCCTCGGCGAAGTCGCGCGCGGCGAACGGGCGCAGGTCGTCGATTCCCTCCCCGACGCCGATGAACAGCAGCGGGATCGGGTGCTCCCGCGAAGACAGGGATCGCGCATGCGCGATGGCGCACACCACGCCGCCCTTGGCGGTGCCGTCGAGCTTGGTCATGATGAGGCCGGTGAGGCCGAGCGCGTCATCGAAGGCCTTGACCTGCGCGAGCGCGTTCTGCCCCGTATTCGCGTCGAGCACGAGCAGCACTTCGTGCGGCGCGCCGGCGAGCGCCTTGCCCGCGGCGCGCTTCACCTTCTTGATCTCCTCCATGAGGTGCAGTTGCGTGGGCAGCCGCCCGGCGGTGTCCGCGATCACCACGTCGATGTTCCGCGCGCGAGCCGCGCCGAGCGCATCGAACACCACCGCG
Organism: uncultured bacterium; assembly: GCA_965233165.1. Taxonomy (GTDB): domain Bacteria; phylum Pseudomonadota; class Gammaproteobacteria; order Burkholderiales; family SG8-39; genus SCGC-AG-212-J23. The sequence continues at coordinate 31,963 of CBDDRX010000008.1, read as the reverse complement.
CCGGGGTCGCCGGACTCCTGGGCGATGACCGGGACCGCGTTGCGCGCGCCCCAGGCGATGAGCTGCTCGCGCGCCGCCGCGCGGAACGTATCGCCGGCGGCGAGCAGGACGGTCCGGCCCTGGCCCTGCAGCCACTTCGCGAGCTTGCCGATGGAGGTGGTCTTCCCCGACCCGTTGACCCCTGCAATCATGATGACGAGCGGCTTGTGCGCGCCGGCGTCGAGCTTGCGCTCGAGCGGCGCGAGCAGTCCGGCGATGGCGTCCTTCAGGCCGCGGCGCAGCGCCTCGCCATCCTCGAACTTCTTCTTGCGCAGGGAGCCGAGGATCGCCTCGGTGGCGGCGACCCCGCAGTCCGCCTGGAGGAGCGCGGCCTCGAGCTCCTCGTACACCGACTCGTCGACGCGCTGCCGCGTGAAGAGCTCGGAGACCGGCGTATTGAGTACGTCGCGGGTGCGCGCGAGCCCGGCCTTCAGGCGCGCCGCCCAGGAGGGCGCTGCTACCATGGATGCGGTGCATTCTAACAAGGGAAAAATCCGGATCATCGGCGGAACGCATCGCGGCCGGAAGCTCGCGGTTCTCGACCGGCCGGGCCTGCGTCCCACGCCCGATCGGGTGCGCGAGACGCTGTTCAACTGGCTCGGCCAGCGCCTGGTCGGGCTGGCGTGCCTGGACCTCTTCGCCGGCTCCGGAGCGCTGGGATTCGAGGCGGCGTCGCGCGGCGCGGCGCGCGTGGTGATGGTCGAGAGCGACCCGCGGGCCTTCGCCGCGCTCGCGCAGGCCAAGGCGGCGCTTGGCACAGGCGAAGTCGAGCTGGTCGCGGGCGACGCCCTGGGCTACCTGCGCCGCACGCAGGCGCGCTTCGACGTGGTTTTCCTCGATCCACCGTTCGGGCAGAATGCCCTGCCGGCGCTGCTGCAGGAACTGGCGCCACGGCTCGCTGCGGGCGCCCGAGTGTATGTGGAGGCGCCTGCGGCGCTTGCGGCCGAGGGGCCGTGGGAAGCGCTGCGCAGCGCGCGCGCCGGCAACGTGAGCTATCAGCTGCTGCAGTGGAAAGGGGACAGCGCGGCATGACCAAAGCGATCTACCCGGGCACGTTCGATCCGCTCACCCGCGGCCACGAGGACCTCGTGCGCCGCGCGGCGGCGCTCTTCGGCGAGGTGATCCTCGCGGTGGCGGACAGTCGCGCGAAGCGCACCTTCTTCACGCTCGACGAGCGGGTCGAGATGGCGCGCGAGGTGCTCGGCGACCTGAAGAACGTCAAGGTCGTCGGCTTCTCCGGCCTGCTGATCGACTTCGTGCGCCAGCACGGCGGGCGCGTCGTGCTGCGCGGCCTGCGCGCGGTTTCCGACTTCGAGTACGAGTTCCAGCTCGCGGGGATGAACCGCAGCCTCTATCCTGAGTTCGAGACGCTGTTCCTGACGCCCTCCGAGCAGCACATGTTCATCTCGGCGACCCTGGTGCGGGAGATCGCCCTGCTCGGGGGCGATGTCTCGAAGTTCGTCGATCCCCGGGTCCGCGAGCGCCTGCGGCGCAAGTCCGAGGCGAGCAAGTAGCGACGGCTACTTCTGGCAGCGCGCGCAGTAGAAGGTTGCGCGCGCGCCCTGCACGACGCGCTTTACCTCCATGCCGCAGCGCCGGCACGGCTCGCCGGCGCGGTCGTACACCCAGTAGCGCTGCTGGAAGTGGCCGGGCGCGCCGTCGCTGCCGACGAAGTCGCGCAGGCTCGAGCCGCCGGCGCGGATCGCCTCGCGCAGCGTGAGCTTGATCTCGCGCGCGAGGGCGGCGCATTCCGCGCCGGAGAGCCGCCCGGCGCGCCGGCGCGGGCTGATGCCGGCGCGAAACAGGCTCTCGGCGGCGTAGATGTTGCCGACGCCGACCACGCGCCGCCCGTCCATGAGGAACTGCTTCGCGTTCAGGCGGGCGCCGCGCGTGAGCGCGAACAGCGCTGCCGCGTCGAACGCGCGGGAAAGCGGCTCGATGCCCAGATGCGCGAGCAGCGGATGCGCTTCGGGCCGCGCGTCCGTCCAGAGCACGGCGCCGAAGCGCCGCGGGTCGCGCAGGCGAAGCAGCCGGTCGCCGAGCAGGAGGTCGAAGTGATCGTGCTTCAGCGCCGGGGTGCCCAGCGGCAGCACGCGCAGGCTTCCCGACATGCCGAGGTGCAGGATGAGGTGGCCGCTGCCGCACTCGACGAGCAGGTACTTGCCGCGCCGCTTCACCGCGCGCACGACGCGGCCGGCCAGGCGGTTCAGTCCGCGCGGAATCGGCCAGCGCATGCGCGGTTCCCGCACCACCACGCCGGAGATCCGCTGCCCCGAAATGCGCGCCGCGAGCCCGCGCCGCGTGACCTCGACTTCGGGAAGCTCCGGCATACCAATCAACGGCTTGTCTGGGGCACTAAATATACCTAAGATGGGTCGAACTCCGATGGCGAAATCCCCCCTCCCGGTTCTCGGCGCGCTGCTGCTTTCGCTCGCGACGGCCGCCTGCGCCCAGCCGGCGTCGCCGTCCGGGCCCGCGCAGTCAGCGCAGATGGCGGCGCCGCTGCCGCAGAAGGTGCTGCCGGCGAAGCGTCCGCCGCCGCCGCCCAACGATCTCACCGAGCTCACGCTGTACGAGCTGCTGCTCGCGGAGATCGCGCTGCAGCGGGGCGAGGCTGGGCTCGCCGCGCAGACTTACCTGCAGATCGCGAAGCGCACGCTCGACCCGCGGGTCGCGCGCCGCGCCGTGGAAATCGCGAACGGGGCCAAGCTGCCCGAGGTCGCGGTGGAGGCGGCGAAGATCTGGCAGACCGTCGAGCCCTCCTCGCCGCAGGCGCTGCAGATCACGGCGGCGCTGCTGGTCGCGGCGAAGCGCGTCAACGAGGCGGAGCCCTATCTGCAGAAGCTGCTCTCCGCCGAGGGCGTCAACCCCGAGAACGCGTTCCTGCAGCTGAACCGCCTGCTGGCGAGCAACCCGGACAAGGCGGCGAACCTGCGCGTGGTGCGCAGCCTCGCCGGCGCGCACCCGAAGCTCCCTGCGGCGCACTTCGCGATCGCGCAAGGCGCGTACGCCGCCGGCGAGGACCCGCTCGCGCTGGTGGCGATCCGCGAGGCGCTCGCCTTGCGCCCGGACTGGGAGCTCGCGGCGATCTTCGAGGCCCAGGTGCTGCAGAAGCGCTCGCCGGCGGACGCGGCCGGCGCGCTCGAGGCCTTCATCGTCAAGAACCCGAACGCGCGCGACGCGCGGCTCAACTACGCGCGCGCCCTAGTGCTGGACAAGCGCTATCCCGATGCGCGCAAGCAGTTCGAGACGCTGCTCGCCATGAATCCCGGCAACACCGAGGTGATCTACGCGGTCGGCGTGCTCGCGTTCCAGCTGAAGGACTTCCAGGTCGCGGAAGAGAACATGAAGCGGCTGCTCGGGCTGCAGTACCGCGACCCGAACGGCGTGCGCTACCTGCTCGGCCAGATCGCCGAGGAGCAGAAGCAGTGGCCGCGCGCGGTGGAGTGGTACAAGCAGATCGAGGAAGGCGAGCACGCCCTGCCGGCGCGCATGCGCACCGCCGGGGCGATCGCGAAGCAGGGCCGGCTCGACGAGGCGCGCGAGTACCTGAAGCGCATCGAGCCGGCGGGCCCGGGCGAGCAGGTGCAGCTGCTGGTTGCAGAGGCGCAGCTCCTGCGCGAGGCGAACCGCCATGGTGACGCCTACGACATGCTCGGCCAGGCGCTGCAGAAGGTTCCCGACCAGCCCGAGCTCCTCTACGACTACGCCCTCACCGCCGAGAAGCTCGAGCGCTACGACGTGGCCGAGGAGAACCTGCGCAAGCTGATCCAGGTGAAGCCGGACCATGCGCATGCCTACAACGCGCTCGGCTATTCGTTCGCGGAACGGAACACGCGCCTTCCCGAGGCGCGCAAGCTGATCGAGCGCGCGCTCGAGCTTGCGCCGGAGGACTTCTTCATCCTCGACAGCCTCGGCTGGGTCCTCTACCGGCAGGGCGACCTTGCCGGCGCGGCGCGCGAGCTGCGCCGCGCCTACGCGGGCCGCCCGGACGCGGAGATCGGCGCGCACCTCGGCGAGGTCCTCTGGGTATTGGGCGAGCGTGACGAGGCCGAGAAGGTGTGGAAGCAGTCGCTCGAATCCAGTCCCGAGAACGAGACGCTGCAAAAGACGATCCAGCGTCTGAAGAAGTAGCGTGGCGAGCGTGCTGCGCAGCGCGCTGCTGCTGCTTCTCGCGGCGTGCGCGCAGCTGGAAACGCAGGTTCCCGCGGACCAGGTGTTCGAGCTTTCGGGCCGCATCGCCGCCCGGCAGGGCCAGGAAGCGTTCACCGGCAACCTCAGCTGGCGCCATGCCGGCTCGGTCGACGAGCTGCTCGTCACCTCGTCTCTGGGGCAAGGCGTCGCGCGGATCGTGCGCGACGGGGACTCGGTCGTGCTCACCACCGCCGAGCCGCGCGAGTATCGCGCCGCCGACGTCGAATCGCTCACCGAGCAGGCGCTCGGCTTCCGCCTCCCCCTCAAGGGGCTCGCCAACTGGGTGCGCGCGCGCGCGGCGCCCGGTGCCACCGCGGAGGTCGCGCGAGGCGGCGATGGCCGCATCGCGAGCATCGAGCAGAGCGGCTGGCGCATCGAGTACCTCGAGTACGCCGGCGATCTTCCGTCGCGCCTGCGGCTCGCCTATCCGGGCATCGACCTGCGCCTCGCGATCTCCGAGTGGAAATGACGCGCTATCCCGCGCCCGGGAAGCTGAACCTCTTCCTCCACGTCCTCGGCCGCCGGCCGGACGGGTACCACGAGCTGCAGACCGTCTTGCGCCTGGTCGAGCGCGCCGACGAGGTCGGCGTCGCAGTGCGCGAAGACGGTGCGATCGTCTTTTCCGGACCCTACGGCGAGGACAACCTGTGCGTGCGCGCCGCCCGCGCGCTGAAGGCGGCGACCGGCACCGAAAGGGGCTGCGAGCTCGAGCTGCGCAAGGTGCTGCCGGTCGGCGGCGGGATGGGGGGCGGATCGTCGGATGCGGCCACGGTCCTGCTCGTGCTCAACCGCTTGTGGCGTACCGGCCTCGACGGCGCGCGGCTGCGCGACCTGGGGCGCTCGCTGGGGGCGGACGTGCCGTTCTTCCTGTTCGGCGCGAGCGCCGTGGGCGAAGGGGTCGGAGAGCGCCTGAGCGCGCTGGATTTGCCCCCCGCGTGGTACCTCGTTCTGACGCCGCAAGTGCAGGTATCGACGAAGGAAATCTTCGCTGACGCTTCATTGACACCCAGTGGGAAACGACTCAAAATACCGCCCTTTTTGTCGGGTCAGGGACGCAACGATCTGCAGGCGGTCGCGGCGGCGAGATATCCCGACGTGCAAGCGCACCTGGACTGGCTCGCGAAGCGGGTTCCGGGTGCGCGGATGACAGGTTCCGGGGCGTGCGTTTTCGCAGAATTCAGGTCAGAAGCCGAAGCGCTCGCCCTCCAGTCGGAGCTGCCGGGGGCAATGCGCGGCTTCGTGACGCGGGGGCTCGACCGGCATCCGCTGCACGACTGGGCAGGGTAGTGGCGGCGCAAGAATTCGATTCCAACTGGGGAGTCGCCAAGCTGGTTAAGGCACCGGATTTTGATTCCGGCATACGAGGGTTCGAATCCTTCCTCCCCAGCCATCCATACCGGGCCGAGGCACAACGGCAGGGCGCATGAATACCGCGATGAGCCACATGGCAGGCGCTGCACCGCTCGACCGGCTGATGGTCTTCACGGGCAATGCCAACCCGCGCCTCGCGCAGGAGGTGACCAAGCACCTCAACCTGTCGCTCGGGCGCGCGATCGTCGGCAAGTTTTCCGACGGCGAGGTCATGGTCGAGCTGCTCGAGAACGTGCGCGGCAAGGACGTGTTCGTCCTGCAGTCGACCTGCGCGCCGACCAACGACAACCTGATGGAGCTGCTGGTGATGGTCGACGCGCTCAAGCGCTCGTCGGCCGCGCGCGTCACCGCGGCGATCCCCTACTTCGGCTATGCCCGCCAGGACCGCCGGCCGCGTTCCGCGCGGGTCGCGATCAGCGCCAAGGTCGTGGCCAACATGCTCACCTCGGTCGGCATCGCGCGCGTGCTCACGATGGACCTGCACGCCGACCAGATCCAGGGCTTCTTCGACATGCCGGTCGACAACATCTACGCCGCGCCCGTGCTGCTCGGCGACGTGTGGAAGCAGCGCTACGACAACCTGATCGTGGTCTCGCCGGACGTCGGCGGCGTGGTACGCGCGCGCGCCCTCGCCAAGCGCCTCGAGTCGGACCTCGCCATCATCGACAAGCGCCGCCCGAAGGCCAACGTCTCCGAGGTGATGAACGTGATCGGCGAGGTCGACGGCCGCACCTGCGTCATCATGGACGACATGGTCGACACTGCCGGCACGCTGGTGAAGGCGGCCCAGGTGCTGAAGCAGGAAGGCGCCACCAAGGTCGTCGCCTATTGCACGCACGCCGTGCTGTCGGGCGAGGCGGTGGCCCGCATCGACGGCTCGGACATCGACGAGCTGGTGGTCACCGACACCATTCCGCTGCGCGACGAGGCGCGCATGTCCAAGAAGATCCGCCAGCTCTCCGTCGCCGGCCTGATCGCCGAGACGATCCTGCGCATCTACACCGAGGAATCCGTCAGCTCTCTCTTCATCGAATAGCGCGAATCGCTTTCATCAACCCACGGGCGCTGGTCGCGGCTCCCGTGAAAACCAGGAGCAATCACATGGCAATCGAGATCAATGCGCGCAAGCGCGAAGCGCAAGGAACGGGTGCGAGCCGCCGTCTGCGCATGATGGGCATGGTGCCCGGCATCCTCTACGGCGGGGAGAAGGACCCGGTCAGCATCGAGCTGGAGCACAAGGCGCTGCTGCAGAACCTGAAGAACGAGAAGTTCCACGCCTCGATCCTCAGCCTCGACCTCGCCGGCGCGAAGGAGCAGGTGCTGCTGCGCGCGGTCAACATGCATCCGTACAAGATGCAGGTGCAGCACGTGGACTTCCAGCGCGTGCAGAAGGACAAGAAGATCCACATGAAGGTGCCGCTGCACTTCACCAACGCCGAGAAGTCGCCCGGGGTGAAGGAGCAGGGCGGCGTGGTCAACCACGTTATGAACGAGCTCGACGTGACCTGCTTCCCGGACGACCTGCCGGAGTACATCGAGGTCGACCTGTCCGGCCTGACCGTCGCGCATTCGATGCACCTGCGCGACATCACGCTGCCGAAGGGCGTGGAGGCTGCGCTGCACAAGGACGAGAACCCGGTCGTCGCGACCGTCGTCATCCCGGCGATCATCGCCGAGGAAGAGGCGACGCCCGTCGTGTCGGCTGCCGACGTGCCGGCCACCGCGCAAGCCGCGCCGAAGGAAGGCGAAGCGGCCGCGGACGCCAAGGGCGGCGACAAGGGCGCTGCCGACAAGGGCGCTGACAAGGGCGAGAAGAAAGAGAAGAAGTAGCCTTGATCCGCCTCGTCGTAGGCCTCGGCAATCCCGGCAAGGAGTACGAGCGCACCCGCCACAACGCCGGGTTCTGGCTCGTCGAGCGCTTCGCGCAGTCGGGCGGGGCGCATTTCCGCAAGGATCCGAAGTACCAGGCGCTCGTGGCGCGGCTCTCTGACAACGGCGCCTGGCTGCTCCTGCCGCAGGGCTTCATGAACGCGAGCGGCCGGGCGGTGCAGATGCTGGCCGGCTTCTTCAAGATCAAGCCGGAAGAGATCCTCGTCGTGCACGACGAGCTCGACTTCGCGCCGGGCGTGGCCCGCATCAAGCAGGGCGGCGGCATCGGCGGGCACAACGGGCTGCGCGACATCTCGCAGCGCGTCGCCTCGCACGACTACTGGCGCCTGCGCCTCGGCATCGGCCATCCCGGCGACAAGAACGCCGTGGCGGACTACGTCCTGCACAAGCCGTCGCTCGAGGACAAGGCGGCGATCGACCAGGCGATCGACCGCGCGCTGCAGGTGCTGCCGGAGCTGCTGAAGGGCGACATGCAGGCGGCCATCCAGAAGCTCCACTCCGGCGAGCCGAAGGCGCCCGAGAAAAAGGAGCCGCCGAAGAAGGAAGTTCCCGTCAAGGAGCCGGAGAAGAAGCCGGAGCCGCAGAAGGCCCCTGAGCTGGAGAAGGCGAAGTCGGGCGGCCTGCTGAAATCGCTCTTCGGGAAGAAATAGCATGAAGTGCGGCATCGTCGGCCTGCCGAACGTCGGCAAGTCCACTCTTTTCAACGCCCTGACCAAGGCCGGGATCGCGGCCGAGAATTATCCGTTCTGCACCATCGAGCCGAACGTCGGCATCGTGCCGGTGCCGGACCCGAGGCTGGACGTCATCGCCGGCATCGAGAAGCCGCTCAAGGTCGTGCCGGCCGTGACCGAGTTCGTCGACATCGCCGGCCTCGTCGCGGGCGCGTCGAAAGGCGAGGGCCTGGGCAACAAGTTCCTCGCCAACATCCGGGAGACCGATGCCATCGCGCACGTCGTGCGCTGCTTCGAGGACCCGAACGTGGTCCACGTCGCCGGCAAGGTGGATCCCGTGTCCGACATCGAGACCATCAACACCGAGCTCGCGCTTGCCGACCTGGACGCCGTCGAGAAGCAGATCTCGAAGCATGCCAAGGTGGCCCAGACCACGGGCGAGAAGGACGCGGTGCGCCTCATCGCCGCGCTCGAGAAGGTGCGCAAGGTGCTCGATGCCGGGAAGCCGGCGCGCACGGCCGAGCTCTCCAAGGAGGAGCTGGCCGTGCTGCGGCCGCTCTTCCTGCTCACCATGAAGCCGACGATGTACGTCGCCAACGTGGCGGAGAAGGGCTCCGACGATCTCCTGAACAAGGTGCTCGCCTACGCGAACAAGGAGGGCGCGCCGGTCGTGCCCATCAGCGCGGCGATCGAGGCGCAGATCGCGGACCTCGCCGAGGAGGACCGGGAAGTGTTTCTCGCCGACCTGGGCATGAAGGAGCCCGGGCTCAACCGCGTGATTCGCGCAGCGTATGCGCTGCTCGGGCTGCAGACGTATTTCACCGCCGGCGAGAAGGAAGTGCGCGCGTGGACCGTGCGCGCCGGCGCGACCGCGCCGCAGGCCGCCGGGGTGATCCACACCGACTTCGAGCGCGGCTTCATCCGCGCGGAGATCGCCGCCTACGAGGATTTCGTCGCTCACCGGGGCGAAGCGGGCGCGAAGGAGGCGGGCAAGCTGCGGCTGGAAGGCAAGGACTACGTCGTGCGCGACGGGGATGTGATCCACTTCCGCTTCAACGTATGACGACTCGCTTCCTCTTCAACGGATGACCAGGTACGAGGCCGCGTCGGGCAAGGATATTCCGCAGATGGTGGCGCTGCTGGGCAAGCTGTTCGACCATGAGGCGGAGTTCATGCCGAACGCGGCGAAGCAGGAGGCCGCGCTGAAGATGATCCTGGCCGACGCCAAGCTCGGCAGGCTGTACGTGGCGAAGGACGGCGCCAAGGTCGTGGCGATGGCGAGCCTCCTCTACACGGTAAGCACCGCCGAGGGCGGCAAGGCGGCGCTCTTCGAGGACCTCGTCGTGCACGAGGATCATCGCCAGCAGGGCATCGGCGCGAAGCTGCTCGAGTACGTGATCGGCCAGGCGCGCGCCGACGGCGTGCTGCGCCTCACTCTCCTGACCGACATGCAGAACGAGCAGGCGCAGGCGCTCTACCGCAGGCTGGGCTTCGTCGGCTCGCCGATGAAGCCCATGCGCCTCAAGATCAAGCCGAAGTAGCCGATTTCCTCTCGGAAAAGATCTTTCCCAGCGTGATCGGGAAAGCCACGACCTCCGCGCCTTCCAGCAGCCCTCGCGCCTTCATTTCCCGGTGCAACGCCGGCAGGTGGTAGTGCGGCACCGAGGCGTAGAGATGATGCTCGATGTGGTAGTTCACGTGGTGCGGGAAGACCAGCCACTCCAGCCATCCGGGAAGGATGTTCGTGCGCGCCGCGGTGAGCGGCGACGAGAAGTCGGTCGTTGCGCCGTGCTCGGCGATCGCGCGCAGGCGCAGGATGGCCTGCACCACCGTCGCGAGCGGCAGGATCCACAGCACCAGGTACTCCACGAGCCAGCCCTGCCAATAGAAAAACATGAGGGAGAGGACGTGGAAGACCACTACGGTGTTCCGATCGGAGCGGGCGTCGCGGCGCAGCTTCTCCGAGGTGTCGTCGAGCGGTCGCAGCGCGACGTTGGTGCTGGTGTTGAGCGCGGGCGCGCCGCCGAGGAAGTAGGCGTAGGTCTTCCACGCCGTTAGGCCGCTTAGGTCCTTCAATAATTTCCTTATTAAGTAAGAGCGCCCCCTGGGATAGCCGCCATGCAGGGCCGTGTCGGGGTCGAGCTCTCCGTACAGGTTGTTGTGATGCAGCCGATGGATCACGCGGTAGGTGCACATCGACAGCCCCTGTACCGTCGCCGCCGCGCGCCCGACGAGGTCGTTGAGCCTGCGGTTCTCGTACAGGAGGTAGTGCGCCGCGTCGTGCGCGATGACGAACAGGGCATGCTGCCTCGTGCCGATGATGATCACGCACAGGATCGTCAGGGGAAGCGAGAACCAGAAGGCCAGTGCAACGGCCGCGGCGAGCGCAATAACGGCGAAATCCGAGAGAACCGAAGCGGAGGCGCGCCACGCGGAGCGTTGCGTGAACTGCGCCAGGACCTCCTTCGGCAGGGCCTTGCGGAAGTCGTCCTTGAATTCCTCTCCCGTCACAAGACGTAGCCGGGGCGCAGGCCCCTGCGCCAGTCGCTCGCGCTGACGCCGTAGTGGGCGCGGAAGGCGCGGCTGAAGTGGGCGGCGCTGCTGAACCCCCAGGAAAATGCGATGTCGCCGATGGCGCGCGACGCGGTCCCATCTGCCTCCAGCTCCGCGCGCACCGCCGCCAGGCGCTGCTCCCACACGTAGCGGTTGAACGAGCAGTCCTCGAGCTCGAAAGCCTGGTGCACGGCGCGCTTGGAGCAGCCCATGGCCTTGGCGACGGCGTCCACATCGAGCTCCGCGTTGCCGAGGTGCTCGGCGATGAAAGCCTTGACCCGCTCGCGCAGGAGCGAGCGGCGCAGCGGCTCGGTGCGCGCGCCCGCCTGCTCGAGGAGCGCCAGGTGGACGAGCTCGAGGATCCGGGTTCCCGCGTCGGCGGCGGCACCAATCCCGGCTTGCGCGTCGCCCAGGGCGCGCGAGATCGCGGCGCAGGCGAGGCCGCCCATCCCGGAGCCGCGCAGGCGGCGCACGAGCAGCGCGTCCAGCTCGCGGCGGCCGCGCAGCACGCCGGCGCGCGGCAGCATCAGCACGTGCAGGTCCACCGGATCGGGCGCCGAGACGATGTAGGACTCGGTCGTGTCGTAGAGGCTCCAGTCGCCCGGCCGCAGCCAGGCGCGGCGGCCGTTCTGCTCGAACAGGCAGCGCCCGCGGCGCTGCACAACCAGCTTGAGGTGGCCGGGATCGCTCGCCCCGCGGCCGCCCGCGACGCGCACGACGCGGTGGCGTGAGGCGGCCAGCGTGCCGATCTGCACCTCGCCGAGGCCCAGGCATGCGATGCGGCCGCGGAAGTCGTCGTCGCCGTAGGTGTCGCTTTGCAGCCGGCCGAAGGAGCGGGACACGATCTGGCCCCAGTAGCCCTTGGCATCCCGGGACGGGACTTCGTCGGTCGAGCGGACCGTCAGCATTGCGCTCATGGACAAGCACCTGCGCGGCAAGGAGATTAAGATGGTATCCCATCGCCCCTCGGGAGGAGGAAACCATGGCTCGCATCTTCATTCGCACCTTGCTCGGACTGCTCGCGCTTGCCGCGGCGGTCCCGGTCCTGGCGCAGGACACCGTCAAGATCGGCTACGCCATCTCGCGCACCGGCCCGTTCGCCGCCGGCGCGCAGATCTCGCAGGAACCGAACTACATCATGTGGGCCGAGCAGGTGAACGCGCGCGGCGGCCTGAGCGTGAAGGGACAGAAGCGCAAGGTCGAGCTGATCGGCTTCGACGACCGCAGCGAGGTCGAGACCGCGGTGCGCACCTACGAGAAGCTGATGGGCAGCGACAAGGTGGACCTGATCCTGCCGCCCTGGGGCACGGGGATGAACTTTGCCGTGATGCCGCTCATGCAGAAGTACGGCTACCCGATGCTCTCGCCCACCGCCACCGGGCGAAAGCTCCTCGGCATGAAGAACCCGTACTTCTTCGCGCTGCTGCAGCAGCCCGACTCGATGATGATCGCGCTCGCCGAGTTCATGAAGGCGCGCCGCGTCGAGACCGCGGCGGTGATCCACGTCGACGAGCTGTTCGGCATCGAGCAGATGGGCGCGCTGGAAGCGGCCCTGAAGGAAAAGGGCATCCGGATCATCGAGAAGAAGAGCTACCCGATCGGGGTAAAGGATCTGCAGCCGGTCCTGAACGACATCAAGTCGAAGAACCCGGACGCGTTCATCTCCCTCAGCTACCCGCCCGACACGTTCCTCGTCACCGGCCAGTCGCGCGAAGTCGGCTTCAACCCGAAGCTCTTCTACGCCGCGGTCGGCAGCGCATTCCCGGTCTACCGCGACAAGATGGGCCCGGCCGCCGAGGGCGTGATGGGCCTGGGCACCTGGAACCCGAAGGTGAGCAAGGAGGCGAAGGCGTACTTCGACGCCCACGTCGCGCGCTGGAAGAAGGAGCCGGACCGCTGGGCAAGCGCGCATGCCTGGGCCGGCCTGCAGATCCTCGAGCAGGCGGTGGCGAAAGCCGGGCTCGATCGCAAGGCGCTGCGCGAGGCGATCGCCGGCGGCGAGTTCGCCACCGTCATCGGCAAGGTGCGCTTCAGGAACGGCGAGAACGTTGCCACCCCCGGTGTCGTGAGCCAGTGGCAGAGCGGCGAGTTCGAGGTCGTCTGGCCGCCCGATCGCGCGACCGCGCCGATCATGTACCCGAAACCCGCGTTCCGCTAGGAATGAGACCACCCGCCCCGCGGTGACCCCGCGGGGCTTTTCTTTGCATGACCTTCTGGATCGAACTCGTCATCGGCGGCCTGATCACCGGCGGCATCTACGCCGTGGTGGCGATGGGGCTCAACCTGCAGTACGGCCTGATGCGGATCATGAACATCTCGCACGGCGAGTTCCTGATGGTCGGGGCGTATCTCACCTGGCTCGCCCACACGGTGCTCGGCGCGAGCCCCCTCGTGTCGCTGCCGTTCGTCATGCTCGCGCTGTTCTTCCTCGGGCTGGGCGTCTACTGGGCCTGCTTCCGCCGCATCGCCCGAACCGCGCCGTCGGCGGAGGTGATCGAGGCGCGCAGCCTGCTCGTCGGCTTCGGCCTGATGTTCCTCGTGCAGAACGCCGCCTACCTCCTGTGGGGCGCGGACCTGCGCGGCTACTCCTACCTCGCCGAGCCGCTGCAGTTCGCCGGGATGCGCGTGAGCGCCAACCGCCTGGTGGTGTTCGGGTTCGCGCTCGCCGCGAGCCTGGCGCTGCTCGCCATGCTGCGCTGGACGCTCATCGGCAAGGCAGTGCGCGCGATGATGCAGTCGCCCACGGGGGCGCAGCTCCTCGGCATCGACACGCGCGTGCTGCACCCGGCGGTCTTCGGCCTCGGCCTCGCGTTCGCCGGCGCGGCGGGCGCGCTCCTGTCGATGGTCTATGAGATCTCGCCCTCCATGGGAGAGCCGTACACGGTGACCGCGCTGATCGTCATCACCCTGGGCGGCCTCGGCAGCGCGGCGGGCTGCCTGCTCGGCGGCCTCCTGCTTGGCCTCATCGAGGCTTTCGGCATGCACTTCACCAGCCCGTCGCTGAAGATGCTGCTCTCGTACGGGGTGCTGATCCTCGTGCTGCTCGCGCGGCCCAAGGGCCTGTTTTCCCGATGAGGTACTACCTCTACAGCGTGCCGGTCCTCGCGGTCATGCCCTGGCTGTTGCCGGATTTCTATCTCTCGCTGCTGCTCACCTGCCTGATGTATGCCGGCCTGGCCGTGAGCTGGGCGATGTTCTGCGGCGCGACCAACTACCTCTCCCTTGCCACGGCCGCCTTCTTCGGTATCGGCGCGTACGTGACTGCCTGGGGCTTCGAGTCGCTCGGCTACTTTCCCGCCGTTGTCCTGGGCGCGGTCGCGGCCGGCGCGTTCGCCGCCCTGGTGGGCGCCGCGGTCCTGCACCTGCGCGGGGCGTACTTCGCGGTCATCACGTTCGGCCTCGGCGAGCTGGTGCGGCACGCGATCACGTACTACGAGAAGACGTACATGCATACCGTCGGCCGCATCATCACCGAGCCGCCGGAGTCGACCACCGTGTACTTCACCGTCCTCGCCGTCACGCTGGCCGCCGTGGCCGCGGCGATCGCGGTACGCGACAGCCGGCTCGGCCTCGCCCTGCGCGGCATCGGCCAGGACGAAGGGCGGGCGCAGACGCTCGGGGTCGACACGCGCAAGGCGAAGATCTTGGCCTTCGCGCTATCCGCTTTCTTCGCCGGCGCGCTCGGCGCGGCGATGGCGGTGCGCTGGACCTACATCGATCCGCCGACGGTGTTCAACCCCTTCATCGGCTTCCAGACCGTGCTGATCGCGATGATCGGCGGCGCGCACACCATCCTCGGGCCCCTGGTGTCCTCGGTCGTGTTCAGCCTGCTTACCGAGTTCCTGCGCCTGCAGTTCCCGTACGTGTTCCTGATCGTGCTCGGGACGCTGCTCATCCTCCTCGTGCTGTACCTGCCGGGCGGCCTGGCGTCGCTGTTCGAGCGGAGGAAGCCGAATGCTTCTTAAGGCGGAGAACATCACCGTCCGGTTCGGCGGCCTGGTGGCCGTCGACGGGGCCAGCCTCGAAGTGCGCGCAGGCGAGCTGGTCGGCCTCATCGGCCCGAACGGCGCCGGCAAGACGACGTTCTTCCATACGCTCTCCGGCGTGCTCGCGCCCACCGCGGGCCGGCTGGTGATCGCCGGCGAGGACCTGACGGGCAAGCCGGCGCACGCCTTCGCCGCGCACGGCGTCGCGCGCACGTTCCAGACGCCGCGCGTCTTCCGCGACATGAGCGCGGAGGACAACGTGCGCTTCGGCCTGCAGTTCGCCGGGGCTTCGCGCAAGCACGGCCACGATTCGTTCGACGACGCGCGCAAGATCCTCGGCTTCCTCGGCCTCGCGCCGTTTGCCGCCGTGCCGGCGGGCGCGCTCCCGCCTTCGCGCCAGCGCCTGCTGGAGATCGGCATGGCCCTGGGCGCGCGGCCGCGCGTCCTGCTGCTCGACGAGGTGGCGGCGGGCCTGACGCCCAACGAGCTCGAGGCGAGCGCGCAGCTCATCCGCCGCGTGCGCGACGAGCTTGGCCTCGCGGTGATCTGGATCGAGCACGCGGTGCGCGTGCTCATGAACTACGTCGAGCGCGTGGCCGTGCTGCACCAGGGAAAGAAGATCGCCGACGGCGACGTGCGCACCGTGTCGAAGGACCCGGCCGTGGTCGAGGCCTACCTGGGCGAGGAGCTTCCCGCATGAGCGCAGGGCTGGTCATCAAGGGCCTCTCCGCTGGCTACGGGCCGATCCAGGTCCTCAATGGCGTGGATCTCGAGGTGCCGCAGGGCGACCTGACCGTGATCGTCGGCCCGAACGGCGCCGGCAAGAGCACGCTGCTGCGCGCGATCTCCGGGATCATCCCGCGCTCGGGCGAGGTGCTCTTCGACGGCAAGCCGCTTCCCGGCGAGCCGGCGGCGATCGTCTCGCGCGGCCTCGCGCAGGTCGCCGAAGGGCGCCAGCTTTTCCCCGAGATGACCGTGCGCGAGAACCTGGAGCTCGGCGGCTACCTGCTCGCCCGCGGCGAGCGCCAGGCGCGTCTCGACCGCGTGTTCGAGTTCTTCCCGAAGCTCGCGCAGCGGCGCGAGCAGCTCGCCGGCACGATGTCGGGCGGCGAGCAGCAGATGCTGGCGGTCGGGCGCGCGCTGATGGGGCGGCCGAGGCTCCTCATGCTCGACGAGCCCTCGCTCGGCCTCGCGCCGAAGATGGTCGACGAGCTGCTCTCGATCGTGAAGCGCATCCGCGACGACGGCGTGACCATCCTGCTCGTCGAGCAGAACGTCGCGAAAGCGCTCGCGATCGCGGAAGGCGCATATGTCATCGAGCGCGGCGCGGTCGCCCTCAAGGGCCCGGCCGGAAAGCTGCTGCGCTCGGACCGCCTGCGCGCGGCCTACCTCGGCGCCGATACCAAGCCCGGAACGCTTACCTGGAAAGGAGGACTCTTCATGTCCAAGGAACAGACCACCGCCGTCGTCATCGCCGCCGAGAATGCCTGGAAGGGCAAGGTGTTCACCGGCCGCTGGCAGATGGCCAAGGGCGGCACGCGCGACGTGATCGAACCCGCCACCGGTAAGGTGCTGACCGAGGTCGGCTTCGCCGACGCGGAGGATGTCCGCGACGCCGCGAAGGCCGCGGCCGCCGCGCAGGTCGAGTGGGCGAACACGCCCGCGGACCAGCGCGCCGCGGTCCTGCGCCGCGCCGCGCAGCTCCTCGAGACGCATGCCGATTCCATGCGCACCTGGATCGTGCGCGAGACCGGCTCGATTCCGCCCAAGGCCGATTTCGAGCTGCACATGGTCGCCGGCATCCTGCTCGAGGCGGCGGCGATCGCCACGCAGCCGCCGGGCATGATGCTGCCTTCGGGGCCGAAGCGGATGTCGTTTGCCCGCCGCGTGCCGCACGGCGTGGTCGGCGTGATCTCGCCGTTCAACGCGCCGCTCATCCTTTCCAGCCGCGCCGTCGCGCCGGCGCTCGCCCTGGGCAACGCGGTGGTGCTCAAGCCCGATCCGAATACGCCGGTCAGCGGCGGCTTCATGCTGGCGCGCCTGTTCGAGGCCGGCGGCCTGCCGGCCGGCCTGCTGCACGTGCTGCCGGGCGATGCGACCGTGGGCGAGGCGATGATCACCGACCCGAACATCGCGATGATCTCCTTCACCGGGTCGACCGCCGCGGGCAAACGCGTCGGCGAGCTCGCCAGCCGTCACCTGAAGCGCGTCACGCTCGAGCTCGGCGGCAAGAATTCCACCATCGTCCTGGACGACGCCGATCTCGACGTCGCTGCTTCGAGCGCGGCGTGGGGCGCGTACCTGCACCAGGGGCAGATCTGCATGGCGACCGGCACGGTCCTCGCGCAGCGCACGATCGCGCGCGACCCCATCGAGCGCCTGGTGGCGAAGGCGAAGGGCCTGCCGGTCGGCGACCCGAGCGCTGGCCCGTGCGCGCTCGGGCCGATCATCAACGGCCGGCAGATCGAGCGCATCGACGGCATCGTCAAGGACGCCGTGGCCAAGGGCGCGGTGCTGCGCGCCGGCGGCACCTATGACAAGCTGTTCTACAAGCCCACCGTCCTGGAAGCCGTGCGGCCGGACATGCGTATCTACACCGAAGAGGTATTCGGCCCGGTGCTGTGCGTCCTCGAGTTCGACACCGACGAGGAGGCGATCGCCCTCAACAACGCCTCCGAGTACGGCCTGTCGACCGGCGTCATCACTGCTTCGGTCGAGCGCGCGATGAACTTCACCGCGAAGCTGAAGACCGGCATCGTGCACATCAACGACCAGACCGTCGCCGACGAGCCCTGGGTCCCGTTCGGCGGCCGCGGCGCTTCAGGCAACGGCGGACGCCACGGCGGCGTCGCCAACTGGGAAGAGTTCACCCAGTGGCAGTGGGTCACCATCCAGGACAAGGCGACCGCTTACCCCTTCTAGAAGGGCTTGTCGCCGGCCAGGGTGATGCGATGCATCACCCGGCGATACCCGTGGTAGTCGTTGATCGGGTTGTGCTGGGCGCAGCGGTTGTCCCAGAACGCGAGGGAGCCCGGGGCCCAGCGGAAGCGGCAGGTGAGCTCGGGGCGCACCTGGTGCCGGTACAGGAACTCGAGAAGCGGCCGGCTTTCCTCCTCGGTCATGCCCTTGAAGCGCGTGGTGTGCCCGACGTTGACGTAGAGGGCCTTGCGCTTGGTCTCCGGGTGCGTGCGAACGACCGGATGCTCGGCGACGTAGTGCTTCGTTTCCGTGCCCGCTTCCTTGATGCGGTCCTCGCGCGTGCGAGTCACGTCCGCCTTGGCCGACTCGTTCACGCCGGTGAGGCCCGCCAGGAGCTGCTTCATGCCGTCGGAGAGCGACTCGTAGGCGAGATACTGGTTGGCGAACTCGGTGTCCCCGCCCTGCGGCGGCACCTCGCGCGCGAGCAGCATCGAGCCCATCGGCGGCTCCTGCAGGTACGCGGTGTCAGTGTGCCAGATGCCGCCGAAATTGTGCTTCTCGTGCTCGAGCTTCTTCACCTCGATCACTTCCGGGAAGCCTTCGATGCCCTTCACGAACGGGTACTCGACCGGCCGGCCCATGCGGCGCGCGAACGCCATGAACTGCGCCGGCGTGAGCGCCTGATCGCGAAAAAATATGACGAGGTTCTCGAGGAACACTTTACGGATGGAGGCGACGGTCTCTTCCGGAAGAGTCTCTTGAAGAGAAATCCCCAAGATCTCCGCCCCGAGCGCGCCGGCGAGCTTGCGGACCTCCATCAGCCGAACGTCCCCGGGTACGACCCGCCGTCGAGCAGCAGGTTCTGCCCGGTGAGGTAGCCGGCCTGCGCGCTGCACAGGAAGGCGCAGGCGTCGCCGAACTCCTCGACCGTGCCGAAGCGCCCGGCGGGATTGGCGTCCGCGCGCGCCTTGCGCGCCTCCTCGATGCTCCTGCCCGACTGCTTCGCGTTGAACTCGATGTTGCCGCGCAGCCGGTCGGTGTCGAACGGGCCGGGCAGCAGGCCATTGATCGTCACGTTGTGCCGCACCGTGCGCCGCGCGAGGCCGGCGACGAACCCGGTGAGGCCGGTGCGCGCGCCGTTCGACAGGCCGAGCTCCGGGATCGGCATCTTCACCGCGCCCGAGGTGATGTTGACGATGCGGCCGAATTTCTTCGCGATCATCCCGTCCACCACCGCGCGGATGAGCAGGATCGGCGTGATCATGTTCGCGTCGAGCGCCTTCACCCATGCCTCGCGGTCCCAGTTGCGGAAGTCCCCTGGCGGCGGCCCGCCGGCGTTGTTGACCAGGATGTCCGGGCTCGGGCACGCCTGGAGCGCCGCGGCGCGGCCCTCTTCGGTCGTGATGTCGCCGGCGACGGGTTTCACGTCGACGCCGAGCTTCCTGAGCTCGGCGGCCGTCTGCTCGAGGGCCTCCTTCCCGCGTGCCGTGATGACGAGGTTCACGCCTTCGCGGGCGAGGGACAGCGCGCAGCCCTTGCCGAGGCCTTTCGATGCGGCGCAGACGAGGGCGGTCTTGCCGCGGATGCCGAGATCCATGTCAGGTCCTTTTCACGGAAACGAGGAGGACGCCGGCGATCACCAGCGCGGCGCCGAGCATCTGCAGCGGCCCGAAGCGCTCCTCGAGGCCGAGCGCGCTCAGGACGGCCGTGCTGAGCGGCCCGAGGGCGCCGAGCAGGGCAAAGTGGTTCGCGCCGATGCGCTGCAGCGCCTCGGCCTGCAGGAAGACGGGCAGGATCGTGCTGAACGTGGCCATGATGATCGCGTACCACCAGACCGCCGCCGGCAGCGCCAGTGCCGAAAGCGGCTCGAGCGCGAAGAACTGCAGCACGGCGGGGAAGGTCGAGATGATCATGGTATAGGCGGTGAAGCGCATGGAGCCGACGCGTTTCACCATCTGGCTGCCCGCCACCAGGTAGATCGCGTAGCAGAGGGCGGAGGCGAAGATGAACAGCACGCCGAGGGCGAAGAACTGGCCCTGGACGCCCCCGCCGAAGCGGTTGGCGAGGATCAGCGCGACCCCGGTGTACGAGATCACCAGCGCTGCGAGCTCGCGCCGCGTCGGCGCCTTGCGCAGGAAGAGGAAGCTCAGCAGCAGCACCAGGGTCGGGTAGAGGAACAGGATCAGCCTTCCCACCCCGGCGCCGACGTACTGCAGGCCGAGGAAATCCAGGAAACTCGCGAGGTAGTAGCCGACGAAGCCCAGGCCGGCGACCGCCGCCCAGTCCCGCGCGGTCAGCTTCTCCGCTTTCTGCTTCTGGTCGCTGTTCAGCCACCAGGCGATGGCGACGAAGAAGGGCAGCGACAGGACCATGCGCAGGAAGAGCAGGGTGACCGGGCTGACCGGATGGCCGCTTTCCGTCGGCACGCCGTAGGCCAGCTTGATCCAGATGGGACGGAACGAGAAGGCGAGGATGCCGACGACCGCGAACGCGATCCCCAGCGCGCGGTACGACCGCAACGACCGTTCCGGGGGCGTCAACGGCGCTTGCCGCCGAGGATCGAGCCGAGGACCCCGCGGATGATCTGCCGGCCGAGCTCCGAGCCGATCGCCCGGGCGGCACTCTTGCTCACTGCCTCGACGACGCCCTGCGACTGCCGGCCGCCGCGCGGGCCGGTCTTGCCGAAAAGAATGTCGGAGACCGGGTTCTGCGCCTGGACCGGCTTGCTCGCGGGCAGCGTTTCCTGCGTGCGTGCCTTCAGCTTCTCGTAGGCGGACTCGCGGTCCACCGTCGCCTTGTATTTCGCCAGCAGGTCGGAGGCGTCGATGCGGTCCTGGCGCTCCCGGGGCGTCAGCGGCCCGAGCTGGCTCCCGGGCGGCACGATGAAGGCCCGCTCGACCACGGCCGGGCGGCCCTTCTCGTCGAGGAAGCTCACCAGCGCCTCGCCGACGCCGAGCTCGGTGATGACCTGCGCGGCATTCAGCTTCGGGTTGGGGCGCAGGGTGTCGGCGGCGGTCTTCACCGCCTTCTGGTCCTTGGGGGTAAAGGCGCGCAGGGCGTGCTGGACGCGGTTGCCGAGCTGCCCGAGCACCGACTCGGGGATGTCGAGCGGATTCTGCGTCACGAAGTACACGCCGACGCCCTTCGAGCGGATCAGGCGCACCACCTGCTCGATCTTGTCGAGCAGCGCCTTGGGCGCCTCGTCGAAGAGCAGGTGCGCCTCGTCGAAGAAGAAGACCAGCTTCGGCTTCTCCGGGTCGCCGGCCTCCGGCAGCTGCTCGAAGAGCTCGCCGAGCATCCACAGGAGGAAGGTCGAGTACAGGCGCGGCGAGTTCATCAGCCTGTCCGCGGCGAGAATGCTCACGACGCCCTTGCCCCCCTCGACCTGCAGGATGTCCGGGAGCGCGAGCATCGGCTCGCCGAAGAACTGCGCCGCGCCCTGGCCCTCGAGCGCGACCAGGCCGCGCTGGATGGCGCCGATCGAGGCCGACGAGACGTTCCCGTACTCGGTCTTGAACTGCGCCGCGTTGTCGCCGACGAACTGCAGCATCGCGCGCAGGTCCTTCAGGTCGAGGAGCAGCATTCCCTGGTCGTCGGCGACCTTGAACACGACTGCGAGCACGCCCTCCTGGACCTCGTTCAGGCCGAGCATGCGCCCGAGCAGGAGCGGCCCCATGTCCGAGACCGTCGCCCGCACCGGGACGCCGCTCTGCCCGTAGACGTCCCAGAACGCGACCGGGCACGCGGCGTACGCCGGCGCGATCTTCAGGCTCTCGAGGCGCTCCTCGACCTTCGGATTGCCGCCGCCCGGCTTGCCGAGCCCGGAGAGATCGCCCTTCACGTCGGCCATGAAGACCGGCACGCCGATGGACGAGAACGCCTGCGCGAGCGCCTGCAGCGTCACCGTCTTGCCGGTTCCCGTGGCGCCGGTGATCAGGCCATGGCGGTTCGCCACCCCGGGCAGCAGACCGATGTCGGTCTTGCCGCGCTTATCGACGACGCGGGCAACGAGGAGAGGCGGGAGCATGGCTAAAATCATAGCCCATGGCCGGGCACAGCAAATGGGCGAACATCAAGCACCGCAAGGCCGCTGCGGACGCGAAGAAGGGCAAGGTGTTCACGCGCCTCATCAAGGAAATCACCGTCGCGGCGAAGCTCGGCGGCGGCGACCCGGGCACCAACCCGCGCCTGCGCCTCGCCATGGACAAGGCGCGCGAGGCGAACATGGCGAAGGACAGCGTGCAGAACGCCGTCAAGCGCGGCACGGGGCAGCTCGAAGGCGTCAACTACGAGGAGGCGCGCTACGAGGGCTACGGCGTCGGCGGCGCTGCCGTCCTCGTCGACTGCCTCACCGACAACCGCACGCGCACGGTCGCGGACGTGCGCCATGCCTTCACGAAGAACGGCGGCAACCTCGGCTCGGACGGCTCGGTCGCCTATCTCTTCAAGCATTGCGGGCAGTTCGTCTTCGCGCCGGGCACGAGCGAGGACAAGGTCATGGAGGTCGGGCTCGACGCGGGCGCCGAGGACGTCGTGAAGCACGAAGACGGCTCGGTGGAGCTGATCTGCCCGCCGCACGACTTCGCCGCCGTCAAGGAGGCGCTCGAGAAGGCGGGGCTCAAGGCCGAGATCGCCGAGGTGACGATGAAGCCGGCCAATGAAAGCGCGCTCGGCGGCGGCGACGCGGAGCGCATGCGCAAGCTCCTCGACGCCCTGGAGTCGCTCGACGACGTGCAGGACGTCTACACCACCGCGGTGCTCGACTGAGGATCCTGGGCATCGATCCGGGGCTGCGCATGACCGGCTTCGGGGTCATCGAGAAGGACGGATCGAAGCTGCGCTATGTCACCAGCGGCTGCGTCCGGTCGGGCGAGGGCGAGCTCGCCGCCCGCCTGAAGGTCCTGCTCGAGGGCCTGAACGAGATCATCGGCGAGCACGCGCCGGCCCAGGTGGCGATCGAGAAGGTTTTCGTCAACGTGAATCCGCAGGCGACGCTTGCCCTGGGGCAGGCGCGCGGGACGGCGATCTGCGCCGCGGTGCTCGCCGGCCTGCCGGTCTCCGAGTACACCGCGCTGCAGGTGAAGCAGTCGGTCGTCGGCTACGGCAAGGCGAAGAAGGACCAGGTGCAGCACATGGTGGCGCGCCTGCTCGGCCTGCCCGGGCAGCCGGGCGAGGACGCGGCCGACGCGCTCGCCTGCGCCATCTGCCACGCGCACAGCGGCCAGCTCGGCGCGCTCGATACGCGGAAGCTGCGCATGAAGGAAGGGCGCCTGGTTTGATCGGCCGCCTGACCGGCAAGCTGCTCGCCAAGCATCCGCCGCAGATCCTGGTCGACGTCGGTGGCGTGGCCTACGAGGTGGACGTGCCGATGAGCACGCTCTATGGCCTCCCGGGCGTCGGCGAGGCCGTCACGCTCCACACGCACCTGTCCATCAAGGAAGAGGCGCATACGCTCTACGGCTTCGCCACGCTCGATGAGCGCGCCGCGTTCCGCCAGCTCATCAAGATCTCCGGCGTCGGGCCGCGCACCGCGCTCGCGGTCCTGTCCGGCCTGTCGGTCGCCGATCTCGCCTCGGCGGTCGCGCTGCAGGACGCGGGCACGCTGACGAAGATCCCCGGCATCGGCAAGAAGACCGCCGAGCGCCTGCTCCTCGAGCTGAAGGGCAAGATCGCCGACGCCGCGCGGCCCCAGCCCGCCGGCCCCGCCGACGTGGTCAACGCCCTGATCGGCCTGGGCTACAGCGAGAAAGAGGCGCTCAACGCGGTCAAGGGCCTGCCGCCCGGCGTCGCCGTCGCCGAAGGCATCCGCGCCGCCCTCAAGGCCCTGGCGAAAAGCTGACAGGGGTGTGGTTCGGGAGCAACGCGTCCGCGACCCTTCGAAGCGGGTGCAACGTTGTGTCACACGGCCTTCACATTAGGTCCCTTAACGTGCGCGCACCCTTAACACCAATGAGAGAGAACATGAAGAGAAAGAGAATGCTCGGTGGCGTGGCCGCGGCCCTGCTGGCCGCCGCGCCGGCGCTCTGCCAGGCCCAGGCCGCGCCGGAGCGCGGGCTGTATATCGGCGGCAGCGTGGGACAGATGGAAGCGGAGGGCACCTGCCCGGCGGGGACGAGCTGCGATCTCAAGGACACGGGCTGGAAGCTCTTCGGTGGCTATCGATTCACGCGACACCTCGCAGCGGAAGGAACGTACGCGCGCTGGGGCGAAATCAACCTCTCGACGGGTGGCGTCAGCGTCACGGGCGAGCTCGAGAGCATCGGCGTCGCTGCGCTGGGCATCCTTCCCCTCGGGCAGAGCTTCGAGCTGTTCGGCAAGATCGGTTTTCTCTCGACCGACCAGAAGTTCCGCGCCACAGGGCCGGGAATCAACGTCAGCGGATTCGAGGACGGCAACGAGGGCCACTATGGCGTCGGCGCTGTCTTCAAGGCCACCAGCAACCTCGGCGTCCGGCTCGAATGGGAGCAGCTGAGCAAGTCGGACGTCACCTTCTTCTCGCTCGGACTCCAGTACCGCTTCTAGGCGAGCGGCTGCCGCCGTCTGGCAGAATGCCGGACGGTGGCCATCGAAACCGACCGGCTGATTTCGGCCAAGCCTGCGTCCGCGCAGGAAGAGCAGATCGAGCGCTCGCTGCGTCCGGCGACGCTCGCGGAGTACGTCGGGCAGGAGAAGGTGCGCGGGCAGCTCGAGATCTTCGTCCAGGCGGCGAAGGCGAGGAGCGAGGCGCTCGACCACGTGCTGCTGTTCGGCCCGCCGGGCCTGGGCAAGACCACCCTCGCGCACATCATCGCCCGCGAGATGGGCGTCAACCTGCGCCAGACCTCGGGTCCGGTGCTCGAGCGGCCGGGGGACCTCGCGGCGCTGCTCACGAACCTCGAGCCGCGCGACGTCCTGTTCATCGACGAGATCCATCGCCTGTCGCCGATCGTGGAGGAGATCCTCTACCCGGCGCTCGAGGACTACCAGATCGACATCATGATCGGCGAAGGCCCGGCGGCGCGCTCGATCAAGCTCGACCTGCCGCCCTTCACGCTGGTCGGCGCCACCACCCGCGCCGGCATGCTGACCAATCCGCTGCGCGACCGCTTCGGCATCGTCGCGCGCCTGGAGTTCTACACGCACGGCGAGCTCTCGCAGATCGTGCAGCGCTCGGCCGGCCTGCTCAAGGCGCCCCTCGCGGCCGACGGCGCAGCGGAGATCGCGGCGCGCGCGCGCGGAACTCCGCGGGTGGCGAACCGGCTCCTGCGCCGGGTAAGGGACTACGCGCAGGTGAAGGCGGACGGCACGGTGACCCGGCCGGTGGCCGAGGCGGCGCTGAAGATGCTCGACGTGGACACGCTCGGCTTCGACCTCATGGACCGCAAGCTCCTGCTCGCGGTGATCGAGAAGTTCTCCGGCGGCCCCGTCGGCCTGGAGAACCTCGCGCACGTCGTCGGCGAGGAGGCGGATACCATCGAGGACGTGCTCGAGCCCTACCTCATCCAGCAGGGCTTCCTGCAGCGCACGCTGCGCGGGCGCATCGCCACCGCGGCCGCGTACCGGCACTTCGGCCTCAAGGTGCCCGGGCCCCGCGACCTCCTGTCGGACAGCTGAGCGGTTGAGCAAACCCTTTTCCGTCCCCGTTCGCGTCTACTACCAGGATACCGACGCGGGAGGTGTCGTTTTTCACGGACAGTACCTGTCCTTCATGGAGCGCGCGCGCACCGAGTTGCTCAACGCATCGAACGTGGACCTGGTGAAGCTCGCGGATGAGAAAAGGATTCTTTTCCTCGTCCATGCGCTGACGGTGCGCTTCCACAAGCCGGCGCGGCTGAACGACCTCCTGAGCGTCAGCGCCGAAGTGGCTACAATCGGCCGGGCCAGCATGCACTTTCGCCAGCGCGTGGAACGCGGCGCGGCGCTGCTGGTCGAAGCCGATGTCACGCTCGCGCTGGTGGATCGCGAGCGCATGCGGCCGGTGCGCATGCCCCAAGAACTCGAACAGGCGCTCAAATGAACGTCACGCAGGACCTGGACATCTGGACGCTGGTCCTCAACGCCAGCATCGTGGTCAAGGCGGTGATGGCCGTGCTGCTTGCGGTTTCCTTCATGTCCTGGATGTTCATCTTCCAGAAGTGGTTCGCGATCCGCCGCGCGGTGCGCCAGACCGAGAAGTTCGAGCGCGAGTTCTGGGGCGGCAACGACATCGTCGCCCTGTACCAGGGGGCGGTGAACCACCGCCACAGCATCGGCAGCCTGGAGCGCGTCTTCGAGGCGGGCTTCCGCGAGTTCGCGAAGCTGCGCGGCCAGAAGGTCACCGACGCGGGCGACATGGTGGACGGGGCGCGCCGCGCGATGCGCGCCTCCTTCCAGCGCGAGATGGACTTCCTCGAGCGGCACCTCGCCTTCCTCGCTTCGACCGGCTCGGTGAGCCCCTACGTGGGCCTGTTCGGCACCGTGTGGGGGATCATGCATTCGTTCCGCAGCCTCGCCAACGTGCAGCAGGCCACGCTCGCGCAGGTCGCCCCGGGCATTGCCGAGGCGCTCGTCGCCACCGCGATCGGCCTGTTCGCGGCGATCCCGGCGGTGGTCGCCTACAACCGCTATTCGTACGATATCGAGCGGCTGGCCAACCGCTTCGAGAGCTTCATGGAAGAGTTCTCCAACATCCTGCACCGGCAGGCGGTCAAGTAAATGGCGTCCCTGCGCCGCAAGCGCGGGCCGATGCACGAGATCAACGTCGTGCCGTACGTCGACGTGATGCTGGTGCTGCTCGTCATCTTCATGGTCACTGCGCCGCTCGTCACCCCCGGCATCATCGACCTGCCGAGCGTCGGCAAGGCGGGGCAGCCGAAGATCGTCCCGGTCGAGATCGTGGTGCGCGACAACGAGCGGATGACCCTGCGCGAGCGCGACCGCGCCGGCGCCATCGTCAACGAGCAGCCGGTGACGCGCTCCTCCCTCAGCCAGATCATGAAGCAGCGCCAGGCGAAGAACCCGGAGCTCTCGGTGCTCATCGCCGGCGACAAGAACGTGCGCTACGAGGCGGTGCTCCACGTGATGGACGACCTGCGCAGCCAGGGCATCACGCGCGTCGGCCTGCAGGTCAAGCCGGCGCAGAAGTGAGGACGGAAGCGGGCGGCGCATGAGTACCCTGGCGTGGGACGAGCGGCGCGACAAGGGCTATGGCTCGTCCTTCGCGCTGGCGTTCGCCATGCACGCCATCCTGCTCGCCGCGCTCGTGTTCGGCGTGCGCTTCCAGAACTACGTGCCCGAGACGATCAGCGTCGAGCTCTGGGAGCCGGTGCCGGTGCCGAAGGCCGAGCCCAAGCCCGAGCCGCCGCCACCGCCCCCCCCGCCGAAGCCGGAGCCCAAGCCCGAGCCGGAGCCGCCGAAGCCGGAACCGAAGATCGAGAAGCCCGAGATCGTCGAGAAGGCGGCGCCCAAGCCCAAGCCCGCGCCGCCCAAGCCGAAACCCGAACCGCCCAAGCCCAAGCCGAAGCCCGAGCCGCCCAAGCCCAAGGTCCCGCCGCGCGACCTGCAGGCGGAGAAGATGATGCGCGAGCAGCTCGCCCAGGAGCAAAGGGCGCTGAACGAGAGCCTGGCCCGCGAAGCCGCCGCCCGCGAGGCCGCCGCGCGGGCGCTCTCGGCGCGCGAGAAGGCAATGGGCGCCTGGATCTCGGCGATCCGCAACAAGATCCGCGGCAACATCAACCTGCCCCCCGATCTCGCCGGCAATCCCGAGGCGGTCTTCGACGTCGCGCTCCTGCCCACCGGCGAGGTGCTGACCGTGCGCATGCGCAAATCGAGCGGCCACAAGGGTTACGACGCGGCGGTGGAGCGCGCTATCCTTAAGTCCTCGCCTCTGCCCAAGCCCGATCCGGCGAGCCTGTTCGAGCGGCAGCTGGAACTTCGCTTCAGGCCGCAGGACCAATAATTGAGCCTTAAGGTGGCTTCGAACAACATCAGGAGGATGCCGAACTTGTCCCTACGCCGACTGCTCGCGGCCACGCTCCTGCTGCTCGCCTGGCCCTTCGCCGCGCAGGCGCAGCTGTCCATCGAGATCACCGGCGCCGGGGCGCAGCGCATCCCGATCGCGATCGTGCCGTTCGCCGGCGAGCCGGCGATCGGCGGCCTGACGCAGGTGGTGCGCGCGGACCTGGAGCGCAGCGGCCTGTTCCGCACCCTCGAGCTGCCGCCGCTCAACCCGTCGCCCACCGAGCGCACCGAGGTGAACTACGCCGAGTGGCGCGCGCGCCTCGCCGACGCGGTGCTGGTCGGCTCGGTCGCCGCGCGGCCCGACGGCCGCTACGAGGCACGCTTCAAGCTGCACGACGTGGTGAAGCAGCGCGACCTCTCGGGCATCGCCTTCACGCTGTCGAAGGACCAGGTGCGCGCGACCGCGCACCGCATCGCCGACTTCGTCTACGAGAAGCTGATCGGCGAGCGCGGCGTATTCTCGACGCGCATCGCCTACGTCGTGAAGCGCGGCAACCGCTACGAGCTGCAGATCGCCGACGCCGACGGCGCCGGCCAGGAAACCGTGCTCGCCTCCTTCGAGCCGATCATCTCGCCGGCCTGGTCGCCCGACGGGCGGCGCCTCGCCTACGTGTCGTTCGAGAACAAGAAGCCGGTCGTGTACGTGCACTCGCTGCTCGACGGAAAGCGCCAGGTCGCGGCGAACTTCCGCGGCTCCAACTCGGCGCCGGCCTGGTCGCCCAACGGAAAGACCCTCGCGGTGTCGCTGTCGCGCGAAGGCGGCTCGCAGATGTTCACCGTCAATCCGGACGGCAGCAACCTGCGCCGCCTCGCGAGCTCCGGCGGCATCGACACCGAGCCGCGCTATTCCCCCGATGGGCAGTGGATCTACTTCACCTCGGACCGCGGCGGCAGCCCGCAGATCTACCGCATGCCGTCCGGCGGAGGCAGCGCGCAGCGGGTGACCTTCGAGGGTAGCTATAATGTGTCGCCCAGGGTGGCCCCGGACGGACGGAGCCTCGCCTACATCACCCGCAACGGCGGCAAATTCCAGGTGGCGCTGCTCGACCTCAACAACCGGCAGGTGCAGATCCTCACCGACAGCGACCGCGACGAGTCGCCCAGCTTCGCGCCGAATGGCCGCATGATCCTGCTCGCGACCATCCTCGGCGGGCGCGGGGTGCTCTCGGCGGTGTCGTCCGACGGCCGCATCAAGCAGCGCCTCAGCACCGGCGGCGGCGACATCCGCGAGCCGGCGTGGGGCCCGTTCATCGAATGAAGAAAGGAAACTCCATGCGCGCACTTCTCCTTGCAGTCCTCGCCGCAGGCACCGTCTTCCTCGGCGCCTGCTCGACCACTTCGGAGGACGCCCAGGGCGCCGCGGTCGAGAACCGCAAGCCCGGCGCCGGCAGCGACGCCGACAAGCCGCGCGTCGCCACGGTCGACCTGACGAGCAAGCCGTCGGGCTCCTCGCTGAGCGCGCTCAAGGACCCGAACAACATCCTGTCGAAGCGCTCGATCTACTACGACTACGACAAGTTCGACGTGAAGGACGAGTACCGGCCGCTGGTCGAGGCGCACGCCAAGTACCTGCGCGAGAACCCCTCCGCGAAGATGCTCATCCAGGGCAACACCGACGAGCGCGGCGGGCGCGAATACAACGTCGCCCTCGGCCAGCGGCGCTCCGACGGCGTGAAAAAGATGCTGATGCTCCTCGGCGCGAAGGAGGCGCAGATCGAGTCGGTCAGCCTCGGCGAGGAGAAGCCCAAGTCGGAAGGGCACAACGAGAGCGCCTGGGCGCAGAACCGGCGCAGCGACATGCTCTACGGCGGCGAATTCTGATGCGCCTTCGGGCGATCCCGCTCGCCCTGCTCGCGGCCGTCCTGTCCCTCGGCGCGGCGCCCGCGCTCGCGCAGGGCCTGTTCGACGACACCGAGGCGCGCCGGCGCATCGAGGTCCTGCGCCAGCAGATCGAGGCGAACCAGCGCATCCTCGAGGAGCGCTTCTCGAAGGTCGAGTCGGCTTCCGCGGACCGCAGCGCGCTCCTCGAGCTGTCCTCGCAGATCGGCGCGATGCGCGATGAGCTGCAGCGCATGCGCGGCCAGGTCGAGGTGCTCGCCAACCAGGCCGAGATCGCCGAGAAGCGGCAGAAGGACCTGTACCTCGACATCGACACGCGGCTGCGCAGGCTCGAGCAGGCGGGCGAACAAGCGGCGGAGAAGCCCGCCGCGGCCGCGACGGTCGAGCCTTCGGCGGCCGAGAACCGCGCCTACCAGGCCGCGCTCGACCAGTTCAAGCTCGGCAACTACCCGCTCGCCGTCTCGGCGATGCAGGGCTTCCTCGTCACCTATCCCAGCAGCCCGCTCGCGCCGAACGCCCAGTACTGGATCGGCATGGCGTATTCCGGGCAGCGCAACTACAAGGAAGCGATCAACGCGCAGCGCAAGGTGCTCGCCGCCTGGCCCACGAGCGACAAGGCGCCCGACGCGCTGCTCAGCATCGCCAGCTCGCAGGAAACGATGGGCGACCGCACCGGCGCCCGCCGCAGCCTCGAGGAGCTGGTCTCGAAGTACCCGGCCAGCAGCGCCGCGGCGAGCGCCAAGCAGCGCCTCGCCATCCTGCAGAAGCGCTGAGCGCGACTCCTCCTGCTCGCCTTCGTATAAGAGGGCTGCTAAAATTTCCCGGGTTTAGTTGCCGATTCGCGTAGCGAATTGGACCGGATCAAGCTGTTTCCCATGGGTCGTTAGCTCAGCTGGTAGAGCAGCGGACTTTTAATCCGTTGGTCGGCGGTTCGAATCCGCCACGGCCTACCAACACTTCAAGGGTTTAGCGTAAAGCTAGGCCCTTTTCTTTTCAGAACTTAGGGAAAACATCGCGGACGACGGAAAGCGAGGCGGTGTCATGAACGTGAGAGCGGCAACGGCTGAACAAGGAGAGGTCTCGCAGGAAGTCCAGGTCTTCTATTGCGCCGCTGCCGGATTCGAGGCGGCGCGGAGCGTTGACATCCTCCCTGCAGGCCATCGATCCCGACGGCTCCACGGGCACAGCTTCCTGGCAAAAGTTCGTGCAGCCCTGCCATCCGACTCCGTGCGATTCCCCGGCGCGCAGGTGGACGTACTGCGTCGTTTGCTTGCTAGTTGCGTTGCGCCGTTGGACTACGACGTTGTCAACGTGCACGTGGGCATCCCTACGGACGAGAACATCGCAAGATGGATTCGAACGAAGCTTTCGCTGCCGTCGGTCGAGAGTGTAGGGATACAGAGCACGAGCGACGAGGGCGTAGACCTCGACCGGGAGGACCGTGCGCATATCTGGCGGCGGTACGCTTTTCAAGCGGCCCATCAACTGCCGAATGTCCCGCCGGGGCACAAGTGCGGGCGCATGCACGGGCATGGCTTCGAAGTAATCCTTCACATTGCGCAGAGCGTCTTGAACGAGGAAATGGGCGTCGACTACGACCGCATCGATGCGGTCTGGGCGCCCGTCCATGCGAAACTGAACCATAGTTGCCTGAACGAGATAGCGGGATTGGAGAATCCGACCAGCGAATTGATTGCCAGTTGGTTGTTTACGAGGCTGCGTGAGCAACTGCCCCAGCTCGCGTGGGTCACCGTGTACGAAACTGCAAGTTGCGGCGCTCACTACGACGGACTCCGATATCGCATCTGGAAGGAGATGACTCTGGACAGTGCCGTCCGGCTTGCCCGGACGCCTGCCGACGATGCCAGGCGTCGTATCCACGGCCACACGTACACGTTACGACTGCACCTGGATGCGCCGCTTGACGAGGTGATGGGTTGGACCGTCGACTTCGGTGACGTGAAGGAGCTATTCGCACCGACCTTCAGGAAGCTCGATCATCAGCCCCTGTATGAGCTAAGTGGCGTAGACGACAACGACGTCGAGAGTCTGCTGCGCTGGATCAGGAAGGAGACCGCTGCCGAGATTCCCTCACTCAACCGCATCGATCTATACGAGACGCGAGGTTGCGGCGCAATTCTCACCCAAGGGAGTGAAGCTCCGGCGCTGCCGATCTGACATGTACTCGGTAAAGGAAATCTTCTACACGCTCCAAGGCGAAGGCGCGAAGGCCGGCACGCCGGCAGTGTTCTGTCGGTTTAGCGGCTGCAACCTTTGGTCGGGGCGTGAAGAGGATCGTGCAACTGCAGTGTGCAAGTTCTGCGATACAGACTTTGTCGGAACGAACGGCGAAGGTGGCGGCAAGTACGGCTCTGCTGAAGCGCTAGCTGTGTAAAGCCGATAGGTTGTTCACGGACAGGCTGAGGCGGCGGATGGGCGGTTTGTAGTTGAGGCTGGCGTGAGGGCGGTGCCAGTTGTAGCGATGAATCCAAGGCAACCAAGCCTTTCGTCGCTCGTAGCTAT
>CBDDRX010000007.1:0-5892 GCA_965233165.1 uncultured bacterium | reverse complement strand
GATCGCCGCGCACAGCGCGGGGCCGGGGCACGGCAGCGAGTTCGTCGTGCGCATCCCCGCGGCCGGCGCCGACGCGCGCGCCGCGGCGCGCGCCGAGCGCGCCCCCGCCGCCGGGCCGGTCGACGCGCCGCCGCGCGTCCTCGTCGTCGACGACAACCACGACGCGGCCGAAAGCCTCGCCATCCTGCTCAAGGTGATGGGCGCGCAGGTCGAGGTGGTCCACGACGGGCCGGCGGGGATCGCCGCCCTGGCGGGGCAGCGGCCGGCGAGCCGCTTCCTTGACATCGGCATGCCGCAGATGAGCGGCTACGACGTGGCGCGCGAGATCCGGCGCGGGCAGGGCGCCCGCGCGCCGGTGCTGGTCGCGCTGACCGGCTGGGGCCAGCAGAAGGACCGCGAGCACTCGCGCGAGGCGGGCTTCGACCACCACCTCGTCAAGCCCGCCGAGAAGGAAGCGCTGCTCCGGCTGCTCGCCGCGCGGCGCTAGTGGCGGGCAGGCCGTCGCGCTCGGCGCGGGCGAGCCTTTGTTTCCGCGCCGTAACCGCGCTACCGGGGTCGCCAGGCTGCCCTCGCCCTTGTCCGGATTTCGGCCTTTGCGCAGAGCAGGTTATAGTGCGCGCCAGGGTCCGTCGTGACTTCCAAAAAAGGGGGAACAATGACAAAAGCATTTCGCGGCGCGGCGCTCGCGCTCGCCTGCCTTGCAAACGCCGGCCTCGCCGCCGCCCAGCCGGCCGACGCGGCGAAAAACCCCTGGTACATGGTCCTGGGGCTGGGAAGCACCGCGATCGAGTCGGAGTACGCGCAAACCGCGGGGGCGATCGGCAGGACCGGCGCGACCGCCTTCACCACCGGCCCCTACGGGAATACGAACCTCTGGAGAATGCACTTCGGCTACCGCCTCAGCCCGCGCTTCTCGGTCGAGGGCGGATACTGGAGCTTCGGTGATACCCGCTATACCACGACCGTCACGGCGCCGGTCGCCGCCGCCTTCTCCCGCCAGCTGCGCATCTCGGGCCTGAGCGCCGACCTGGTGTACTCGCACCCGCTGTCCGGGTCGTTCTCGGCGCTCGCCAAGGCCGGCATCCTCTTCTCGCGCGTCAAAGCCGGCGCGATCGACCCGGGCCCGGGGCTCACGCCGGTGCCGGCGGACCTCGTGCGCTCACGCGACTTGCATCTCGGGGCGGGGATCAAGTACCAGATCAACCGCAGCTTCGATGTCCGGGTCGAGTACGACTGGATGCGCAAGGTCGGCGACCGGGACCGCGTCGGCACGTTCGACATCATGGCGTTCTCCGCCGCCCTCGGGTACGACTTCTAGCCGAGCGTCGCGTACGGCACGAAGACGACGACCGTCGACAGCGAGTAGATCTCCGTCATTACGCCGATGAAGTAGTACTGCAGGTAGGCCAGCGACAGCCCGCCGACCGACGCGACGCGCTTGTGGGCCGGCGATACGCGTCGCACTCGTGCCGGTACGGCGGGCGGCTGCACCGGGGCCGCAGCGGGCGGGGCATGCCGGCTGCGCGCGTCCCGGCGTGCCGCTTCCTGAAGCCAGTCCGCCAGGTCCTTGCCTTCGCTCACGGCCGTAGCTTAGCTCAACCCTGCTTGATGGAAAGCCCGCCGTCGACCATCAGCGTCGTGCCGGTGATGAAAGACGCCTCGTCGCTCGCAAGCCAGAGGATGGGCCAGGCGATCTCCTCCGGCGCGGCCCAGCGGCCGACGAGCGAAGTGTCGTCGCGCGCCCGCCTGAGCGCCTCGATGTCCCGGCCGGAAGCTTTCGCCTTGCTGACATGGAAGTCGGTGAGGGTCGAGCCGGGGCACACCGCGTTGGCGCGGATGCCGTGCGCCGCTTCCTCATGGGCGAGCGTGCGCGCCATCGCGAGCAGGGCCGCCTTCGTCGCGTCGTAGAGGCCCATGCCCTTGCGCCCGGCCACGCCGTAGACCGAGGAGACGAGCACGATGCTTCCCTTGCCGGACTTCCTGAGCAGGGGCAGGGCGGCGCGCACGTAGTTCGCGGCGCCGAGGAGATTCACCGCGACGACTTTCTGCCACTCCTCGGGCGTCGCGTCGGCGAGCGCGCTGTAGTTGCGCATCGCCGCGTTGCACACCAGCACATCCAGGGTTTGAAGCTTCTTCAATGCTTCTGCTGCAAGAGAAGCATCGGAAACATCGGCAACGAAGTCCACGCCGGCGCCGGGCTGCGAGTCGACGACGAAAACCTGCGCGGCGCCTTCCTGCCGGAGGAGCTTCGCCGTCGCCGCGCCGATCCCGGCACCGCCGCCGGTGACCAGGCAGGACTTATTGCGCAGTCGCACCCGTGTCCCGGATGACCTTGCCCCAGAGCGGGATCTCCTTCGCGATCCAGCGCCGGAACTCCTCGGGCGAGGTGGCGACCACCTCCATGGAGAGCGCCTCCAGCTTGCCCTTCACCTCGGGCAGCGCGGCGATGCGCACGATCTCCCGGTTGTAGCGGTCGATGATGTTCTTCGGCGTGGCGCCGGGGGCGAGGAAGCCG
Source organism: uncultured bacterium (assembly GCA_965233165.1). Taxonomy (GTDB): domain Bacteria; phylum Pseudomonadota; class Gammaproteobacteria; order Burkholderiales; family SG8-39; genus SCGC-AG-212-J23. Next base: position 3,377 of record CBDDRX010000007.1, on the reverse strand, counting down.
ATCCAGGCGGTGGCCTCGAAGTCCGGGTAGCCCTGCTCGATCATCGTCGGCACGTCGGGCACGGCGACGAAGCGCTTGCGGCCGGTGGCGGCGATGGCGCGCATCCGGCCGTCCTTCATGTAGGCGAGCACGTTGCCCGGGACGAAGAAGCCGGCCTGGATCTGCCCGCCGAGGAGGTCGGCGAGCACCGGCGGCGCACCCTTGTAGGGCACGTGCACCACGTCGATCTTCGCCGCGGTCTTGAGCATCTCCATCGTCAGGTGCGAGGCGCTGCCGATCGACACCGAGCCGTAGGACATCTTCCCCGGCGCGGCCTTCGCCTGCGCCACGAACTCGGCGACGTTGCTCGCCGGCACGCTCGGGTGCACGACGAAGAACTGCGGCATCGTCACCACGAGCGAGACCGGCGCGAGATCCTTCTGCGGGTCGTAGGGCAGGTTCTTGAACAGCGTCACGTTGACCGCGATCGGCCCGTTGAAGCCGATCAGCAGCGTATGCCCGTCCGGATCCGCCTTCGCCACCTCGTTCGCGCCGATGTTGCCGCCCGCGCCGCCCTTGTTCTCGACGATGAACGGCTGGCCGAGCGCCTTCGCCAGCTCCGGCGCGAACAGGCGCGCCAGCACGTCGTTCGTGCTGCCGACGATCGGCACGACGATCCTGACCGGCTTCGTGGGTGTCCAGTCCTGGGAAAAGAGATTCGTCGAAAACAGAAGCGTTAGCAGAAAAATTGTATTTTTCATGTTTCCTCCTAGATGGAATACACGGGCTGCTTGAGCCCATCCGCGATGTGGGTCTTCGCCCAGTCCTGCGGCTTCTGGTCGCGCGGCAGCAGCACGCCGGCGGCGCGCACGCGCTGCTTCGCGGCGTCGAGCGCAGGCGGCTCGATGCCTTTCTGCAGGTTCTCCGCGGCCTCGACGAGCATGCGCCGCGCCAGGGCGATCGCCTTGTCGGTGGGCAGGAGCTTCTCGCGCAGGAGGTCCTGGATCGGCCCCATGCTCTCCTGCAGCGACGCGTCCTGCATCGCGAAGCCGAACACGCCGCTGTACGCGCGCTTCTCCTGCTGCGCGCGCCGGTCGATCAGGTAGTCGTTGTCCTTGTTCGCCCGGGGGCGGAACGTGCCCCCTTCTTCGTACTCGCAGTGGATGCCCTTGCCCGCCTGCATGTGCGCCCGCTCTTCGGCCGTCAGCGGCCGGTCGGGGCGGAAGTTGATGCTCCACGCCCAGCAGCTCTCGTCGTCGATCGGCACCCAGACATGGCCGCCGAGCGCGTGCTCGCCGAAGGGCGGGATGAGCGTGAACCACGGGAAGAGCCACTGCGTGACGCGCCAGTAGAAGGAGTCGGCCTCGCCGTTGCGCCGCCCGTAGAGCGTCAGGCCGAAGTCGTTCTTCTCCACCTCGAAGAGCACGTTGCCGTCGGCCTTGATGTAGTCGTTCGCCTTCGTGCCCTGGTGCATCGGGTCGTCGTCGACCTCGTAGCGGTGCACGTAGCTGACGTGGCTCGTGTCGATGCCGCCTTCCATCGCCTGGAGGTAGTTCGACTCCTGCAGCCGCTTGGAGACGAACACGTGGCTCGCCGGCAGCGTGCACCACTCGACCTCGGGCAGCGCCGGCTTTTTTTCCTTTGGCCCCAGGTAGGCCCAGACGATGCCGGCGCGCTCGATGCACGGGTAGGCCTTGATCGCCATCCGCTCGCACACCCCCGGCGCCGACGGGACGTCGAGGCACGTGCCGTAGCGGTCGAACTTGAGCCCGTGGTAGGCGCAGCGGATGCCGCCTTCCTCGTTCCTGCCGAAGAAGAGCGAGGCGCCGCGGTGGGTGCAGAACTCGTCGATGAGCCCGGGCTTGCCTTCGCTGTCGCGGAAGGCGAGCAGCTTCTCGCCCATGATCTTCACCCGCACCTGCGGGCCGTCGGGGGCGGCGATCTCGCTCGAAAGGAGCACGGGCACCCAGTAGCGGCGCATCAGGGCGCCCATCGGCGTCCCCGGACCCGTGCGGACCAGCGTTTCTGCGGTTGCCTTGTCCATGACACGCCTTGGCAGTCGGAAAGTACGAATTGATTATAGAGTTCCGCCCATGGACCTCGTAGCCCATTTCCGCAACGCCCGGAATGCCGTTTCGCTGCCCGGCGGCGTGGTCCTGTTCGGCGAGGGCGACCCGGGCACCGCGATGTACGTGCTGCTGGAGGGCAGCGCCTCGGTCCTGGTGCGCGGGACCGCGCTCGAGATCCTCTCCGCGGGCAGCCTGGTCGGGGAGCTCTCGCTCCTCGACGGCTCGCCCCGCAGCGCGACGGTGCTCACGCGCACCCCGTGCCGCTTCGTCGCCATCGAGCCGGCGGAATTCGACCTGCTCATCCGCGAAGCACCGGCGTTCGCGCGCCACGTGATGCAGGTCATGGCCGAGCGCCTGCGGCGGATGAACGCCCTGCTCGACAAGACCTACGAGACGCGCCTGTAGGGCGCTAGCCCGGCAGCGGGACCGCTCCGTGGAGCCGCCGGTCGCGGCCGCGCCGGCGCTCGAGGCCGACGCGCAACCCCTCGGCCCGGCGCTCGGCGACGCGCCGCTCGCGGCCCGGGGCGCCGATCGGGGCGCGCCAGCCGAACCAGGCGGCGGCGAGCGCGGTCACCGCGTGCAGCCAGATGTCGTGGCCGTAGATGGGCACGAGCCCGAACAGCGTGTTCGGCCCCGGCAGCAGGCCGAGCACCGCGAGGGCGCCGTAGAGCACGGCGAGGGCGCGGGCGTACAGAACCGGGCCGGTGAACCCGCGCCAGGCGGCGAGGCCCCACAGGCCGATCGCGAGGTGCACCACGTTGTGCAGCGCATTGACCGGGAACAGGCCGAGCAGGTAGCCGTGCGCCATCGGCATCACGTCCGGCGCGTTCGCCGGGGGCGGACTGACGAAGGCCGGGATGAAGCCGAGGATGCCTGCGGCGGTGAAGGCGAGGCCGATGACGAGGGCGAAAGTGCGGACGGTCATGCGCGGCACCCAGCAAGCGTCGCTCCCGGCATGCCCCTTGCACCCCGCCGGCCCATGAGACACGAATCCGCATGGCAGGCCACGACGCAGCCCGCGCGCGGCGAGCCGCTCGAGCGCGACCTCGAGGTCGAGGTGGCCGTCGTCGGGGCGGGCATCGCCGGGATGACCACCGCATACCTGCTCGCGAAGGCCGGCACGCCGGTCGCGGTGCTCGACGACGGGCCGGTGGGCGGCGGCATGACCGGCCTCACCACCGCGCACCGCAGCTACGAGATCGACGACTTCTATTCCGAGCTGGAAAAAGTGCGCGGCGTCGAGGGCAGCCGCCTCGCGGCGCAGAGCCACCGCGCGGCCATCGACCGCATCGAGGCGATCTTGATCGAGGAAGGGATCGCCTGTGACTT
>CBDDRX010000006.1:0-2816 GCA_965233165.1 uncultured bacterium | reverse complement strand
CCGATGACGAAGAGCACGGCGAGCGTCCGGGCGAGGCGGGGGCGCTTCATGGCGTTCTCCTGATCAGGTCAGCGGCGGGCCGCCGCGTGGCGACGCGGTCGCCGGCCGACACGCCGCTCGTGACAATCGCCTGTTCACGCCCGCGGCGCGAGACCTGGACGATCTGTTCGACGAACTCTGAGCCGGACAGCTTGTAAATCACGGGCGATCCGTCGCGCTGGAAGATCGCCTCGGCCGGCACCAGGGTGACGCCCGGCACGCGCTCGGTCGAGATGCGGGCGACGGCGGTCATGCCGGGACGGATGCGGGCGTCGCTCTCGAGCAGGACCAGCCCGAGGTCGAAGTTGCGCGAGGGGGGCCAGCCGGACGAGAAGTCGGCGCGGGCGAGCAGCGAGATGCGGTCGATCCGGGCCTTGAACTCCTTGCCCGGCACGGCCTCGATGCGGATGACCGCCTCCTGTCCGGGGTTGAGGCGGCCGCGATCGGCCTCTTCGAGGCGCGCCTCGAGATGGATCGAAGACAGGTCGGGCATCTCGAGAATCGCGGCGCCCGGCCAGGCGCGGTCCCCCTCGCGGAACTCCTGCTCGCCGCCGAACGGCCCGCCGGATCGATAGTTGGGCAGGATGTTCACCATGCCGTCGGCAGGTGCGCGGACCTGGAGCTTGAGCAGACCCTGCTGGGCCCGCTGCAGATCGTAGAGCGCCTTTTCCCGCTTGCGCTGCTTGCCGAACACGTCGGCCTGAGCCGAGGTGGTGTCGGACTTGATCTTCTCCCGTATCTCGATGAGCTTTTGCTCGGCATCCGCGAGGACGAGCTTCGCCTGCTCGTTCTCGATGCGCGACACGATGTCCCCCTTGCCGACGTCGAGCCTGGCGCGGTCGATGTCGTACTGCGCCTTCATCAGGGCGGTGGCGTTCTGCTCGGCGGCGATGCGCCCCTGCGCCCCGGCCTGCTCGATCTCGGCGTCGGCCTGCTTCAGCTCCGACTGCTTCTCCTGGATGGTGCGCTCGAGCGTCGAACCATCGAACTGGACGACCACGTCCCCCGCCTTCACCATCTGGCCGTTCTTGGCGAGCTTGACGATCTGCAGGTCGCCGGACTGAAGCGGAGAGGCCAGCACGATCGACTTGAGCGGCCGGATCTCGCCGCGGATCTCCAGCGTGTCGACGAACTCGCCGGTCGTCACTTCCGCAGTCGGCAGATCGGGCAGCGTGCCGCCGCCGGCGTTGACCATGAAGCCGGTGACGACGAGCGCCCCGACCACCGCGGCCGCGACGAGCGTGCGGGGGCTTCCGGCCATCGCGACAAGGCGTTTCCTCATACGGGCCTCACGACGCGCTCCGGGCGCCGACGTTGCGCGCCACGACGGCGCCATCCTCGAGGCCGGCCGTGATCACGGCCTCGTGGCCGTTCATCATGCCGACGGTGACGGCGCGGTCCTCGAAGCGGCTGCCGCGCTGCACGCGCACGTGGGGCTTGTCCCCGTCGTAGCGGATGGCGTCGCGCGGCACGACGAGGGCGCCCGGCACGCGCGCCAGTTCCACGTCGAGCGAGGCGGTGAGGTCCGGCATCAGATTGGGGTGCGATCCCTTGACGTCGATGAGCGCGGTGAAGGTGCGCACCTTGGGCGACAGGTTCGACGTGACGCCGAGGGGAGAGAGCTGGCCGACCGTACCGGTGAAGGACAGATCGGGATACGCGTCGAGCCCCATGCGCACCTGCTGACCGACGCGCAGCTCGTTGATGTCCGCCTGGCTGACGCGCGCGCGCACGCGCATCACCTCGGGATTGACAATGTCGACGACCGGCACGCCGGCGCGGACCTCCTCGCCTTCCTGGATCTCGGCCATGTTGCCCGTCTTCCAGACCGTGCGCACGACCGCGAGCCCGGAGATCGGCGACCGCACCTCCATGCGGGTCGCGTTCGTTTCCGCCTGCCGCATCGCGCTCTCGGACTTGCCGCGCCGGATCTGCAGGATCCGGATGTCCGCCTCGGCTGCCCGCCGTTTCAGATCGTAGGTCGTCTTCAACTGGGTGAGGCGGGCGCGCGCCTGCTCGAGCGCCTGCGTGTTCTTCTCCGCCTGGATCTTCGGCAGCATCTCGTTCTTGATCATTTCGAGCTCGGCGCGGGTCAGCGCGCTTTCCGCCTGCTGCAGCTCGCTGTCGTCGCGGGCGCGGGCCGCGCTCGACTCGGCCTCCTTGCGGCGGATCTGCTGATCGAGATCGCCAAGCTCCGCCCGGCGGTCGAGCGCGGTCTGGATCTGCAACTGGCGGTCGAACTCGACGAGCAGATCGCCCGGCTTGACGGTGGTGCCCGGTTTGATGAGGCGGGTGATCACGAGCGAGGACGTATTCGGGCCCGCAAGTCTGGGCGCCGCGACGGTCGTCGACTGCACCGCTTCGACGGTGCCGCTCAGGCGGACGGCCCGGACGAAGTCGCGCCGCGCAATGGTGGCGGTGGCCTCGCGGCCGCGACGCGATGGTTCCTGCGGCCCGGGATCGCGGGATGAGGTCAGGGCGCCAGCGCCTGCGACGGCAATGGCGGCCAGGATAGCCAGCGCAAATGCGACTCTCTTCATGTCCGTTTCCGGGATTTCAGAACACTTCTGCGCACAGGTGCGAACGCACGCGTATCAGACGGCCGGTCGGGGGACTTGGTTGGTCCCTTCCATCGATCTTCAACGAGATCAGCAGGATGCGGCCACGACAGGAGCGCCGCGGCGCTTGCCGCGCCCATCCGGGGCCACGGGAACGGCACCGGTCGGTGCAACGTTCGTGACAGTCCCTCGTGTCTTTCACATGAGGCAGGCTGTCGG
>CBDDRX010000005.1:0-30920 GCA_965233165.1 uncultured bacterium | reverse complement strand
CGCTGCCGCCCTACGGCTGCTGCTGCCTGGGCTCCATCGACCTCACGAAGTACGTCCGCGACGCGTTCTCCGACAAGGCGTCGTTCTCCTACGAGAAGTTCGGCGAGACCGTGCAGGTCGCGATCCGCATGCTCGACAACGTGCTCGACGTCACCGCCTGGCCCCTCGCGCAGCAGCACCAGGAGGCGATGGCCAAGCGGCGCGTCGGCCTCGGCTTCACCGGCCTGGGCGATGCGCTCATCATGCTTCGGCTGCGCTACGACACGGACGAGGCGCGCGCCGTGGCCGCGCGCATCTCGCAGTGCATGCGCGACCACGCCTACCTCGCCTCGGTCGAGCTCGCGAAGGAGCGCGGCGCGTTCCCGCTCTTCAACGCCGATCTCTACCTGTCCGGGACGAGCTTCGCCACGCGGCTCCCCGACGACATCAAGGCGCAGATCCGGAAGCACGGGCTGAGGAACTCGCACCTGCTCTCCATCGCCCCGACCGGGACGATCAGCCTCGCCTTCGCCGACAACGCCTCCAACGGCATCGAGCCGCCCTTCTCGTGGACCTATACGCGCAAGAAGCGCATGGCCGACGGCAGCATGCAGGAGTTCGCGGTCGAGGACCACGCCTGGCGCCGCTACAAGGCCGCGGGGGGCGACGTCGAGGCGCTGCCGCCCTACTTCGTCACGGCCCTCGAGCTCTCGGCGCGCGCGCACGAGCAGATGGTGGCCTCGGTCGCGCCGTACATCGACACCAGCATCTCCAAGACCGTCAACGTTCCCGAGGACTATCCGTACGCGGAGTTCAAGGACCTCTACCTGCACGCGTGGAAGTCCGGGCTGAAGGGCCTGGCGACGTACCGGCCGAACAAGGTCCTGGGCTCGGTGCTCTCCGTGGGCAAGCCGAAGGAGGTGCAGGATTTCCTCCAGGACGACCACAACCGCCGGATCACGATCAAGTCGGTGCCCGAGCCGGTGCTCGCCAGCCTGCGCTGGCCCGGGCGCCCGGACCTGAGCGGCGGCAACCCGGCCTGGACGTACATGATCGAGCACCCGCACTACTCGTTCGCGGTGTTCGTCGGCCACGTCGAGAACGGCGCGCCGCATGCGTTCGAGGTCTGGGTGAACGGCAGCGAGCAGCCGCGCGGCCTGGGCGCGCTCGCCAAGACGCTGTCCATGGACATGCGCGCCAACGACCAAGCCTGGCTGCGGCTGAAGCTCGACGCGCTCGCCAAGGCGGGCGGCGACGAGCCCTTCGAGATGCCGTTCCCGCCGCGCGGCGAGAAGAAGCTCGTTCCTTCGGTGGTCTCGGCCTTCGCCCAGGTGGTGCGCGACCGCGTCGAGCAGCTGAACGCCGGCCTCGCCGGCGATTTCTCGCTCATGGAGGCGCAGGGCGCCTCGCCGGTGCTCGACTCGATGTTCTCCCTCAAGGAGCCGAAGACCGGTCCCGACGGCACGATGTCCTGGACGGTCGACATCCTGAATCCCCGCACCGGGGACGATTTCGTGCTCGGCCTGAAGGAGATCGCGCTCCCCGACGGCATGACCCGGCCCTACTCGGTCTGGCTTTCGGGCGAGTACCCGCGCGCGCTCGACGGGCTGTGCAAGATCCTCTCGCTGGACATGCGCGTGCTCGACCCCGCCTGGATCGGCATGAAGCTGCGCAAGCTCCTCGATTTCCCGGAGCCGCTGGGCGACTTCATGGCGTTCGTGCCCGGCAGCCGCAAGCAGGAGACCTTTCCGTCCACCGTGTCCTACCTCGCGCGGCTGATCCTGCATCGCTACGCGATGCTCGGCCTGCTCGACGAGGAAGGCCGGCCGAAGCGCCAGATGGGCATCCTCGAGGCGCCCTCGCGCGCGTCGGCCGCCGTGATGGCCGGGGCGAAGTGCCCGGAGTGCAGCAACCCGACGCTGATCCGCAAGGACGGCTGCGACTACTGCACCGCCTGCGGATACGTCGGAGTGTGCGGCTAGCGCTCCTCCTCCTGGCGGTGTCCGGCCCGGCGGCGGCCGACTGGACGCCCGTCGCCCCGGACAACGGAATCTATGCGGCCTACGCGGACCGCGCGACGGTCCGCCGCGACGGGCCGTTCGCCACGATGCGCGGCATGTACGACTTCCCGCGGGGCGACTTCACGCCGGAGGGCGCCCGCATGTTCTCTACGACGGTGGAGCGGGAATACGATTGCCGGGAGCCCCGGGTGCGCCTGGTGCGCTACGCCGACCATGCAGGACGCCTGGGAATCGGCGGGATCGTGACCTCGGCCGAAGGCCGCCGCCGCTGGGAGGCCGTGGTGGAGGGCAGCCTGGACGCCGCCTACTGGAAAATGGCCTGCGAAGGCGCCTGAAACCGCTTCCAGAGCCGCTCATGCAGCGGCAGCAGGAGGACATTGCAGACCGGCTCGATGATCGCGGCGATGCCCCCGAACGCGACCGAGCCGGTGACGGCGTACATCACGCCGAAGGCCACTGCCATGTGCAGGACGATCTGGCTGGTTGTCTTCGCGGCGAGGACCATGCCCCGAGGATAGGGGCCGGAGCGCGGCCTTTCCAATGGGAAGTTGCTATGGCCCCTATAGGGCGTGCACCCACAGGAGCGCCGCCACGGTCTTGGCATCCGTGATGCGCCCGTCCCGGATCATCTGCACCGCCTCGCCGAACGGGACGGCGAAGGTCTCGAGGAACTCGCCCGCGTCGAGCTTGCGCTCGGAAAGCGTCAGTTTGCGTGCGACGAAGAGCTCGATCGCCTCGTCGGTATAGGCGATCGCGGTATGGATGACCGCGAGGCGGGTCCACTCGGCAGCGCTGTAGCCGGTTTCCTCCTGGAGCTCCCGCTTCGCCGTCTCGAGGGGCGGCTCGCCGGGCTCGAGCTTGCCGGCCGGGACCTCGATGAACTCGCGCCCGTGCGGGTAGCGGAACTGGCGCTCGAGCAGCACGCGCCCGTCGTCGAAGAGCGGCACGATCGCCACGGCCCCCGGGTGGCGGATGTACTCGCGGCCGGACTCGGAGCCGTCGGGAAGGCGCACGCGGTCGCGGTAGACCTTGAGGAGGACCCCGTCGAACACCTGCTCGCTCGACAGCCCCTGCTCCGTCAGGTCCTTCACTGGATCTTCAGGGACTGGATCGCAACCAGGCAGAGTGCCATCAGGCCCTGCGGCAGGATGCCCAGCACGAGCAGCGCCATGCCGTTCGCCGACAGCAGCACCCGCATGCCACCGGTGCGCGGAACCGGCTCGCTGTCGCGGGGCTCGTCGAAGTACATCAGCTTGACCACGCGCAGGTAGTAGAACGCGCCGACCAGCGACAGCAGTACGGCCACGACGGTCAGCCAGAGGTGACCGGCGTTGACGGCAGCCTGGAACACCGCGAGCTTGGCGTAGAAGCCGACGGTCGGGGGCAGGCCGGCGAGCGAGAGCATCACCACCATCATCACGAACGCGAACCACGGGCTGCGCTTCGACAGGCCGCGCATGTCGTCGAGCGTGTCGGCCTCGAACCCGGGGCGCGCGAGGAAGAGGATCATGCCGAAGGCGGCGAGCGCGGTGAGCACGTAGACCACGCCATAGAAGAGCGCGCTGCTATAGGCGTCGGCGGCGCTCAGCGTGTTGCCCCGGACCACGCCGGACATCAGGCCGAGGAGCATGAAGCCCATGTGCGCAATGGTCGAGTAGGCCAGCATGCGCTTCAGGTTGGTCTGGGCAATGGCCGTGATGTTGCCGATCGCCATCGAGAGCAGCGCCATGATCGCCAGCATCTGCTGCCAGTCGTGCGCGAGGTCGAGCAGGCCGTCGACCAGCAGGCGGATCGCCATGGCGAGCGCGGCGAGCTTCGGCCCCGAGCCGATGATGAGCGTCACCGGCGTGGGCGCGCCGTGGTACACGTCGGGGATCCACATGTGGAACGGGGCGACCCCGACCTTGAAGGCGATCCCGGCCAGGACGAACACGAGGCCGAAGACCAGAAACGGCCGTATCGGGATGCGGTCCGGGCCGGTCCCGAGCAGGCCCTTCACCTGCGCGGAAATCTCGCGCAGGTCGAGGCTGCCGGTCGCGCCGTAGATCATCGACATGCCGTAGAGCAGCAGGCCGGAGGACAGGGCGCCGAGAATGAAGTACTTCATCGCCGCCTCGGTGGCGGCCCCCGAATCCCGGTTGAGGGCGACCAGCGCGTACAGGCAGAGCGACATCAGCTCCAGGCCCAGGTACAGCGTCAGGAAGCTGCCGGCGCTGATCATCACCATCATGCCGAGCAGCGAGAACAGGAGCAGGGTCAGGAATTCCCCGCGCAGCAGGTCGCGGTCGGCGAGGTACTGGCGCGAATACACGAGCGCCACCGAGGTGGCTGCGTAGGCGACGAGCTTGAGCAGGCCCGACATCAGGTCCGAGACGAACAGGCCGTTGAAGAGGTGCAGGCGCGAGCCGCCGGCATCCCACTGGACTTGCAGGATCCACAGGGTCGCGAGCGCGCAGGCGAGCAGCAGCAGCTGGGCGAGGAAGAAGCTCGCCTGCCTGCGTCCGCCCCGGGCATCGAGGACCATGACCGCGCAGGCGCCGACCAGCAGCAGGACTTCCGGCAGCACCGGGAGGTGGTCGACCAGGGTCCGCGCGATCATGTCTTCGGCACCGCGATGTGGCGCAGGAGCTCGTTCACCGCGCCATGCATGACCTCGGTGAACGGCAAGGGCCACAGGCCCATGAACAGCACCGCGGCGGCGAGCACGCCCAGGACGAAGAACTCGCGCGGATTGAGGTCCTGCAGCGCGGCGACCTGCTCATTGGCCACGGCGCCGAAGATGACGCGCTTGTACATCCACAGGGTGTAGGCGGCGCCGAAGATCAGCGTCGTGGCGGCGGCGAAGGCGATCCAGAAGTTGGCCTTCATCGCCCCCATGATCACCATGAACTCGCCGACGAAGCCGCTGGTCGCCGGCAGGCCGCAGTTGGCCATCGCGAAGAGCATCATCAGCGCGGCGAACTTCGGCATGGTGTTCACCACGCCGCCGTAGTCGGAGATCATCCGCGTGTGCATCCGGTCGTACATGACGCCGACGCACAGGAACATCGCCGCCGAGACGAAGCCGTGCGAAATCATCTGCACCAGCGCGCCCTCGATGCCGTAGGCGTTGAAGAGGAAGAAGCCGAGGGTGACGAAGCCCATGTGCGAGATCGACGAATAGGCGATCAGGCGCTTCATGTCGGTCTGCACCAGCGCCACCAGGCCGATGTAGACCACCGCGACCAGCGACAGGACGATCATGAACGTCGCGAAGTACTTGGACGCGTCGGGCAGGATGGGCAGGCTGAAGCGCACCAGGCCGTAGGCGCCGAGCTTGAGCAGGATGGCGGCGAGCACCACCGAGCCGCCGGTGGGCGCCTCGGTGTGGGCGTCGGGCAGCCAGGTATGCACCGGCCACATAGGTACCTTCACCGCGAACGCCAGCAGGAAGCCGAAGAACAGCCATTTCTGCGCCGTCAGCGTGAGCGGCAGCTTGTGCCAGTCGAGGATCGCGAAGCTGCCGCCGGACTTGCCGTAGAGGTAGAGCAGCGCGATCAGCATCAGCAGCGAGCCGAGCAGCGTGTAGAGGAAGAACTTCACCGCCGCGTAGACGCGGTTCGGCCCGCCCCACAGCCCGATGATGATGAACATCGGGATCAGGGTCGCCTCGAAGAACACGTAGAACAGGACCGCGTCGAGCGCGGCGAACACGCCGTTCAGCAGCCCGGAGAGGAACAGGAACGAGGCGAAGTACTGTCCCACCCTCTGCTGGACGGTGGTCCAGCCCGCGATGACCACCAGGATGGTGATGAAGCTGTTCAGCAGGACGAACAGCACCGAGATGCCGTCCACCCCGAGGTGGTAGCGGATGTTGAAGCGCTCGATCCAGGAGAGGTTCTGCACGAACTGCATTCCCGGGTTGGCGACGTCGAAGCCGGTGTAGAGGGGGACCGTCACCAGGAAGCCGAGCACCGCGCCGCCGAGCGCGAGCGAGCGCTGCAGGCTGTCGCTGCGCGCCAGCAGCACCAGCACGCCGAATGCGATCGGGACCCAGATGGCGAGCGAGAGGAGCATCTAGGGCCTGAGGAACCAGTACGTCAGCACCACCACGCCGACCAGCATCACCGAGGCATAGCGGTAGATCATCCCGGACTGGAACAGGGACACGACCCCGGAGAACCAGCCCACGACGCGCGCCGAGCCGTTGACGATCAGGCCGTCGATCACCGTCTGGTCGCCGCCCTTCCAGAACCCCTTGCCGAGCGCGAGCGCGCCGCCGGCGAATAGCCAGCTGTAGAGCTCGTCGAAGCCGTACTTGCGGTCCACGAGCGCGTACAACGGCCCGAACTTCATCGCGATCTTCTTCGGCAGGTCCGTGCGCTTCAAGTACAGCCACCAGGCCGTGGCGATCCCGGCCACCGCGAGCCAGAACGGCAGCGCCGTCAGGCCGTGCAGCGTGAAGGCCCACAGGCCGTGCCATTCCTCGCCCTTCAGGACCAGGCTTCCCCGGAAGTAGTCGCCGTACACCACCGGGCCGATCCACCAGCCGGCCGCGACCGACGGGATCGCGAGCAGGACGAGCGGGATCGTCACCACCTTCGGCGACTCGTGCGGCGGATGCGCGGGATCGAAGCGCGGCGCGCCGTGGAATGCCATGAAGACGAGGCGGAACGTGTAGGCCGCCGTGACGAACACGCAGGCGACCACGCAGAAATAGGCGAAGCCGGCGCCGAGGATGCCCGCGTGGCGCACCGCCTCGATGATTGCGTCCTTGGAGAAGAAGCCGGCGAACGGCGGGATGCCGGCGGAGGCGATCGCGCCGATGAGCAGCGTCCCGTAGGTGACCGGCATGAAGCGCCGCAGGCCGCCCATGCGCCGCATGTCCTGCTCGTGGTGCATGGCGATGATCACCGAGCCGGCGGCGAGGAACAGCACCGCCTTGAAGAAGGCATGCGTCATCAGGTGGAACATGGCGGCGGAGTACGCCGAGGCGCCCAGGGCGGCGGTCATGTAGCCGAGCTGCGAAAGCGTCGAGAAGGCCACCACCCGCTTGATGTCGAACTGCGTGAGCGCCACCAGGCCCATCGAGAGCGCCGTGATCGCGCCGGTGACCAGGACGAAGCTGCGCGCGGCCTCGGAGAGCTCGTAGAGCGGCGACATGCGCGCCACCATGAAGATGCCCGCCGTGACCATCGTCGCCGCGTGGATCAGGGCCGAGATCGGGGTCGGGCCCTCCATCGAGTCGGGCAGCCAGACGTGCAGCGGGAACTGCGCGCTCTTGCCCATCGCGCCGATGAACAGCAGGACGCAGATCAGCGTGATCTCGGTCGCCATCGCCGGCGCCTGGGCGAACACCGCCTGGTAGTCCAGCGTCCCGGTGGTCGCGAGCACCAGGCCGATGCCGAGCAGGAAGCCGAAGTCCCCCACCCGGTTGACCAGGAACGCCTTGAGGTTCGCGTAGACCGCGGTCGGCCGGGTATACCAGAAGCCGATCAGCAGGTACGACACCAGGCCCACCGCCTCCCAGCCGAAGAACAGCTGCAGGAAGTTGTTCGCCATCACCAGCATGAGCATGGAGAAGGTGAAGAGCGAGATGTAGGCGAAGAAGCGCTGGTACCCCGGATCCCCGGCCATGTAGCCGATGGTGTAGACGTGGACCATCAGCGAGACGAAGGTCACCACGACCATCATCAGCGCCGACAGGCGGTCGATCTGGAAGCCGATGGCGAGCGCCGTTTCGCCCATCCGCATCCAGGTGTAGAGGTTGCCGTTGAACGTGTTCCCGTCCAGCACGTCCATGAACACGACCACCGAGCCGATGAACGAGACCAGGACGCCGAGGATCGTGACCGAGTGCGCGCCGGCGCGGCCGATCGCCCGGCCGAACAGGCCGGCGATGACCGCGCCCAGGAGCGGCGCGAACGGGATCAGGAGGTAGAGGGCTTTCATCCCCGCATCTATCCCTTGAGCGTGTCCAGGTCTTCCACGTCGATCGTGCTCAGGTTGCGGAACAGCACGACCAGGATCGCCAGGCCGATCGCCGACTCGGCCGCCGCCACGGTGAGGATGAAGAACACGAACACCTGCCCGGCCAGGTCGCCGAGGAAGTGCGAGAAGGCGATGAAGTTCAGGTTCACGGCGAGCAGCATCAGCTCGATCGCCATCAGCAGCACGATGATGTTGCGCCGGTTCAGGAAGATGCCGACCACGCTGATCGCGAACAGGACCGCGCCCAGCACCAGGTAGTGGGACAGGGTCAGCGCCATCGCTGCCTCTTCGCCGTTTCCATCATTCCTTCTCCGCGGGCATCGAGACGAGCCGCACCCGCTCCTCGCGGCGTGCCCTCACCTGCTCGGAAGGATCCTGCGAGCGGCTGTCCTTGCGCTTGCGCAGCGTGAGCGCGATCGCGGCGATGATTGCGACCAGCAGGATCACGGCCGCGATCTCGAACGCATAGGCGTAGTCGGTGTACAGGATGCGGCCGAGCGCCCGGGTGTTGCTGTAGCCCGCCGGCACGGCCGCCGGCTTCTGCAGGAGGCCGAAGTAGCGCCCGGCGAGCACCGCGACCATCTCGGCGACCATCAGGCCGCCCACCACGAGGGCGAGCGGCAGGTTGCGCCAGAAGCCCTGCCGCACCCGCTCCAGGTTGATGTCGAGCATCATGACCACGAACAGGAACAGCACCATCACCGCGCCGACGTAGACCACGACCAGGGTGAGGGCGAGGAACTCCGCGCGCAGCAGCAGCCAGATGGCCGAGGCGGTGAAGAACGCGAGGACGAGGAACAGCGCGCCGTGCACCGGGTTGCGCGCCGTGATCACGGCGAGGCCCGACAGCAGGAGAATTCCCCCGAACACATAAAAGACTGCAGCTTCGTACATTTATTCTTTTCGGCTAGCGGTAGGGGGCGTCCTGCGCCCGATCGCGTGCGATCTGCTCCTCGTAACGGTCGCCCACCGCGAGCAGCATGGGCTTGGTGTAGTACAGGTCCCCACGCTTCTCCCCGTGGTACTCGAGCGCGCGGGTCTCGACGATGGCGTCGACCGGGCAGGCTTCCTCGCAGAAGCCGCAGAAGATGCACTTCACGAGGTCGATGTCGTAGCGCGTGGTGCGCCTTGTTCCGTCTTCTCTGACATCGCTTTCGATATGGATGGCCAGGGCGGGGCAGACGGCCTCGCACAGCTTGCAGGCGATGCAGCGCTCTTCCCCGTTCGGGTAGCGGCGCAGCGCGTGCAGGCCGCGGAAGCGCGGGCTGATCGGCGTCTTCTCCTCCGGGAACTGCACCGTGATCTTGCGCGCGAACAGGTGCCGCCCGGTCAGCGCCATTCCCCTCAGCAGCTCGAGCAGGAGGAAGCTCTTGAAGAACTCGAGCACGCGCGTCATCTCCACAGGCTCCAGGGCGTCTGCATCCAGATGCCGACCACGACGATCCAGACGATCGTCAGGGGGATGAACACCTTCCAGCCCAGGCGCATGATCTGGTCGTAGCGGTAGCGCGGGAACGTGGCGCGGAACCACAGGAAGAGAGACACGACGAAGAACGCCTTGAGGAAGAACCAGAGGAAGCCCGGGACGGCGTTGGTGAGCGCGCTGTCGATCGGCGCCTGCCAGCCGCCGAAGAACATGATCACCGTCAGCGCGCTGATCAGCATCATGTTCATGTACTCGGCGAGGAAGAACAGCGCGAACGTCATCCCGGAGTACTCGACCATGTGGCCGGCGACGATCTCCGACTCGCCTTCCACGACGTCGAAGGGCGCGCGGTTCGTCTCGGCGACGCCGGAGACGAAATAGACCACCAGGATCGGCAGGAGCGGCAGCCAGTTCCAGGACAGGAAGGTGAGGCCCCGGTCCGCGAACGTGCCGCGGCCCTGCCCATTCACGATGTCCGACAGGTTGAGGCTGCCCGAGACCATCAGCACGACGACCAGGGCGAAGCCCATCGCCAGCTCGTAGGACACCATCTGCGCCGCCGAGCGCATCGCGCCGAGGAAGGCGTACTTGGAGTTGGACGCCCAGCCGGCGACGATCACGCCGTACACGCCGAGGGAGCTGAGGGCCATGATGTACAGCAGGCCGGCGTTGATGTCCGCGAGCACCACGCCCGCCGAGAACGGGATCACCGCCCACGCCGCGAGCGCCGGCATGAGCATGGCCACCGGGGCGAGCAGGAACAGCCCCTTGCTGGCGTTGGCGGGAAGGATGATCTCCTTGAAGAGCAGCTTGATGCCGTCGGCGACCGGCTGCAGCAGCCCGAAGGGCCCGACGCGGTTCGGCCCGATGCGGATCTGGATCCAGCCGATCAGCTTGCGCTCCCACAGCGTGAGGTAGGCGACGCACAGCATGAGCGGGACGATGATGGCGACGATGAAGGCGAGGCTGCTCACCGTCTCGTAGACCGCCGGGCCCCAGACGGCGCCGAACCAGGCTTCCGGCCGTGTCTGCAGCCATTCCATCTAGGCGGCCCTGTCCATCGCGGCCTTCTCGATCGTCACGGTGCCGAACATCGGCCCCAGGGCCGCCGTCGACGGGTGCGCGGCGGCGATGCGCACGCATTCGTCGGGCACGCCCGCGTCGAGCGATGCGGCCAGCGTGGCCGCCCCGCTCCCCTGCGTGACCCGCACCTTCTGGCCGGGCGCCACGCCGAGCTTCTGCAGCATCTTCGCGTTCATCCGCGCCGCGGGCGCCTCGGCGTCGCGCGTGGCCTGCAGCGGCGGCGAGCGGCGCACCAGGGGATCGGCGAAGTAGATCGGCACGTCGGCGATGCGCTGGATGCCCGGCGCCGGCGCATGGTCCTGCTTCTGCACCGAAGTGCCGTTGGAAAGCAGGGACGCGATGTCGCGGCCCGCCAGGCATTCCGCGCGCACCTGGTCGACGGTGTCGTAGTCGAACCCGGGCACGCCGAGCATCGTCCCGAGCACGCGCAGGACCTTCCATGCCGGGCGCGCATCGCCGGGCGGCGGGACCGTGGCGTGGAAGCTCTGCGCCCGGCCTTCCATGCTTACGAAGGTGCCTGCGGTCTCGGCGAAGGCCCCGACCGGCAGGAGCACGTTGGCGTAGTCGAGGCCCGTCCTGTACGGGCTGAGCGCCACGACGAATTCCGCGCGCTGGAGCGCCGCCGCAGCGCCCTGCGGATCGGCGCAGTCGAGCTCGGGCTCGGCGTTGAGCACGACGAGCCCCTTCTTCTGCAGCACGGTCTGGACGTTTCCGCCGACCGGCAGGCCCGCGAGGTAGCCGCCCACCGAGTTCGCCGCTTCGGAAAGGAACCCGACCCGGACGCCGAGCGCCTGCGCCGCGGCGTGGATCTGCGCGGCCTGGGGATGCTGCTGCGCGAAGTTGCCGAGCAGCACCGCTGCGTTCCTCCCGGCCTTCAAATCCTTCTCGAAGGCAGCAATCGACGACACCAGATCGGCGGGCGGAACGACCTTCTTCGCCGCGAGCGGCATCAGCCAGTCGTCGTCTACCGCGTGCAGCATGAAGACCCGGGTGCCGCGCTTCACCGCCTGGCGCAGGCGATGCGCGACGAGCGGATGCTCCTTGCGCAGGAACGAGCCGACGACGAGCACCCGGTCCAGCTTGCCGAGCTCGTCGATCGGCATGCCGAGCCACGGGATGCCGGCCTGCTTGCCGTCGGCGGAGAAATCGGCCTGGCGCAGGCGGAAGTCCGCGGCGCCCTCCAGGCCCTCGGCGAGCCTGCGCGCGAGGTAGAGCTCCTCGAGCGTCGCGTGCGGGCTGGCGAGCACGCCGGGCGCGCGGCCCTTCAGGCCCCAGACCGTCTCGTCGATCGCCACCTGCCAGTCGACGGCTTCCCAGCGCCCGCCGCGCTTGAGCATCGGCTGCGTCAGGCGCTCCTCCGTGTTCAGTCCCTCATAGGAGAACCGGTCGCGGTCCGAGAGCCAGCACTCGTTGATCGCCTCGTTCTCGAGCGGCAGGACGCGCATCACCTTCTTCTGCTTCACTTGCACGAGCAGGTTCGACCCCAGCCCGTCGTGCGGCGATACCGAGCGCCGGCGCGACAGCTCCCAGGTCCTCGCCTGGTAGCGGAACGGCTCGGACGTCAGGGCGCCCACCGGGCAGAGGTCGATCATGTTGCCGGAAAGCTCCGACTCGACCGCCTTGCCGACGAACGACACGATCTCGGCGTGCTCGCCGCGGCCGGCGAGGCCGAGCTCCATGACCCCGGCGATCTCCTGGCCGAAGCGCACGCAGCGCGTGCACTGGATGCAGCGGCTCATCTCCTCGGCCGCGACCAGGGGACCCAGTTCCTTTCTCAGGACGACTCTTTTTTCCTCCTGATACCGCGAATTGCTGTCGCCATAGCCGACCGCGAGATCCTGCAGCTGGCACTCGCCGCCCTGGTCGCAGATCGGGCAGTCGAGCGGATGGTTGATGAGCAGGAACTCCATCACGCCGTTCTGCGCCTTCTTGGCCGCCGGCGAGTGCGTCCAGACCTTCATCCCGTCGGTGACCGGCGTGGCGCACGCCGGCAGCGGCTTGGGCGCCTTCTCCACCTCGACCAGGCACATGCGGCAGTTCGCCGCGATCGAGAGCTTCCTGTGATAGCAGAAGTGCGGCACGTAGGTGCCCACCTTGTTCGTCGCGTCCATCACGGTGGACCCGTGCGGCACCTCGACCTCGACCCCGTCGACCAGGATCTTGAGCATCAGGCGGCCGCCTTCATGGCCGATTCGCTCTCGGAACCCGAGCGGCCCCACTTCGGCTCGATGCCGTGCTCCACCAGGCATTTCTTCTTCTCGATGTGGTGCACGAACTCCTCGCGGAAGTGCTTGAGGAAGCTCTTCACCGGCAGCGCCGCGGCGTCGCCGAGGGCGCAGATCGTCCGGCCGGCGATGTTGTCCGCCACGTCGTCGAGGAGCGCGAGGTCTTCCATCCTCCCCTGCCCCTCCTCGATGCGATGCACGACGCGGTACAGCCAGCCGGTGCCTTCGCGGCACGGCGTGCACTGGCCGCAGGATTCCTCGTAGTAGAAGTAGGACAGGCGCTCGAGCGCGCGCACCATGCAGGTCGCGTCGTCCATGACGATCACCGCGCCGGAGCCGAGCATCGAGCCCGCCTTGGCGATCGAGTCGTAGTCCATGTCGGTCTTCATCATGACCTCGGCCGTGAGCACCGGCATCGAGGAACCACCGGGAATGACTGCTTTCAATCTATTTCCGTTTCTAACCCCGCCGGCCATCTCCAGGAGCCTGGCAAAGGGGATACCGAGCTTCACCTCGTAGTTGCCGGGGCGATTGACGTGGCCGGTCACGGAGAAGAGCTTCGTGCCGCCGTTGTTCGGCTTGCCCAGGGCAAGGAACGCCTCGCCGCCGTTGCGGACGATCCAGGGAACGGCCGCGAACGTCTCGGTGTTGTTGATGGTGGTCGGCTTGCCGTACAGGCCGAAGCTCGCCGGGAACGGCGGCTTGAAGCGCGGCTGGCCCTTCTTGCCCTCGAGCGACTCGAGGAGCGCGGTTTCCTCGCCGCAGATGTAGGCGCCGTAGCCCGGGTGAGCGTACATGTCGTACGAGAACCCGGAGCCCAGGATGCCCTTGCCGATATAGCCGGCCGCATACGCCTCGCGCAGGGCGTCCTGGTACTGCTCGTAGACTTCCCAGATCTCGCCGTGGATGTAGTTGTAGCCCGCGCTCGCCGACATCGCGTAGCCGGCGATGATCATCCCTTCGATGACCGAGTGCGGGTTGTAGCGCAGGAGATCGCGGTCCTTGCACGTCCCCGGCTCGCCCTCGTCGGAGTTGCACACGACGTACTTCGGCCCGGGGAACTGGCGCGGCATGAACGACCATTTCAGCCCGGTCGGGAATCCCGCGCCGCCGCGGCCGCGCAGCGCGCTCTTCTTCAGCTCGTTGATGATGTCTTCGGGCTTGATCTTCTCGTCGACGATCTTCCGGAGGGCGGCGTAGCCGCCGCGCGCCTCGTAGTCCTTGAGGCGCCAGTTGCTGCCGTCCAGTCCCTTCATCAGGATCGCGTCGGGGCCGTAGTCGATCATTTTCTTCCCAGGTCGTCGAGGAGCTGGTCGATCTTCTCGTGGCTCATGTAGTCGTGCATCTTCTTGTTGTTGACGAGGATCACCGGCGCCATCGCGCAGGCGCCCATGCACTCGCCTTCCTTCAGCGTGAAATGCCCGTCGGGCGTGGTCTCGTTGAAGCCGATGCCCAGCTTCTCGCGCAGGCGGTCGGCGGCGTCGAGCCCCCCCCTGCAGGCCGCACGGCAGGCAGGTGGAGATGGTCAGCTTGTACTTGCCGGTCGGCTGGCGGTTGTACATCGCGTAGAAGGTGGCTACCTCGTACACCGCGACCGGGGGCATGCCGAGGTACCGGGCGACGAAATCCATCGTCTCGTTCGACAGCCAGCCCTTCTCGTCCTGGGCGATGATGAGCGCGCTCATCACGGCCGACTGCTTGAAGTCGGGCGGGTACTTCGCCACCTCGGCGTCGATTTTCTTCAGGGATTCGGCGGACAGCATCAGCGGTCGATCTCTCCGAAAACGATGTCCTGGGTGCCGATGATGGCCACGGCGTCCGCGATCATGTGCCCGCGCGCCATCTCGTCCAGCGCCGCGAGGTGCGGGAACCCGGGGGCGCGGATCTTCAGGCGGTAGGGCTTGTTGGCCCCGTCGGACACCAGGTAGATGCCGAACTCGCCCTTCGGATGCTCCACCGCGGCATAGCACTCGCCTTCCGGCACGTGCATGCCCTCCGTGAACAGCTTGAAGTGGTGAATCAGCTCTTCCATGTTCAGCTTCATGTCGCCGCGCGAGGGCGGCGCCACCTTGTGGTTGTCCACCATCACCGGGCCGGGGTTCGCGCGCAGCCAGGCGATGCACTGGCGGACGATCCGGTTCGACTGGCGCATCTCCTCGATGCGGACCAGGTAGCGGTCGTAGCAGTCGCCGTTCTTTCCCACCGGCACGTCGAATTCCATGCGCTCGTAGACCTCGTACGGCTGTTTCTTGCGCAGGTCCCAAGCGATGCCGGAGCCGCGCAGCATCGGGCCGCTGAAGCCGAGCGCGAGCGCGCGCTCGGGAGCGACCACGCCGATGCCGACCGTGCGCTGCTTCCAGATCCGGTTCTCCGTGAGCAGCGTCTCGTAGTCGTCGACGTATGCGGGGAAGCGCTGCGTGAAGTCGTCCAGGAAATCGAGCAGCGAGCCGCGCCGGTTCTCGTTCAGCCGGTCGATCTCCTTCTGGTTCTTCGACTTCGAGGCCAGGTATTGCGGCATCGCGTCCGGGAGGTCGCGGTAGACGCCGCCCGGGCGGTAGTACGCGGCATGCATGCGCGCGCCCGAGACGGCCTCGTAGGCGTCCATCAGGTCCTCGCGCTCGCGGAAGCAGTAGAGGAAGACGGTCATCGCGCCGATGTCGAGGCCGTGCGCGCCGAGCCACAGCAGGTGGTTCAGCAGCCGCGTGACCTCGTCGAACATGACGCGGATGTACTTCGCCCGCTCCGGGATCACGATGCCGAGCAGCTTCTCGATCGCCATCGCGTAGGCGTGCTCGTTGCACATCATCGAGACGTAGTCGAGCCGGTCCATGTACGGCACCGACTGGATGAACGTCTTGTGCTCGGCGAGCTTCTCGGTCGCGCGGTGCAGCAGCCCGATGTGGGGGTCGGCGCGCTGGATCACCTCGCCGTCCAGCTCGAGCACCAGGCGCAGCACGCCGTGCGCCGCCGGGTGCTGCGGGCCGAAGTTGAGCGTGTAGTTGCGGATCTCGGGCATCTACTTTTCCTGCGCGTAGTGCTTCTCGCGCACGATGCGCGGCGTGACTTCGCGCGGGTCGATGGTGACCGGCTGGTAGATCACGCGCTTCTGCTCCGGGTCGTAGCGCATCTCGACGTGGCCGGAGAGCGGGAAGTCCTTGCGGAACGGATGGCCGACGAACCCGTAGTCGGTCAGGATGCGGCGCAGGTCCGGATGTCCCGTGAACATGATGCCGTACAGGTCGAAGGCCTCGCGCTCGTACCAGTTCGCCGCCGGCCAGACCTCGACCAGCGAATCGATGACGGGAAACTCGTCCTCGGCGCAGAACGCGCGCACCCGCACGCGCCAGTTGTTCTTCACCGACAGGAGGTGGAGGACGACCGCGAAGCGAGGCCCCTGCCGCGGCTCATCGGCATAGGCGCCGTAGTCGACCCCGCACAGGTCGACGAGCTGCTCGAAGCCGAATGCGGCATCGCTGGCAAGCTTTTCGCAGCCCGCCCGGTATTCCCCCGCCGGTATTTCGATGGTGAGCTCGTTCAGTCTTTCCCGGGGAGAAAAATTCCCTTGGGAAAGAGCATCGAACAACCGTTGCAGCCGCGGCGTCATCGGGCGATGGTGTTGGTGCGCTTGATCTTGTTCTGCAGCTGCACGATGCCGTAGAGCAGCGCTTCCGCGGTGGGGGGGCAGCCCGGCACGTACACGTCGACCGGCACGATGCGGTCGCAGCCGCGCACGACGGAGTAGGAATAGTGGTAGTAGCCGCCGCCGTTCGCGCAGGAACCCATCGAGATCACCCAGCGCGGCTCGGCCATCTGGTCGTAGACCTTGCGCAGCGCAGGCGCCATCTTGTTGCACAGCGTGCCGGCGACGATCATCACGTCGGACTGGCGCGGGCTGGGCCGGAAGACGATGGCGAAGCGGTCCAGGTCGTAGCGCGCCGCGCCCGCGTGCATCATCTCGACCGCGCAGCAGGCGAGGCCGAAGGTCATCGGCCACAGCGATCCGGTGCGCGTCCAGTTGATAACCGCATCCAGCTTCGCCGTGACGAAGCCCTGCGTCAGAGTGCCTTCTATGCCCACTTGCCTTCTACTCCCACTCGAGGGCCCCTTTCATCCACTCGTAGACGAACCCCACGACGAGGATGGTGAGAAAGACCATCATCGAGGCGAACCCGGCCATGCCGATATCGTTGATCACGCTCGCCCAGGGAAAAAGGAAGGCGATCTCGAGGTCGAACAGGATGAACAGGATCGCCACCAGGTAGTAGCGCACGTCGAACTTCATGCGCGCGTCCTCGAACGCCTCGAAGCCGCACTCGTAGGGCGAGAGCTTCTCGGCGTCGGGCCGGTTCGGGCCGAGCAGCTTGCCCAGGACCATGGGCACGACGCCGACCGCCAGGCCGACGGCGATGAACAGCAGAATCGGGAAGTATTCTGCGAGCATAGATCTGGTGCCCACGAGCAGACTCGAACTGCTACGGCTGTTTAGGCCACTAGCCCCTCAAGCTAGCGTGTCTACCAATTTCACCACGTGGGCGAGCTTCGAATTATCCCCCAAAAAGTTACTGCGGTACCTGCCGGCCCCCCGCGGGCGGCGTCTCCGCCGCGTCCGGTTTCTCCGTCTTCGTCTCGGCGGCGGGCGCGCCGGCCTTGTCGGCCTGCTTCTCCACCGCCTTCCTCTGCACGCGGTCCACGACGCTACCCGATTCGCGCGGCTGGTTGGTCGCGAGGTACGCGAGCACGAGGCTCAGCACGAAGAAGACCGTCGCAAGGGCGGCGGTGGCGCGAGAGAGGAAGTTCGCCGAGCCGGTCGCGCCGAACAGGCTGCTCGAGGCGCCGCCGCCGAACCCGGAGCCCATGTCCGCGCCCTTGCCGTGCTGCAGGAGCACCAGGCCGATGATGGTCAGCGCCACCAGCACGTGCACGATGATCAGAATGTTGGTCCAGACGCCCATTACTCGATCCTTTCCGCTGCTCTCGAGGCGGCCGCCCGGCAGATGGCCAGGAATTCCTGCGCCACCAGCGAGGCTCCGCCGATCAATCCGCCATCCACGTCCGGCATCGCGAAGATCGCCTGCGCGTTGTCCGCTTTCACGCTGCCGCCGTACAGGATGCGCGTGCCCTTGAAGATGCGCCGCCGGATGAAGGCATGCGCTTCCTGCGCCTGCTGCGGCGTCGCGGTGCGCCCCGTGCCGATCGCCCAGACCGGCTCGTAGGCGACGACCGCGCCGGAGAAGGCCTCGATCCCGGTCGTGGCCAGCACTTCGTCGAGCTGCCTCGCCAGCACCTTTTCCGTCCGGCCCTGCTCCCGCTCCTCGAGCGTCTCGCCGACACAGAGGATCGGAACCAGCTTCGCATCCAGGAGCGCGCCAAACTTCGCGGCCGCCTGCGCATCGGTCTCGCCGAAGATCTGCCGCCGCTCGGAATGCCCGACGAGAACGTAACGGCATCCCCACTCCGCGAGCATCGCCGCCGAAACCTCGCCGGTAAACGCTCCCTTCGGGTGCTCGCTCACGTTCTGCGCACCCCACGCGATGGCGCCGCCGCGCAACTGCTCGGCCACATCGCAAAGGTATGGAAACGGCACGCACACCGCGCATTCCATGCCGCCCAGCCCGGCGATACCCGCCTGGACTGCCTCGAGGAGGGCCCGGTTCGCGGAGCGGCTGCCGTTCATCTTCCAGTTGCCGGCAACCAGCCGCGTCCGCGTCATCTCGCCATCGCCCGTAAAACGTTGAATTTTACTGTATTAGGGCCCGGGCGGCGGCTTGCACGCTCATCCCGGACGCGACGCCCGCCCGTTCCGCAGCGCGATTCGCCACCGCCAGCATTCCGCTCTCCCAAAGCGACCTGGCATCGCCGATCCGCGCGCTTGATCCTTCGACCGCGGCCGCAGGGACGCCTCGCATGTCAAGCACCGGAAGCCGCGAGCAGTCGCCGCCGCCCGTATGAAACACCGCGAGCGCCGCCCGGACGGGGAGCGCGGTGTCGGGCCGCCCCCCGTGCAGGGAAGCGTGCGATCCGATCACGAGGACGCGACCGGCGTCGCCGGGGACGAGCTGGCCAACGGAATCGCAACCCACGACGCCTTCGGCAAGCACGTAGCGCCCCTCCTGCTGTGGCGGCAGCGCGCTTCGCGAGACGGGGGCGGCGCACAGGCACACGGCCGCGTCGTGGCAGCGCTGGCCGATCCGCACGCCGCAGCGCGCTGCCGGGGCGTTGCAGCGGCTGACGATGCCGCGCGCGAGGACATCCGCGCCGTCGCCGATGCGCGCGCTCGCGTGCCCCACGGCCGCGGCGGCGATCCCGGCCGCCTCCAGGAGCGCGAGCCCGGCCACTCCGGCCTCGTCCTTGCCGAGGCCCGCGTCGTGGAAGATCACCGCTCGCACGCCGGCCTGCGCGGCGTAGCAAGCCGCGACCCGGCCCCCGTGGGAGCCGGTGACGAGGACTTGCGCGGCGACCTGCGCGAGCTGCGTAACGCTATCGGCCGTGACGATCATGCGCGGGTCCCGGAAGCGTCACAAAGGAGGATTAAAGTGACAACGCTGCTGCACCGTGGAGATGCTCGACCGCCGAGCGTGCCTCGATAGCACGCCGGGATCGACATCCTCCATCGTGCGGCGCCCGCGGTGCCTTCTAGGCCGCGGCCGCCCGCCGGACTGCCTCGGCGATGGCAAGCGCGGCCGACTCGATCGCGTCCTTCGGCTCTCCCTCGACCATCACGCGCAGCACCGGCTCCGTGCCGGACGGACGCAGCAGCACGCGGCCCCTGCCGTTCAGGGCCTGCTCGGCCGATTGCTGCGCCTTCGCGATGGCGCCGTGCGCCCTCCAGTCGAAGCCGCGCGGCACCGCCACGTTGAGCAGCACCTGCGGATACATCACCAGCTCGGCGGTGAGCTCGGCGAGCGTGCGCCCGGATTCGCGAACCGCGTGCAGGACCTGCAGCGCCGACACGATGCCGTCGCCGGTGGTGTGCTTGTCGAGGCAGATGAGGTGGCCGGAGTTCTCTCCGCCGAGCTGCCAGCCTTTCTCGCGCAGGAGCTCGAGCACGTAGCGGTCGCCCACCTTCGCGCGCGCGAACGGGATGCCGAGCCGGGCCATCGCGTTCTCGAACGCGAGGTTGGTCATGAGCGTCCCGGCGACCCCGCGAACCTTCTCCTTGCCGGCGCGGTGCCGCGCCACGGCATAGAGGAGCTGGTCGCCGTCGTAGAGCCGTCCTTCGGCGTCGGTCATGAGCACCCGGTCGCCGTCGCCGTCGAGGGCAATGCCCAGGTCGGCTTTTTCAGAGGAAACCGTTTTCTGCAGGGCCTGGGGCGCCGTGGCGCCGAAGCCCGCGTTGATGTTCATCCCGTCGGGCTTCACGCCGATCGGCACGACGTCCGCGCCGAGCTCGTGGAACACGCTCGGCGCGATCGCGTACGCCGCGCCGTGCGCGCAATCGACGACGATCCGCATGCCCTTCAAGTCGAGCTCGCCGGGGAACGTGGACTTGCAGAACTCGATGTAGCGCGAGCCGGCGTCCTCGCGGCGGCGCACCTTGCCCAGCTTGGCGGCCGGGTTGCAGCCCATCGCCTTCTCCATCTCGGTTTCGATCGCCGCCTCGATCTCGTCGGGGAGCTTGAAGCCGTCGCCGGAGAAGAACTTGATGCCGTTGTCCTGGTAGGGATTATGCGAGGCGCTGATCACCACCCCCGCCGTCAGGCGCAGCGCGCGCGTAAGGTAGGCGACCGCCGGCGTGGGGACCGGCCCGGTCATGTGCACGTCGACCCCGGCCGCCGAGAACCCCGCCTCGAGGGCGGATTCGACCATGTAGCCCGAGATGCGCGTGTCCTTGCCGATCAGCACCGCGGGGTGGGATTCCTGGCCTGCAAGCACCTTGCCGGCCGCGTAGCCCAGGCGCATCACGAAATCGGGCGTCATGGGGCTCTGCCCCACCGTCCCGCGCACGCCGTCCGTCCCGAAATACTTGCGACTCATGCGGCCTCGAGCGCCTCCCAGATTCGCACCACGTCGCGCGTCTCGCGCACGTCGTGCACCCTCAATATTCTCGCCCCGCGCTGCAGGGAGAGCAAAGCCATCGCCAGGCTCGCCGGCAGCCGCTCCCCCGCCTCTTTCAAATCGGGCCGGCCGGTGAGCTTGCCGAGCGACGACTTGCGCGACCAGCCGGCCAGCAGCGGGACATCCAATGCCCGCAGCTCGTCCAGGCGCTTCAGGAGGGCCAGATTGTGCTCCAGAGTCTTGCCGAACCCGAAACCGGGATCGACCACGATGCGATCCCTGGCGACCCCGGCTTTGACGCAGGCTTCGACTCTCTCCTTCAGAAACCCGAAAACCTCCGCGACGACGTCATCGTAGCGAGGGTCCTTTTGCATCGTCGCCGGCTCGCCCTTCTTGTGCATGAGGCAGACGGCGCAGTCTGATTTCGCAACCGCTTCCAGCGCGCCCGGCCCCGTGAGCGCCTCGACGTCGTTGATCATCGAAGCGCCGAAATCGAGCGCGGCTCGCATGACCGCCGGGTTGCGTGTATCTACCGAGACCGGCATGTCGCGCAGCTGCCGGACCACCGGGAGCACCCGCCGCAGCTCTTCTTCCGTGGTTACCGGAGCTGCTCCGGGTCGCGTCGACTCGCCGCCGACGTCGAGGATGTCGGCACCTTCCTCCGCCAGCTGGATCGCATGCGCGATCGCGGCTTCCGCGGTCTCGAACCGGCCGCCGTCCGAGAAGGAGTCGGGCGTGACGTTCACCACGCCCATGATGAGCGGTTTCTCCCGATCGAAAAAAAATCTCCCGCACCGCAGGGCGGGAGACTTTTCGCCGGAAGGGCCGCTAGGCCGCAGGCGTCGGGGCGGCGGCGCCTTCGGTGCCGCCCGTGGCCGGCGGCTTCGCCGCTGCCTGGGAGGCGGCCGGCGGCTTGGGCGGGCGCGGCGGCCGGCCTTCCATGATGTCGCCGATCTGGTCCGCGTCGATGGTCTCCCACTCGAGCAGCGCCTTGGCCATCGCCTCGACCTTGTCGCGGTTGTCCTCGAGCAGCTTGCGCGCGGCGCGGTACTGCTGGTCGATGATGCGGCGGATCTCGGCGTCGACCTTCTGCATCGTCGCCTCCGAGACGTTCTTGTGCGTGGTCACCGCGCGGCCGAGGAAGATCTCGCCCTCGTTCTCGCCATACACCATCGTCCCGAGCTCGTCGGACATGCCCCACTGCGTCACCATGCGGCGCGCGATCTCGGTCGCGCGCTCGAAGTCGTTCGATGCGCCGGTGGTCATCTGCTGCATGAACAGCTCCTCGGCGATCCGGCCGCCGAACAGCACCGAGATCATGCTGAGCAGGCGCGTGCGGTCCTGGCTGTAGCGATCCTCGGTCGGAAGCTGCATGGTGACGCCCAGCGCGCGGCCGCGCGGGATGATCGTCACCTTGTGCACCGGGTCGGTCTTCGGCAGCAGCCGCGCGACCACCGCGTGGCCCGACTCGTGGTACGCCGTGTTGCGGCGCTCCTCCTCGGGCATGACCATCGAGCGGCGCTCGGCGCCCATGATGATCTTGTCCTTGGCGCGCTCGAAGTCGTCCATGTCCACCAGGCGCTTGCTCTGGCGCGCGGCGAAGAGGGCCGCCTCGTTCACCAGGTTCGCCAGGTCGGCGCCGGAGAAGCCCGGCGTGCCGCGCGCAATGATGTCCGGCTTCACGTCCGGCGCGAGCGGCACCTTGCGCATATGGACTTTCAGAATTTCTTCCCTACCCCTGATGTCCGGCAGAGGCACGACGACCTGGCGATCGAAACGACCGGGGCGCAGCAGCGCCGGGTCGAGCACGTCCGGCCGGTTGGTCGCGGCGATGACGATCACGCCCATCGTCGCCTCGAAGCCGTCCATCTCCACCAGCAGCTGGTTCAGCGTCTGCTCGCGCTCGTCGTTGCCGCCGCCCAGGCCCGCGCCGCGCTGGCGGCCGACCGCGTCGATCTCGTCGTTGAACACGATGCACGGCGCGTGCTTCTTCGCCTGCTCGAACATGTCGCGCACGCGGGCGGCGCCCACGCCGACGAACATCTCGACGAAGTCGGAGCCGGAAATCGAGAAGAACGGAACCTTGGCTTCGCCGGCGATGGCGCGCGCGAGCAGCGTCTTGCCGGTGCCGGGGTTGCCGACCATCAGGACGCCGCGCGGAATGCGGCCGCCGAGCTTCTGGAATTTGGTCGGGTCGCGCAGGAAGTCGACCAGCTCGGAGACCTCCTCCTTCGCTTCCTCGCAGCCGGCGACGTCGGCGAAGGTGACCGTGTTGGTCGACTCGTCCATCATGCGCGCGCGCGACTTGCCGAACGAGAACGCGCCGCCCCGCCCGCCGCCCTGCATCTGGCGCATGAAGAAGATCCACACGCCGATCAGCAGCAGCATCGGGAACCAGGAGACGAAGATGTTCATGAGGAGCGACGGCTCCTCTTCGGGCTTCGCCTCCACCTTCACGCCGTACTTGAGGAGATCCGAGACCAGCCAGATGTCGCCGGGCGAGTAGCTGGTGACGCGCTTGCCCTCGACGGTCTGCGCCTTCAGCTGGCGGCCTTCGATGGTGACCTTGGCAATCCGCCCGGCCTTCACTTCCTCCAGGAACTGCGAGTACTCCATCGGCGCCTGCGCCGCCTGGCGGGTGTTGAACTGGTTGAACACGGTCATGAGCACCAGCCCGATGACGAGCCAGATGACCAGGTTCTTGAGCATGTTGTTCAAGGACGCACTCCTAGTGGGACCTGCAGCGGGGAAGCATTCAGCGGCAACAATCTGATCTTACGTGGTTTTGCCACTACTCAACAGACTCCTGGCGACGACATAAGTTTCCGCGGATTCACCCCGCGAGGCCGCGGGTTTTACGACTTTCACCTTAGAGAACGACGTCTTCAGGCGTCGCATCAGCTCGTCGAAGGCCTGCCCCTGGAACGCCTTGACCACGAAAACGCCCTCCGGCTTCAAGGCATTGACGGAAAAGTCGATTGCCGCGCCCGCGAGCTCGAGGGCCCGCGCCTGGTCGACGAGGGGGATGCCCGACATGTTCGGCGAGACGTCGCACAGCACGGCGTCCGCCTTCGCCCCGTTTAGGCTCTCGATGAGGACACTTTCCCGGAAATCGGCCCGGAGGACCGTTACTCCTGTAATGGGGTCGACGGGCAGCAAATCAATGGCCAGGACGCGGCCGCGCGTGCCGACCTTGCGTGCCGCGACCTGGGACCATCCGCCCGGCGCCGCGCCCAGGTCGACGACGAAGCTCCCGGGGCCGAACAGCTTCTCCTTCGCGTCGAGCTCGAGAAGCTTGAAAGCGGCGCGCGATCGGAAGCCCTGCTCCTTCGCCTTGCGCACGTACGGGTCCGTGACGTGGCGGCGCAGCCACTGCTTGCTCGACTTGGCCATGCCTGAATGATAATCGCGCGTGCCCCGCGCCCTGCCCGTCGTCCCGGTCCTGTTCTTCACCACGACGACGCAGGCGCTCGCCACGCTCGGCATCCTCGCGCTCGCCGCCGTCGCGCCGAAGGCGGCGGAGGATCTCCAGACGAGCGCGGCGCTCATCGGCTACCAGGTCGGCCTCTCGTTCTTCGGCGCCATGATGACGGCGTTGCTGGGCGGCGGGTTCGTCCGGCGCCTGGGCGCTGCGCGCACCAGCCAGCTCGCGCTCTGGCTCATCGGCGCAGGCTGCGCCCTCTCGGCGCTCGGGACGCTCCCCGCGCTTGCGGCCGGCGCCCTGGTGATGGGCTGGGGCTACGGCATCACCAATCCCGCCGCGTCCCACCTTCTTTCGCGCGCGCCGACGACGCGCCACATGAACCTGATCTTCTCCATCAAGCAGTGCGGCGTGCCGATCGGCGCGGTCGTCGCGGGGGTGATGATGCCGCCTCTCACGCTCGCCGCCGGATGGCGCCTGGCGCTCACGGCCTGCGCGCTGCTCGCGATCGCCTTCAGCGCATTCTTGCAGCCGAAGCGCGCGCAATGGGACGACGACCGCGAGCGGGCCGCCCCCCTCTTCGTCAACCCGCTCGGCAGCCTCTCCCTGATCTGGGGGAACAAGGTGTTGCGCTGGCTGGCGTTCTGCTCGCTCCTCTATTCGGCGGTCCAGCTGTGCCTGTCCGGGTTCCTCGTCACCTTCCTCGTCGAGGAAGTCCACCTGCAGCTCGTGCTCGCCGGGACGCTGCTCGCGGTCACGCACGCCGCCGGCGCGGCCGGGCGCCTCGCCTGGGGCTGGATTGCCGATCGCCTGCGCTCGGGGACGCTCGCGCTGATCGCCAACGGCTGCGTCGGCGTGGCCGGCGCGCTCGCGACCGCGGCGATCGCGCCGGGATGGCCGCTCTGGGCGATCGTGCTCGCGGGCGCGCTGTTCGGGTTCAGCGCGATCGGCTGGAACGGCGTGTTCATGGCCGTCATCGCCCGCCAGGCGCCTCGCGACATCGGCGCGGCGACCGGCGGCAGCCTGTTCTTCACCTACGCTGGCGTGGTCATCGTGCCTTCCCTTTTCGCGCAGTTTCACGAGCGCGCCGGCCTCTCCTACGGCGCGGGGTTCGCCCTGCTGGCGCTCCTGACTGCCGCGGGCATCGGCTGCCTCGTCCTCGCCCGGCGACACGTCACTAGAATGTGAGCCATGCTGACTTCGGCCGAACGCAAGGCGCTCAAAGCCAAGGCTCATCCGCTGGAGCCCGTCGTCTCCATCGGAGGCAAGGGTTTGACCGACGCCGTGGTGCGGGAGATCGATTTCGCCCTGAAGGCGCATGAGCTCCTCAAGATTCGTGCGGGTGCGATGGACCGTCACCAGCGGGCCGCGGCCTTCGACGAGATCTGCGCCCGCACGGGCGCCGAGCCGGTGCAGCACGTGGGCAAGGTTTTCGTGATCTACCGCAAGAAACCCGAACCGGACTGACGTCACATTCGCTTCACATTCCCCGGCCTAAGCTGGGGCGTGAGCGATCCCAAAGGCGTGCCGCCGGGTCTCCTCCCCCTCGAGGACTTGCGCGGACGCGTCTCGCGCGGCGAGATCGACACGGTCGTCGCCGGCTTTACCGACCACTACGGCCGCCTGCTCGGCAAGCGCTTCGATGCCGGGATGTTCGTCGACGACGTCGTCCAGGGCGGCGGCCACGCCTGCGACTACCTGCTGACCGTCGACATGGAAATGGAGCCGGTCCCGGGCTACCGCTTCGCGAACTGGGCGCTCGGGTACGGCGACTTCCACATGGTCCCGGACCTCGCGACGCTGCGCGTGGCGAGCTGGCTCGACCGCACCGCGTTCGTGCTCTGCGACCTGAAGAGCGAGAAGACCCACGAGCTCATCGCCGTCGCGCCGCGCTCGCTCCTGCGCCGCCAGATCGACGTCGTGCGCGCGGCCGGCCTGGAGGCCTACGCGGCCACCGAGCTCGAGCACTACCTCTTCCGCACGAGCTACCGCGACGCGGCGCGCGCCGGCTATCGCGACCTGGAGCCGGCCGGCTGGTACCTCGAGGACTACCACCTCCTCCAGGGCGCGCGGACCGAGGACTTCCACGGCGCCGTGCGCCGGCATCTCGCCCGGTCGGGCGTACCGGTCGAGACCTCGAAGGGCGAGTGGGGCAAGGGACAGCACGAGATCAACGTGCGCTTCGCCGCGGCGCTCGACATGGCCGACCGGCACGTCGTCTTCAAGCAATGCCTCAAGGAGCTCGCCGACCGCGCGGGCCTCAGCGTGACCTTCATGGCGAAGCCGTTCCACGGCCAGGCAGGGTCGAGCTGCCACATCCATTTCAGCCTCTGGCGGGGCGGCAAGCCTGCGTTCGAGAAGGGCAACGACGTCTTCCGCTGGTTCCTCGGCGGCTGGATGGCCCATGTGCCGGACGTGATGCCCTTCTATGCGCCGACGGTGAACTCCTACAAGCGCTTCGTCGATGCATCCTGGGCGCCGACGCGCATCGCCTGGAGCTACGACAACCGCACCGCCGGCTTCCGCATCGTCGGCGACGGCCCGGGACTGCGCATCGAATGCCGCATCCCGGGCGCCGACTGCAATCCCTACCTCGCCTTCGCCGCCGTCCTCGCCTCCGGCATGGACGGCATCGCCCACCGCATCGAGCCGCCGGAGTGCTTTCGCGGGGACGTGTACGCCGCCAAGGACCTGCCGCGGGTCCCCTACACGCTCGCCGAGGCGACCGAGCGCTTCGCGAGCAGCGACTTCGCGAAAGGTGCGTTCGGCGAGGAGGTCGTCGAGCACTACGCGCATTTCTTCCGCAGCGAAATGGCCGCTTTCAACAGTGCCGTCACCGACTGGGAGCGGTCCCGGTACTTCGAAAGGATCTGAATGCGGCTGAAGGACAAGGTGGCGCTCATTACGGGCGCCGGGAGCGGGATCGGTCGCGAGGCCGCGCTGCTGTTCGCCAGGGAAGGCGCCGCCGTCGTCTGCGTGGACCTCAATGAAGACGCGGCACGGGAGACCGGCGCCGCGCTGGAGAAATCCATCCATGTAAAGGCGGACGTGTCGAAAGCCGCCGATTGCCAAGCCATGGTGGCCGCCGCGGAGAAGGCATTCGGCAAGCTGAACGTCCTCTTCAACAACGCAGGGATCATGCACGGCAAGGATGACGACGCCGTTTCCACGGACGAGAGCGTCTGGGACCTCACGCTCGACGTGAACGCCAAGGGCGTGTTCCTCGGCTGCAAGTACGGCATCCCGGCGCTCAAGCGCGCAGGCGGCGGCTCGATCATCAACACCGCGTCGTTCGTCGCGCGCCTGGGCGCCGCCACGCCGCAGATCGCCTATACCGCCAGCAAAGGCGCCGTCCTGGCGATGAGCCGCGAGCTCGCGGTCATCCACGCGCGCGAGAACATCCGCGTCAACGCCCTCTGTCCCGGCCCGCTGCGCACCGAGCTGCTGATGAAGTTCCTCGACACCGAGGCGAAGAAGCAGCGCCGCCTCGTGCAGATCCCGATGGGGCGCTTCGGCGAGGCGAAAGAAATCGCCCAGGCGGCGCTGTGGCTCGCCTCCGACGAGTCGTCCTACGTGACCGGCACCGAGTTCCTCGTCGACGGCGGGATCACCGCCGCCTACGTCACGCCGGAATGATCAGCCCTGCCGCTTCTCGCTACTCGTAGCGGACGTCGAGGATCTCGTAGCGCTTCACGCCGCCGGGCGTCTGCACGTCGACCGACTCGCCGGACTCCTTGCCGATGAGGGCGCGCGCGATGGGCGAGCTGACCGAGATGCGCCCCGCCTTGATGTCGGCCTCGTCCTCGCCGACGATCTGCCAGGTCGCGGCCTCGCCGTCCGGCCCCTCGACATCGACGGTCGCGCCGAACACGCAGCGCCCGTCCGCATCGACGAGCTTCGGGTCGATGACCTGCGCGTTGCCGATCTTGCTCTCGAGCTCGGAGATGCGGCCCTCGATGAAGCCGGCGCGTTCGCGCGCCGCGTGGTACTCGGCGTTCTCCGACAGGTCGCCGTGCGCGCGCGCTTCGGCGATCGCGGTCGAGTTGGCCGGCCGCTCGACGGTCTTCAGGCGGTGCAGCTCCTCGCGCAGCAGCTCGGCCCCGCGCAGGGTCATGGGCGTCTTCGGCATGTCAGGATGTTACTGCAGCAGGCCGCGCCGCCTTGTGCAACCTCGCATGGAGGTCCTGCAGGCGGTAGGGCTCGAGCTCGGCGAGGTGCTTCATGCCCGCGCACGCCGCCTTCGCGCCGGCCACGGTCGTGTAGTACGTCACGCGACGAGCCAGCGCCGTGATCCGGATTGCCCGGGAGTCCGATGCGGAGGTCCGGCTGGCGTCGCTGGTATTGACGATGAAGGCGACGTCGCCGTTCTTGATCATGTCGACGATGTGCGGCCGGCCCTCGGCCACCTTGTTCACCACCGTTGCCTCGATCCCGTGCGCCTTGAAGACATCCGCCGTGCCGCGTGTCGCGAGCAGCGTGAACCCCAGCTCCTTCAGGTCGCGGGCCACCTCGACCGCGGCGGCCTTGTCCGGGTCGCGCACGCTGATGAACGCCCGGCCGCCTTTCGGCAGCTTCACGCCAGCGGCGAGCTGCGACTTCACGAACGCCTCGCCGAACGTGTTCCCCACGCCCATCACCTCGCCGGTCGACTTCATCTCCGGGCCGAGGATGGGATCGACGCCGGGGAACTTGGTGAACGGGAACACCGCCTCCTTGACCGAGAAGTACGGCGGCCGCACTTCTTCCGTGCACCCCTGCTCGGCGAGCGACTTCCCGGCCATGCAGCGCGCCCCGATCATCGCGAGCGGCAGGCCGATCGCCTTGGAGACGTAGGGCACGGTCCGCGATGCGCGCGGGTTGACCTCGAGGACGTAGATGCGGTCCTGCTGGATCGCGTACTGGACGTTCATTAGGCCGGTCACCTTGAGGGCCTTCGCCATCACCTCGGTCTGGCGGCGCAGCTCGTCCTCCAGGGCGGGCGACAGCGAGTGCGGCGGCAGGCAGCAGGCGGCGTCGCCCGAGTGCACGCCCGCCTGCTCGACGTGCTCCATGATGCCGCCGATGAACACGCTCTTCCCGTCGGACACGCAGTCGACGTCCACCTCGATGGCGTCCGACAGGTAGCGGTCGATCAGCACCGGCGAGTCGTTCGACACCTTGACCGCCTCGCGCATGTAGCGCTCGAGGTCGGCCTGCCAGTGGACGATCTCCATCGCCCGGCCGCCGAGCACGTAGCTCGGCCGCACGACCACCGGGTAGCCGATCTCCTCGGCGAGCTTGATCGCCGCCGCGGCCGAGCGCGCGGTGCGGTTGGGCGGCTGGAGCAGCTTCAGCTGGTGCACCAGCTTCTGGAAGCGCTCGCGGTCCTCGGCGACGTCGATCGATTCGGCGCTGGTGCCGATGATCGGCACGCCGGCCTCGGCGAGCTCGCGCGAGAGCTTGAGCGGCGTCTGGCCGCCGTACTGCACGATCACGCCCCAGGGCTTCTCCTTGTCGACGATCTCGAGCACGTCCTCGAGCGTCAGCGGCTCGAAGTACAGCCGGTCGGAGGTGTCGTAGTCGGTGGAGACCGTCTCCGGGTTGCAGTTGACCATGATGGTCTCGAAGCCGTCCTGGCGCAGCGCCAGCGACGCATGCACGCAGCAGTAGTCGAACTCGATCCCCTGGCCGATCCGGTTCGGGCCGCCGCCCAGGACCATGACCTTCTTCCGGTCGGTGGGCTCCGCCTCGCACTCCTCCTCGTAGGTGGAGTACAGGTAGGCGGTGCGCGTCGCGAATTCCGCGGCGCAGGTGTCGACGCGCTTGTAGACGGGCCGGATGCCGAGGGCATGCCTTTTCTTCCGGACCAGCTGTTCCCGGGTGTTGAACAGATAGGCCAGACGGCGGTCGGAGAAGCCTTTGCGCTTCAGCTTGAGAAGGGTCGCGGCATCGATGTCCTCGAGCTTCTGGTCGTCCAGCGCCATCTCGAGCTCGACGATTTCCTGGATCTGGTCGAGGAACCACGGGTCGATGTGCGTGAGGCGATGGACTTCCTCGAGCGTGAAGCCGTTCTCGAACGCGTCGCCGACGTACCAGATGCGCTCCGGGCCGGGCTCGCCGAGCTCGCGCTCGAGCGTCTCGCGGTCGCGCGTGCGCTGGTTGAGGCCGTCGACCCCGACCTCGAGGCCGCGCAGCGCCTTCTGGAACGACTCCTGGAAGGTGCGGCCGATCGCCATCACCTCGCCCACCGACTTCATCTGCGTCGTCAGGCGGTCGTTCGCCTGGGGAAACTTCTCGAAGGCGAAGCGCGGGACCTTGGTGACCACGTAGTCGATGGCCGGCTCGAACGAGGCCGGCGTCGCGCCGCCGGTCACGTCGTTCGCGATCTCGTCCAGCGTGTAGCCGATGGCGAGCTTCGCCGCGACCTTGGCGATCGGGAAACCGGTCGCCTTGGACGCGAGCGCGCTCGAGCGCGACACGCGCGGGTTCATCTCGATCACCACCATCCGGCCGTCGTCCGGGTTGATCGCGAACTGGACGTTCGAGCCGCCGGTGTCGACGCCGATCTCGCGCAGCACCGCGATCGAGGCGTCGCGCATCACCTGGTACTCCTTGTCGGTGAGCGTCTGGGCCGGGGCGACCGTGATCGAGTCCCCGGTATGCACGCCCATCGGGTCGAGGTTCTCGATCGAGCAGACGATGATGCAGTTGTCCGCCTTGTCGCGGACGACCTCCATCTCGAACTCCTTCCAGCCGATGAGCGACTCCTCGATCAAGAGCTCCCCGGTCGGCGAGGCCTCGAGGCCGCGCTCGCAGATGGT
>CBDDRX010000004.1:0-9601 GCA_965233165.1 uncultured bacterium | reverse complement strand
TGCCGGTAAAGAGCGCCGAGCAGCAGGCGCTGCTCGCGATGCATCGGGTGCGCCATGGCTTCGTGGTGGAGCGCACCGCCATCATCAACCGGCTGCGCGGATTGATGGCCGAGTTCGGCGTGGTCCTGCCGCTGCGCTCGGTCACGGTGCGCCGCCAGGCGGCGCAGGCGGCCGAGGCCCTTCCGGAACTCGCCCGGCCAGCCATTGGTGACCTGCTCGAGCAGCTGCGCCTGCTCGATGGGCGAATCGATGCCTACGACCGTGAGATCGAAGCGCAGGCGCGGCTCTGCGAGCCGGCGCGACGGCTCATGCGGATCCGCGGCATCGGTGCCACGACGGCGCTGGCGATTGTTGCCACGGTCGGCAACGCACGAGAGTTCAAGAACGGCCGGCAGTTCGCCGCCTGGATCGGCCTCGTGCCGAGCCAGTACTCCAGCGGCGGCAAGGCGCGCCTGGGCCACATCAGCAAGCGCGGCGACGCCTACCTTCGCAATCTGCTGGTCCAAGGTGCGCGCTCGGTCCTGCACACCGCGGCGGGCCATGAGGATCGGCTGTCGCGCTGGGCGCTGAGGCTGCAGGATCGTCGCGGCTACTACCGCACGCTCGTTGCAATCGCGAACAAGAATGCGAGGATCGCCTGGGCGCTGCTCGCCAGGGGCCAGGAGCTCGCTATCGGTTGACGTAAACACAAGTTGCACTGCAAAGCTGATGACGTAACGGTCAGACCGACGCCCGGAGAGCCTGCAAAACGCGACGGCCGCAGTAACAAGGCCGACTAACGATCGAGGTCCGGGCGTGCGGCTTTCATCGGGGCCAGAGCGCCAAGTTCGCTCGCAAACAGGCCGTTTATAGTGACGCAGTCAGACCTTCTTACGTCGCACGCAGCGCCGTTGCAGCGCTGGGGAAGTCCTTATAGTCCGCGTTGTGCCGCGCGGTGCTTGCGGCATAGCTGCAAGCCTAACGCGTCGGACACCAACGCGCTGTTAGACGGCAACGCCAGCACTGGGATCACAAAACACCCAATGTCAGCGTGTGAACCGTGGCGTCGCATGCGCCCTGACTGCCAAAGAGCGCCATCAGCATAAATGCGCTGCCTACGCCGCCAAGGAGGTAGACGGGCGTGGTGAATCCGGCTGGTTCGTGAAAATAGGCCGCCGTGGCAAGCGAGTAGAAGACGATGGCGAACACGAAAACCACGAAGCGAGCGGCAGGGTTAACTTCATCGTCGATCGTTCGTTATCGGTCATTGGGAGTGCCGTCTAACGTCCGCGTTTTGCCGCGCTGCATGCGCAGCGAAGCGAGCTGAAGGCGTCGGTCAACAACGCGCTGTTAGTGCGCAATGGGTGCCTAGACATAGAAGAACCCCCATACGGACTGCAGAAGCGGTTGCGCCATTATCCACGCGACCATTAGCAAGAGCGCGACACCCGCTAGAAGGAGAAGTACGCCTGCGACAAGCACCACCATCGCGACATAGCCTGGACCACCTAGCCGAAGCAGTTGGCCGAATACCTCGAGCGACATGACCGATACTGGGTCCACCGCGAACGCCTTTTGGTACTCGTGCAGAAGCCACCACGCTAGACCGACAAAGACCGCGCCAAGCGCCAAGAAGCCAAGGGGCATTAAAAACGGGTGCATGCGTCCGCGAAGTTGCGCACTAACGTGAATTAGCTGACAAATTAGGTGACAACTGGCGGCTTGTAAGGCGCCTGGATGTAAATGACATGTCA
Source organism: uncultured bacterium (assembly GCA_965233165.1). Lineage (GTDB taxonomy): Bacteria > Pseudomonadota > Gammaproteobacteria > Burkholderiales > SG8-39 > SCGC-AG-212-J23. The sequence continues at coordinate 7,868 of CBDDRX010000004.1, read as the reverse complement.
TCCCTCCCTTGCGTCAATACGTTACGCGGATGGCCAATGGCTGGCAAATTCAGGAGGGAATTGTGGAGGAGGTATTAGGGAATGGTGCTGCTAAGCCGCCGCGTTTACTCGAGCAGGTAAGGGATGCGCTGAGGCGGCGCGGTTACAGCTACCGGACGGAGCAGGTGTACGTGGGGTGGATCCGGCGGTTTATCTTCTTTTCCGGAAAGCGCCACCCGAGGGATCTTGGCGCCGGCGAGGTGACGAGTTTCCTGAACCATCTGGTGAGCGAGCGGAACGTTGCCTCGGCGACGCAGAACCAGGCGCTGTCCGCGATCCTCTTCCTCTACAAGGAGGTGCTGGCGCAGCCGTTGCCGTGGCTGGATGAGCTCGAGCGATCGAAGCGTCCCGCGCGGCTGCCCACCGTGCTGACGGTGGGCGAGGTGCGCCGGCTGCTGGCGGCGATGCGCGGCACGAAGTGGCTGATGGCGAGCCTTCTCTATGGCGCGGGGCTGCGCCTGACCGAGTGCCTGAAGCTGCGGGTGAAGGACGTCGACTTCGAGTATCGCCAGATCCTGGTGCGGGACGGGAAGGGCGCGAAGGACCGCGTGACGATGCTTCCGCAGTCGCTTGTCGAGCCGCTGAAGAAGCAGTTGGTCGTCGCCAGGGCATTGCACGATGCCGACGTGGCCGCCGGGCATGGGGACGTGGAGCTGCCGGATGCGCTGGAGCGCAAGTACCCGCGCGCGGCGTACGAATGGAAATGGAAGTTCGTCTTTCCGTCGGGCAAGCTGTCCGTGGATCCGCGGACGGGGGTGATCCGGCGCCACCACGTCTACGAGAACTACGTGACGCGCGGGGTGAAGGAGGCGGCACGCGCGGCGCGGATCGAGAAGCACGTGAGCTGCCACACGCTGCGCCATTCCTTCGCCACCCATCTGCTCGAGCGCGGATACGACATCCGGACGGTGCAGGAGCTGCTCGGGCACGCGGATGTGTCGACAACGATGATCTACACGCACGTGCTGAACAAGGGCGGGCGCGGGGTGGCGAGCCCGCTGGACGCGGGGCGGCCCGAAAAGTAAAAGGGCGCCGGAGCGCCCCTTCTAAACCACTCGCGTTGGTGTCCGTCCGATTGCGTTACGCCTTTCGATCTCTGGGTCCAAGGAAAAACCAGAGGATCAAGCCCAGCAACGGCAGCAGCACCACTGCGAGTACCCAGATCAGCTTCTTCTCGTTCGAAGCGGAGCTCTTAAAGATATTGATAATCGCCCAGATATCTCCGGCGAATATGAGGAGGCCAACGATGCCGCCGTATCCGAAGCTCATCATATTGTTCCCTTCCGCATGAGCCCCAGCAGCCCGACGACGGAGGCGACTACGCCGCCAACCATCATCCATATCGCTTTGTCGGTAGGTGAACCCGTGAAGAAACGAGAAACGTCCGAGCCAAACGAGTTCGACGCATTGACGCCGAAGATGATTAGCAGAATGCCTCCGGCAAGAAGTGCAACTGAGAGTGGTTTGTTCATGTGTCTCCTCTTTTCAGATCTCCAGCTGGATCGGCCGGAAAAGTAAAAGGGCGCCGGAGCGCCCCTTCTAGACCCCCCGTTCGGGCGGGCCGGTGCCGCTAGGTCTTCATGATTCTCTTGCCGGCCTTGCGGTTCTTGATCAGGCCCTTGCCGCCGGCTGACTTGGCGGCGCGCTTCTTGGCGGCGGTCATTCGTCCGCCTCGGCTTTTCTTCATTGTGGTGACTCCCTCTATTGCCCGGAGATCGAGCAGTGCCCTAGCGTGGCGGCGAGGCGGGCCAGCGTCTGTCCGGCAAGCCACATAGCGCGCGCCCTGAGCGGGCGGCGTGGCTAGACGATGTCGAGGTGCTCGATGCCCTTGTTGAGGTCCTTGTCCTTGGCCATCTTGCTGTTGAGCTTGATGTTGAGGCGGACCTCGTTGGTGGAGTCGGCGAAGCGCAGCGCGTCCTCGTAGCTGATGCGGCCGTTCTCGAAGAGGTCGAAGAGCGCCTGGTCGAAGGTCTGCATGCCGAGCTCGCGCGACTTCTTCATGATCTCCTTGATGCCGTGGATCTCGCCCTTGAAGATCAGGTCGGAGATCAGCGGGGAATTGAGCAGCACCTCGATCGCGGCGGCGCGGCCCTTGCCCTCGCGCAGCGGGATCAGGCGCTGCGAAATGACCGCCTTCAGGTTGAGCGACAAGTCCATGAGGAGCTGGTGGCGGCGCTGCTCCGGGAAGAAGTTGATGATCCGGTCCATCGCCTGGTTGGAGTTGTTGGCGTGCAGGGTGCCCAGGGCCAGGTGGCCGGTCTCGGCGAAGGCGATGGCGTGCTCCATCACCTCCATGTCGCGGATCTCGCCGATCAGGATCACGTCGGGGGCCTGGCGCAGGGTGTTCTTCAGGGCCGAGTGCCACGAGTCGGTGTCGACGCCGACCTCGCGCTGGGTGATCACGCAGTTCTTGTGCGGGTGGACGTACTCGACCGGGTCCTCGATGGTGATGATGTGGCCGTGCGAGTTCTCGTTGCGGTAGCCGATCAGGGCGGCGAGCGAGGTGGATTTCCCCGAGCCGGTGCCGCCGACGAACAGCACCAGGCCGCGCTTGGTCATCGCCACGTCCTTCAGGACCGGCGGGAGCTTCAGGTCCTCGAAGTTCGGGATCGAGGTGGTGATGACGCGCAGCACCGCGCCGACCATGCCCTGCTGCACGAAGCAGTTGACGCGGAAGCGGCCGATGCCGGCCGGGGCGATGGCGAAGTTGCACTCCTTGGTCGCCTCGAACTCGGCCGCCTGCTTGTCGTTCATGATCGAGCGCGCCAGCATCGCCGTGTGCTGGCCGGTGAGCGCGGTCTGCGAGACCGGCGTCATCTTGCTGTCGATCTTCATCGCCGGCGGGAAGCCGGCGGTGATGAAGAGGTCGGAGCCCTTCTTCGCGATCAGTGCGCGCAGAAGGTCGTAGATGAACTTGGTTGCCTGTTCGCGTTCCATGGGCGCTCTCCTGCTTCCGTGTCTTCCGGTTATCCCGCGAAGTTGTCTTTGTTCATGGCCTTGCCGCGGGCCTCGGCCGAGGAGATCACGTTCCTCTGCACCAGCTCCTGCAGGTTCTGGTCGAGGGTCTGCATGCCGATGTTGCGCCCGGTCTGGATCGCCGAGTACATCTGCGCAATCTTGTTCTCGCGGATCAGGTTGCGGATCGCCGGGGTGCCGATCATGATCTCGTGCGCCGCGACGCGGCCCGAGCCGTCCTTCGTCTTGAGCAAGGTCTGGGAAATGATGGCGCGGATCGATTCCGAGATCATGGCGCGGATCATTTCCTTCTCCGCCGCCGGGAACACGTCGACGATCCGGTCGATCGTCTTCGCCGCAGAGGAGGTATGCAGCGTGCCGAACACCAGATGGCCGGTCTCCGCGCCGGAGAGCGCGAGGCGGATGGTCTCGAGGTCGCGCATCTCGCCGACCAGGATCACGTCCGGGTCCTCGCGCAGCGCGCTTCGCAGGGCGTTGGAGAACGACAGGGTGTGCGGGCCGACCTCGCGCTGGTTGATCAGGCACTTCTTCGACTCGTGCACGAACTCGATGGGGTCCTCGATGGTGAGGATGTGGCCGTGCTCGGTCTCGTTCTTGTGGTTGACCATGGCGGCGAGCGTGGTGGACTTGCCCGAGCCGGTCGGGCCGGTGACCAGCACGATGCCGCGCGGCTGGTCGGCGATCTCGGCGAAGATCTTCGGCGCCTTCAGGTCCTCGAGCGAGAGGATCTTCGACGGGATGGTCCGCATCACCGCCGCCGCGCCCCGGTTCTGCACGAACGCGTTGACGCGGAAGCGGGCCAGGTTCGGCACCGCGAACGAGAAGTCGCACTCGAGGTTTTCCTCGTAGAACTTCCGCTGCCCGTCGCTCATGATGTCGTAGATCATCCCGTGCACGTCCTTGTGCTCCATGGGCGGCACGTTGATCCGTCGCACATCGCCATGCACGCGGATCATGGGCGGCAGGCCGGACGACAAATGCAGGTCCGACGCCTTGTTCTTCACCACGAAGGCGAGCAGCTCTGTGAGATCCATTACAATCCTCCCGAGGCGCGCGAGCTATTTTTTCTCGCGGATTCAGGCCATTATGGCAACAATCGCGGAGAACCTGCAAGCTGTAAAAAGTCGCATCCGCGCCGCCGCGCAGGCGGCCGGCCGCGCGCCCGAATCGGTCCGGCTGCTCGCGGTTTCGAAGACGCATCCGGCCGCCCTTCTCGGACAGGCGATCGCGGCCGGGCAGCATGCCTTTGGAGAAAATTACGTGCAGGAAGCCATCGAGAAGATGCGGGAGCTGCCGAAGCTCGAATGGCACCTCGTCGGGCCGCTCCAGAGCAACAAGACGCGCCAGGCGGCCGAGTCCTTCGACTGGGTGCACACCGTGGCGAGTGAAAAAATTGCACGCCGCCTGTCGGAGCAGCGTCCCGAGGGGCGGGAGCCGCTCAACGTCCTCGTGCAGGTGAACATATCCGGGGAGCCCACCAAAGCCGGCGTCACCACGGGCGAAGTCCTCGCGCTTTGCGAGAAGATCGCGCCGCTCGAGCGCGTGCGCCTGAGGGGCCTGATGGCGATTCCCGAGCCCACGCAGGACGTGGCATTGCAGCGGGCGCGCTTCTCCGAGGTGCGGCGGCTCAAGGAAAGCCTTGCCCGGCAGGGCGTGCATCTCGACACGCTTTCCATGGGCATGTCCGACGACATGGAAGCCGCGATCGCCGAGGGCGCGACCATGGTGCGCATCGGCACGGCGATCTTCGGCGCGCGCGAGCCGGCGAAGAAGAACGACGACTACAAGAAGGCGGCGGGATGAAGCTCTGCTTCCTCGGCGGCGGCAACATGGCCGGCGCGCTGATCGGCGGCCTGGTGGCGAAGGGCTTCTCCACGCGGGACATCGCGGTCGTGGAGATGAGCCCGCAGGCGCGCGAGAAGCTCGCCGCGAAGTGGCCGGTGCACATCTCGACCGCGCCCGACGCCGCGCTGCAGGGCGCCGACGTCCTCGTGATCGCGGTCAAGCCGCAGGATATGCGCGCGGCGCTCGCCTCCATTTCCGGCTTCTCGAAGGAGAAGCTGGTCGTGAGCGTCGCGGCCGGCATCGGGAGCGACACGTTGTCCCGCTGGCTCGGCGGACATCGCCGCATCGTGCGCTGCATGCCGAACACGCCCGGCCTGATCGGCGCGGGCATCACCGGCCTCTATGCCTCCCCGGAAGTGGGGAAGGAAGAACGGGAAAAGGCGGAAACCATCCTGCGCGCGGTAGGCGAGGTGGTCTGGCTTCCGGAAGAGCGCCTCATCGACCCGGTGACCGCGGTCTCCGCGAGCGGCCCCGCCTACGTGTTCTGGTTCATCGAGCAGCTCGCCGCCGCCGCCGAGAAGCTGGGCATCGGGAAAGACGACGCGCTCAAGCTGGCAAAGCAGACCGTCCTCGGCGCGGCGCAGCTCGCTTCCCAGAGCCCGGAAGCGCCGGCCACGCTGAGGAAGAACGTCACCTCCAAAGGCGGCACGACCGAGGCGGCGCTGAACGTCTTCGCGGAGGAGAAGCTCGCCGAGCGCTTCATCCGGGCGGTCGAGGCCGCATCCGCGCGCGGTGCGGCGATGGGCAAGGAGCTCGGCAAGGACTGAGATGTTCACCCAGATCGCCGTCTTCCTCGTCGACACGCTGTTCACGTTCTTCGTGTTCCTCCTCCTCGCGCGCTTCCACTTCCAGTGGCTGCGCGTGCCGTTCCACAACCCGGCGGGCGAGTTCGTCCTGGTGGCGACGAGCTGGCTGGTCATGCCGGTGCGCCGCGTGCTCCCGGGGCTGCGCGGCTACGACATCCCCACGCTCCTGCTCGCCTGGCTTCTCCAGGTGGCGAGCCTGGTCGCGCAGATCTCGATCGTGGGCGGCGAGCCCCGCGCCGTGCCCGTCATGGCGGTGGCCTTCGTGGACCTGCTCCGCTACAGCGTCTACATCCTGGTGTTCGCGGTGATCGTGCAGGCGATCCTGTCCTGGGTCCGGAGCTATTCGCCCTTCTCGCCGGTCCTGGAAGCCCTGACGCGCCCGTTCCTCCTGCCGTTCCGCCGCTTCATCCCGCCCCTGGGCGGCTTCGACCTCACGCCCCTCGTCCTGCTGGTGCTCCTGCAGGTCGTGCTGATCGCCCTGTCGCACCTGCGGCCGATGGCCGCGACGCTCGGCTAGGCATGGAGCGGATCGTGCTCGAGCTGCACGTGCAGCCCGGCGCGAAGCGCAGCGAGTTCGCCGGCATGCATGGCGGGCGCAGGAAGGTGCGCCTCGCCGCCCCGCCGGTCGACGGCAAGGCGAACGCCGCCCTCGTAGAATTCATCGCCGCCGAGTACGGCGTCCCGAAGCGCAACGTAGCGATCGAGGCCGGGCTGCGTTCCCGGCAGAAGAGGGTGAGCGTATGGAAGAAGAAAAGCTGAAGTCCCTGAAGACGCTGGCGATGGTGGTGTACGCGCTGCAGGCGGCCGGATTTTTCGTCGGCCTGACCTGGATCGTCGCGGTGGTGATGAACTACGTGAAGAAGGACGAGGTGGCCGGCACCTGGCTCGAGTCGCATTTCCGCTGGCAGATCCGCACCTTCTGGTTCGGCCTGCTCTGGGGCGTGGTGGGGGCCCTGCTGGTCGTGGTCGTGGTCGGCTTCGCGGTGCTGTTCGCCGCGGCGGTGTGGATCGTCTACCGCATCGTCAAGGGCTGGCTGAACCTCAACGACAACAAGCCGATGCCCGTCTAGCCGGCCTTCGGCGGGCTCGCGTCTAGCGAGGGAAGCGGGCTTCGTCCGGATAGGGGAACACGTCTTCCTGGTCGCCGGTGCGCAGGCGCTCCTGCTTGCCGGCCCAGAACCCCGGGTCGAGCAGGTCGCCGTGGTCGGCATAGAAGATCTCGCGCAGGCGGGGATCGCCGACCAGGAAGCGCTCGAACTGCTCGGGGAACACGTCGTTCGCGCCCACCGTCCAGTACGGCTCGGCCTGCAGCTCCTCCTCGTAGCTCTTCGCCGGCGGGATGCGGCGGAAGCTCACCTCGGCCATCGGCTGGATCTCGTCATAGTCGTAGAACACCACGCGCTCGTGGCGCGTCACGCCGAAGTTCTTGAGCAGCATGTCGCCCGGGAAGATGCCGGCCCCGGCGAGCTCCTTGATGGCGTTGCCGTACTCGCGCAGCGCGGTGCGCAGGCGCGCCTCGTCGCCGTCCTGCTTGAGCTGCTCGACGTACAGGTTGAGCGGCTGCATGCGCCGCTCGATGTAGACGTGGCCGATGACGAGATCGCCGCCGTCGAGCTCGATGATCGAGCCGCACTCGCGCTTCAGCTTCTCGACCAGCCCGGGCTCGAAGCGCTCGAGCGGCAGCGCGACGAGCGAGTACTCGAGCGTGTCGGCCATGCGGCCGACGCGGTCGTGCAGCTTCACCATCAGGTACTTGTCCTTCACGCCCTGGCGGTCGATCTCCTTGGGCGGGGCGAAGCGGTCGCGGATCAGCTTGAAGACGTAGGGAAACGAGGGCAGCGTGAACACGAGCATCACCATCCCCTCGATGCCCGGGGCGACCGTGAACTTGTCCGTCGAGTGGCGCAGGTGGTAGTGCAGGTCGCGGTAGAAGAGGGTCTTGCCCTGCTTCGCGAGCCCGACCGCCATGTAGATCTCGGCGCGCGGCTTCCTCGGCATGAGCCAGCGCAGGAACGAGACGTACGCGGCCGGGACTTCCATGTCGACGAAGAAGTAGGCCCGCGCGAAGGAGAACAGCACGAGCAGCTCGTCCTCGCCCATGAGCAGCGCGTCGAGATAGAGCTCGCCTCGCTCGTTCTGCAGGATCGGCACTGCGAAGGGAACTTCGCGGTGGCCGTTGATGATCCGGCCGACGACGTAGGC
>CBDDRX010000003.1:0-21508 GCA_965233165.1 uncultured bacterium | reverse complement strand
ATCCAGACCTTGAGCATCCCGTGGCCTTCCGGGGTGCGCAGGTCCTCGATGCCGTCGAGGAGCTTCGTGTGGCCGCGGGCGCGCACCTCGGCATAGCCGAACTCGCGCACCTTCCCCGCCTCGACCTTGCCGCCGAGCTGCCGCGCCATCGACTGCATGCCGTAGCAGATGCCGAGCACCGGGACGCCGAGGTCGAACACCGCCTGCGGCGCCTGGCCGGCGTCCTTGTCGTAGGCGGAGAGGTGGCTGCCGGAAAGGATGACGCCCTGCGCGCCGAACCCGCGCACGAAGCCGTCGCTGACGTCGTGCGGGTGGATCTCGCAGTAGACCTTCGCTTCGCGGACCCGGCGCGCGATGAGCTGCGTGTACTGCGCGCCGAAGTCGAGGATCAGGATCTTCTGATGCACTGCCTCTACTCGACCCGGTAGTTCGGGGCCTCTTTCACGATCTGCACGTCATGGACATGCGACTCGCGGATGCCCGCCGCCGTGATCTCGACGAACTGCGTCCGGGTGCGCATTTCCTCGATGGTGGCGCAGCCGGTGTAGCCCATGCTCGCACGGACCCCGCCCATGAGCTGCGTGATGACCGTGAGCGCGCTGCCCTTGTAAGGCACGCGGCCTTCGACCCCCTCGGGCACCAGCTTGTCGACGTTCATCTCGGAATCCTGGAAGTACCGGTCCGCCGCGCCTTTCTGCATCGCGCCGAGGGAGCCCATCCCGCGGTAGGACTTGTACGAGCGTCCCTGGTAGAGCTCGATCTCCCCGGGGGACTCCTCGGTGCCGGCGAAGAGCGAGCCGAGCATGACTGCGTTCGCCCCGGCGGCGAGCGCCTTGGCGACGTCGCCGGAGTAGCGCACGCCGCCGTCGGCGATCAGCGGCACGCCGGTGCGGGCGAGCGCCTCGGCGACGCTCTGGATCGCCGTGATCTGCGGCACGCCGACGCCGGCGACGATCCTGGTCGTGCAGATCGATCCGGGCCCGATGCCCACCTTCACGCCGTCCGCGCCGTGGTCGACCATCGCCTTGGCGCCCTCGCCGGTTCCCACATTGCCGCCGATGACCTCGACGCTGAAGTTCTTCTTGATCCAGGCGACCCGGTCGAGCACGCCTTGCGCATGCCCGTGCGCGGTGTCCACCACGATCACGTCGACCCCGGCCTCGACCAGCGCGGCGACCCGCTCGTCGGTGCCCTCGCCCACGCCGACCGCGGCGCCGGCGCGCAGCTTGCCGTGCGCATCCTTGGATGCGTTCGGATGCTCGCTTTCCTTGAGGATGTCCTTCACGGTGACCAGGCCCTTCAGGCGGAACTCCTCGTCCACGACGAGCACGCGCTCCAGGCGATGCTGGTGCATGAGCTTCATGGCCTCGTCGCGGCTCGCGCCGTCGCGCACCGTGATCAGCTTGCGCTGCGGCGTCATGATCGACTTCACCGGCTGGTCGAGCTGCGCCTCGAAGCGCAGGTCTCGGTTGGTGACGATCCCGACCACCTTGCCCTGCTTGACCACGGGAAAGCCGGAAATCTTGTGCTCGCGCTGCAGGGCGAGCACCTCGCGCACCGTCTGCTCCGGGCTGACGGTCATCGGGTCGCGCAGGACGCCCGACTCGAAGCGCTTCACCTTCGCCACCTCGGCGGCCTGCGCCTGGGGCGTCATGTTCTTGTGGATGATGCCGATGCCGCCTTCCTGCGCCAGCGCGATCGCGAGGCGCGCCTCGGTCACCGTGTCCATGGCTGCGGAAAGGAGCGGGATGTTCAGCTCGAGCTTGCGGCTGAGCCGGGTCTTCAGGGAGACTTCGCGCGGCAGGACGCGGGAGTGGGCGGGGAGGAGGAGTACGTCGTCGAAGGTCAGCGCCTTCTGGATGACCCGCACTAGCTTTTCCTTTCTCGCAAAGCGGCATTTTACACGAGGCGTGTTTGACGCCTCAAATCAAAGCCGCTACTGTCCGATGCACTATGAAAAAGCCCCTCCTCTTCCTTGCTGCCCTCGCGTTCGCCGGCGCCGCGGCCGCCCAGCAGTTCAAATGGGTCGAGAAGGACGGCAAGGTCCGCTACGGCGACGTGCCGCCCCCCGGCGTGAAGGCCACGCCCCTCCGGGCGCCTTCGGGCCCGGCGGCCCCGGCACCGGCGGCCGCCGCGAAGGGCGCGGCCAAGGACGGCAAGGGCGCGCCGAGCGGTCCGCTCACCCCGGCGCAGCAGGAGGCCGAGTTCCGCAAGCGTCAGGCCGACGCGGAGAAGGCGCGCGAGAAGCAGGAGACGGCGGCAGAGGAAGCGCGCGGCCGCCAGGAGAACTGCCAGAACGCGCAGGCGTCCCTGCGCCAGCTCGAAAGCGGCGAGCGCGTCGCCCGCGTCGATGCCAAGGGCGAGCGTTCGTTCCTCGAAGACGACCAGAGGGCTGCGGAAGCCGCCCGCGCCCGCAAGGCCGTCGCCGACTGGTGCCGCTGAGCTAGCCCGCGCGCCGCGCGAAGGCGTCGACCAGGGTGTCGGCGATCCGGTCGAACAGCGGCTCGAGGAGCCGGCTTGCCGCGCGGCTGGAGAACTCGTACTCCAGCGTGAACTCGATCCGGCATGCCTGCGGCGAAAGCGCGCGGAAGCGCCACGCGGCGGCGAAGCTCCGGAAGGGCCCCTCGACGAGCTGCAGGTCGATCGCCTCCGAGGGCGTGTTGCGATTGAGCGTCGTGAAGGCCTGGCGCAGGCCGCGCACGCCGACCGTGAGCGTCGCCCGCGTCGTCGCCGCATCCCGCGCGTGGACCTGCGCAGCGACGCACCAGGGAAGGAACGATGGGTAGGCCTCGATGTCTTCCACGAGCGCGTACATCTGCGCGGCGGAATGCTCGACGATGGCCGACCGGCTGATGCGCTTCATGCAAGAATCCGCTCCATGTCCATCGTCGAGAACCGCAAGGCGTTCCACGATTATTTCATCGAAGAGCGCTACGAGGCGGGCCTCGCGCTCGACGGCTGGGAAGTGAAGGCGATCCGGGCCGGGCGGGCCCAGCTCGCCGACGGCTACGTCATGGTGCGCGGCGGCGAGATCTTCCTGATCGGCGCCAGCATCAGCCCGCTGCCGACCGTCTCGACGCACTTCGTGCCGGACCCGACCCGCAGCCGCAAGCTCCTGCTGCACGCGGAGGAGATCAAGCGGCTGATCGGCAAGGTGGAGCAGCGCGGCTACACGCTCGTGCCGCTCAACCTGCACTACAGCAAGGGCCGCATCAAGCTCGAGATCGGCCTGGGGCGCGGCAAGCAGAAGGCCGACAAGCGCGATGCCGAGCGCGAGAAGGACTGGAACCGCGAGAAGCAGCGCCTGCTACGCAGCCGCTGATTTCTTCTTCGGCGGCGGCGCTTCCGCCAGGGACAGCCAGGTCGCGACGACGGTATCGGGGTTGAGGGACATGCTCTCGATGCCCTCCTCCATCAGCCAGCGCGCGAGGTCCGGGTGGTCCGAGGGACCCTGGCCGCAGATGCCGACGTACTTGTTCTGCTTGCGGCAGGCGCGGATCGCCATGGCGAGCAGCGCCTTCACCGCGGGGTCCCGCTCGTCGAACCGGTCGGCCACCAGGCCCGAGTCGCGGTCCAGGCCGAGGGCGAGCTGCGTCAAGTCGTTGGAGCCGATCGAGAAGCCGTCGAAGAGCTCGAGGAACTCGTCGGCGAGGATGGCGTTCGAGGGCAGCTCGCACATCATGACGATGCGCAGGCCGTTCGCGCCGCGCTTCAGGCCGTTCTTCCCGAGCAGGTCCATCACTTCCCTCGCCTCGCCCAGCGTGCGGATGAACGGCACCATCAGCTCGACGTTGGTGAAGCCCAGCTCGTCGCGCACCTTGCGCATGGCGGCGCACTCCAGCTCGAAGCACTCGCGGAAATCCTTCGCGACGTAGCGCGAGGCGCCGCGGAAGCCGAGCATCGGGTTCTCCTCGTCGGGCTCGTAGCGCTCGCCGCCGAGCAGCTTCTTGTACTCGTTCGACTTGAAGTCCGACAGGCGCACGATCACCGGCTTGGGCCAGAACGCGGCCGCGATCGTCGCCACGCCCTCCACCATCTTCTCGCGGAAGAACGTGCGCGCGTCGGCGTAGCCGCGCGCCTTCTCGTCGATCTTCGCCTTCAGCTCCGCCGGCAGCTTCGCGTAGTCGAGGCAGGCCTTCGGATGCACGCCGATCTCGTTGTTGATGATGAACTCGAGGCGCGCCAGCCCGACGCCGGCGTTCGGCAGCTGCGCGAACTGGAAGGCGAGCTCCGGGTTGCCGACGTTCATCGCGATCTTGACCGGGATGCGCGGCATCTCGCCGCGCTCGCGGCGGGAGATCTCGAACGGCAGCAGGCCCTCGTAGACGTTGCCGGTGTCGCCCTCGGCGCAGGACACGGTGACCTGCTGGCCGTCCTTGAGGCGGTGGGTGGCGTCGGCGCAGCCGACCACGGCCGGGATGCCGAGCACGCGGGCAATGATGGCCGCGTGGCAGGTGCGGCCGCCCCGGTTGGTGACGATCGCGGCCGCGCGCTTCATGACCGGCTCCCAGTTCGGGTCGGTCATGTCGGTGACCAGCACGTCGCCTTCCTGCACCCGCGCCATCTCGGACGCGTTCGGAACCACGCGCACGGTGCCGCTGCCGATCTTGTGGCCGATGGCGCGGCCGGTGGCGAGAATCTTCGCGCTTCCCTTCAGGGCGAAGCGCTCCTCGACGTCGCGCTTGCGGGACTTCACCGTCTCCGGCCGGGCCTGCAGGACGTAGATCTTTCCGTCCTGGCCGTCCTTGCCCCATTCGATGTCCATCGGCCGGCCATAGTGGCGCTCGATGGCGACCGCGTAGCGGGCGAGCTCGAGCACGTCCGGGTCGCTGAGCGAGAAGCGCTCGCGCTCGGCCTTGGGGACGTCCAGCGTGCGCGTGGACTTTCCGGCGGACGAGGCGGCGCCGAACACCATCTTCTGCTGCTTCGACCCGAGGGAGCGGCGCACGATGGCCGGCCGGCCCTTCTCGAGCATCGGCTTGTGGACGTAGAACTCGTCCGGGTTCACGGCGCCCTGCACCACCATCTCGCCCAGCCCGTAGGCGGCGGTGATGAAGACGACGTCGGGGAACCCCGATTCCGTATCCAGGGTGAACAGGACGCCGCTCGCCCCCAGGTCGCTGCGCACCATCTGCTGGACGGCGGCCGAGAGCGCGACCGCGCCGTGGTCGAAGCCCTGGTGCGCCCGGTACGAGATGGCGCGGTCGTTGTACAGGGAGGCGAAAACATGCCGGATCGCTTCGAGCACGTTGTCCACCCCCCGGATGTTCAGGAAGGTCTCCTGCTGCCCAGCGAAGGAGGCATCTGGCAGGTCCTCGGCCGTCGCGGAGGACCGGACGGCATATGATGCTTCACTTCCGGTATGCTTCTCAAGATCATGATAATAAGAACGAATGTCGTTCTCGAGATCCACCGGGAAGGGGCACTTCAGGATCCATGAGCGGATCTCGGCGCCGCAGGCCGCGAGCGCCTTCACGTCCTCCGGGTCGAGCGCCTGGATGCGCTTCGCGATCCGCTCGCCCAAGCCGTCGGCGGCAAGGAATTCGCGGTAGGCATCGGCCGTCGTGGCGAACCCTCCCGGGACGCGGATCCCCGCTGCGGAGAGGGCGCCGATCATCTCGCCGAGGGAGGCATTCTTGCCGCCGACCCTCTCGAGGTCCTTCAGGCGAAGATCGCGGAGCCAGGCTAGGCGCATTGCCCTACTATTTTATCGGGATGGGTCACTCATGAGCGAAAGGCGCACGGTCTTCTTTCTGTCGGACGGCACCGGCATCACCGCGCAGATGCTGGGCCACAGCCTGCTTACCCAGTTCGAGGGCGTCGACTTCAATCAGGTCACCCTGCCCTTCGTCGACACGCCCGAGAAGGCCGAGGAGTGCCTGGCGCGGATCGAGGCGGCCGGGGCCAACGGCCAGGGACAGCCGATCGTCTTTTCCACCCTGGTGAACCAGGAGCTGCGCTCCGTGGTGCGGCGTGCCAATGCGCTGTTCCTCGATTTCTTCGAGACGTTCATCGACCCGCTCGAGGCCGGGCTGGGCGTCAAGTCGAGCCATACGATCGGCCGCTCGCACAGCGCAATGGACAAGAAGGAGTACCAGCAGCGCATGGAGGCGATCAACTTCGCGATGGCGCACGACGACGGCTCCTCGCACCGCGAGCTCGCGCAGGCAGACGTCATCCTGATCGGCGTGTCGCGCAGCGGCAAGACGCCGACCAGCCTATACCTGGCGATGCAATTCGGCGTGAAGGCGGCGAACTATCCGCTCATTCCCGAGGATTTCGACCGCATGAAGCTCCCCGAGGCGCTGCGGACCAACAAGACGCGGCTCTACGGCCTGACGATCGCCCCGGAGCGCCTGCACGAGATCCGGCGCGAGCGCCGCCCCAACAGCAAGTACGCCGACCCGCAGAACTGCCGCTTCGAGGTCGAGGAGGCGGAAGCGCTGATGCGCCGGGAGGGCATCCGCTGCATCAACTCCACGAGCAAGTCGATCGAGGAAATCGCGACGACCATCCTGCGCGAGCTCAAGATCGCGCGGCAGGTCTACTGAGCTTCTGGTAGAGGCAGATCGCGGCGGCGGCCGCGACGTTGAGCGACTCCATTCCCGGCGACAGGGGAATGCTGACGCGCAGCGCGGCGCGCGCCTGCAGGGCCGCGCTCACGCCGGCGCCTTCGCTGCCGAAGATCCAGCCGATGCGCCCGGCAAGGTCGGCCTCGCCGAGGGGGCGGCCCTCGCGCGCGACGGTGCAGACCAGCCTGCCGGCGAAGCCGTCCAGCGCGTCCTCGAGGCCGGCAACCTGCTGCAAGGACAGGGCGAAATGGCCGCCCATCGCCGCGCGCAGGACCTTGGGCGACCATGGGTCGGCGCACGCACGGTCGAGGACCGCCGCCGCGACGCCGAAAGCCGCAGCGCTGCGCAGGATGGCGCCGACATTGCCGGGATCCTGGATTCCTTCGAGGAAGACGCAGTCGCCCTTGACCAGGCGCGGCTTCGGAATCTCGATCTCGGCGGCCACGCCTTGCGGCGTGTCCGCTGCCGCGATCGCGCGGAAGGCCGAGGGGGACAGGAGCACCGGCTCCCGTCCCGCCTGCGCCACCAGCCCGGAGACCTCCTCCCCGGCCAGCGCTTCCTCCGTGGCCAGGATGGCAAGCGGCGTTACACCGCCGGCCAGGGCGGCGGCAAGCAGATGCGGGCCCTCGAGCAGCGCGCGGCCCTCCGCGCGGCGGGCGTGCCCTTCCCTCGCCAGCCGCGCCCAGCGCTTCACCTGCGGATTGTCGCGGGAGCGGATCAGGCCGAGCGCTTGTCGCGGATGGCCTGCGTCATCCGCCGATACTTCCGCAGCCGCAGCGGCTCGGCCATCGCCCGCCACCGATCCAGGAAGAGATCCTGCTGGAAGAACACCCCCACGGCGTAGAAGCTGCGCCGGTGGATCTCGCAAGGGCCGTGGCGGCCGAGGGCATCGAGGTGCTCCGGCGTGCCGTAGCCCTTGTGCTTGTCGAAGCCGTACTGCGGATGCCGCTCGTGCAACGCGCACATCTCCGCGTCGCGCGCGGTCTTGGCGAGGATCGAGGCGGCCGAGATGGGCTTGCACAGGGCGTCGCCGTCGACGAAGGCGCGCGCGGCGCACCCGATTCCGGGAGGGCAGGCGTTGCCGTCGATCCACGCCTCTCCGGGCGGCACGGCAAGCGCCAGCACGGCACGGCGCATGGCCAGCATGGAGGCGTGGAAGATGTTCAGCCGGTCGATCTCCTCGACGCTCGCCGCGGCCACCGCCCAGGCGACCGCACGCTCCTTGATCCGGCCGGCGAGGGTTTCCCGGCGCTCGGCCGTCAGGACCTTCGAATCCGCGAGGCCGTTCACGCGCCGCGCCGGATCGAGGATGACCGCCGCCGCATACACCGGTCCTGCCAGGGGCCCCCTCCCCGCCTCGTCCACCCCGCACACCAGGACTTCAGCCACGCTTGCCCTCCAGGACGCCGAGCACTGCGTCCGCAGCCTTCGCCGCGGTATTTTGCCTGAGCAGGTGGTGGAACTCGGTGAAGCGCTCGATCTGGCGCTTGCGCGCGGCAGCATCGCGGAGGAGCTCGACGAGCGCGGCGGAGAGCGCCGCGGGCGTTGCGGCGTCCTGCAGGAGCTCCGGCACCAGCTTCTCGCCGGCGAGGATGTTCGGCAGGCCGACATACGGCAGGTAGAGCAGCGCGCGCATCAGGGCCCAGGTGATCGGCGACTGGCGATAGGTGATCACCATCGGCGTCTTGAAGAGCGCGGCCTCCAGCGCCGCCGTGCCGCTCGCCACCAGCGCGACGTCCGCAGCGGTGAGCGCCTCGTGCGAATGGCCGAAGAGCAGCGTGAGCGGCAAGTCCGTGCGCTGGTGCCGGTGCACCGCGTGCTCGAACATGTCGCGCGTCTGCCGCGTGACCGTGGGCACGACGAAGTGGACGTCGTGCACCTCCTGGCGGAAGCGGTGCGCCGTGAGGACGAACGTGTCCGCCATGTAGTGCAGCTCGGAGCGGCGGCTGCCCGGCAGCATGGCCACGATCAGCTTGCCCTGCGGCAGGCGAAGCTGCGCCCTCGCCTCCTCCTTCTTCGGCGCCAGCGGGATCAGGTCGGCGAGCGGATGGCCGACGTAGCTCACCGGGACGCCCGCCTTGCGGTAGAGCGGCTCCTCGAACGGGAACATCACCAGCATGTGGCTCACCGAGCGCGCGATCTCGCGGATGCGCCAGCCGCGCCAGGCCCAGATCGACGGGCTGACGTAGTGGATCGCGGGAATGCCGGCGTCCTTCATCCGGCGCTCAAGGCCGAGGTTGAACCCGGAGGAATCGACGCCGATGAAGAGATCCGGCCGCGCCTCGAGAAGCTGGCGGGCCAGGCGACGGCGGATGGCCATGATTTCGCCGTAGTGCCCGAGGAGCTCCCCGTAGCCGCGCACCGAGAGCTTCTCCATCGGGAAATGGGAGTCGAAGCCCTCGCCCTGCATGCGCGGGCCGCCGATCCCCCCGAACACCGCGCCGGGCCGGCGCGCCTTGAGCGCGGCGACGAGGTGCGCGGCGAGCAGGTCGCCGGAAGCCTCGCCGGCGACCATGCCGACGCGAAGCGGCGCGCGGTCCATTAGCGCAGCAGGCCGCGCTTCGCGCTGGCGAGGAAAGCGAGGATGGCGCCGACCTCGGGGCAGGCCCGCGCCTGCTCCTCGAGGCCGTGCCGTGCATCTTCGAGGGAAAGACCGCTCCGGTAGAGCGTCCGGTAGGCGGTCTTCAGCGCGGCGATGGTTTCGGGCGCGAAGCCGCGCCGCTTCAGGCCTTCGGCGTTGATGCCGTACGGGCGGGCGGTATTTCCCGCCGCCGTCACGTAGGGCGGCAGGTCTTGCGGCAGGTAGCTGCCCATCCCGGTGAAGGCATGGGCGCCGATGCTGACGAACTGGTGCACCAGCGTCGTGGCGCCGAGGATCGCCCAGTCGCCGATGGTCACGTGGCCCGCGATCTGGCAGGCGTTGGCGACGATCGTATGGCTGCCGATGCTGCAGTCGTGCGCGAAGTGCACGTAGGCCATGATCCAGTTGTCGTCCCCGACGCGCGTGACGCCGGCATCGAGCTTCGTGCCGCGGTTGATGGTCACGTACTCGCGGATCGTGTTGCCGTCGCCGATCTCGACGCGCATGCCTTCGCCCGCGTCCTTCTTGTCCTGGGGCGGCCCGCCGATCGACGCAAAATGGAAGATCCGGTTTCCGCGGCCGATCCGCGTGTGGCCGTCCAGGACGACGTGCGAGCCGATCCAGCTGCCTTCACCCACCTCGACGTGCGGGCCGATCACCGAGAACGGGCCCACCGCGACGCCCTGCCCCAGGCGCGCCTTCGGGTCGACGAGCGCGCTGGCGTGGATCGACCCGCTCATTGCTCCGCGATCGCCTGCACCGAGCAGAGGATCGTCGCCTGAGCGACCGTCTTGCCGGCGACGCGCGCCTCGCACTTGAACTTGGCGATGCCGCGCAGCTCGCGCTCGAGGCTCACCTCGAGCTCCAGCTGGTCTCCCGGGAGCACCGGCCGCTTGAAGCGCGCCTCGTCGATGCCGACGTAGTAGTAGAGCGACTTCTCGTCCGGCCGCGTCCCGCGGGTCTTGAACACGAGGATGCCGGCGGCCTGCGCCATCGCCTCAAGGATCAGCACCCCGGGCATGATCGGGCGGTGCGGGAAGTGCCCCTGGAAGTACGGCTCGTTGGCAGAGACGTTCTTGATCGCCAGGACGCGCTTGCCGGGCTCGAGCTCCTTCACCCGGTCGATCATCAGGATCGGGTAGCGCTGCGGCAGATGCGCGAGCACTTCGTTGATGTCCATTTCAGCCATTCTTCTTCTCCTTGCCCTTGTTCCCCGCCTCGAGGGCGCGCACCCGGTCGAGGAGCTCCGCGAGCTGGCGCACCACTGCCGTGTTCTTCGCCCAGGCGGCGTTCTCGTCGAACGGGAACATGCCCGTGTACGTCCCCGGCTTGAGGATCGAGCGCGAGATGACCGTCCCTGCTGAGACATGCACTCCGTCGGCGAGCCGGAGGTGGCCGAGGATGACCGATGCCGCGCCGATCGTGCAATCCCGCCCGATCTCGGCGCTGCCCGCGACCGCGACGCACCCGGCCATCGCCGTGCGGGCGCCGACGCGCGCGTTGTGGCCGATCTGGATATGGTTGTCCAGCTTGACGCCGTCCTCGATCACCGTGTCGTCGATCGCGCCGCGGTCCACCGCCGTGTTCGCGCCGATCTCGACATCGTCGCCGATGCGCACGCGCCCGATCTGCGGGATCTTGAGCCAGCCTTCCGGCGTCTTCGCGATGCCGAAGCCGTCCGCGCCGATCACCACGCCGGCGTGCAGGATCGCCCGGGCGCCGACCTGGCAGCCGGGATAGATCACCACCCGCGGGTAGAGGCAGGAATCGTCGCCGATCGATACCTTCTCCCCGATCACGCAGCCCGGGCCGATCGAGACGCGCGCACCGAGCTTGGCGGTAGGCGCGACCACCGCGGACGGATGGACCCCCGGCGCCTGGCCGACGAGCGGATTGAAGAGCTGCGAGACGCGCGCGAAGTAGGCATAGGGGTCCTCGGCGACGATGCGCGGCAGCGCGGTCAGGCCCTCGTTCTCCGCGGACAGGATGACGGCTGCGGCCCGCGTGCCGGAAAGCCGGGCCGTATAGCGCGGATTGGCGAGGAAGGCGATCTCTTCGGGCCCGGCGCCCTCCAGCGTTCCGACCTGGCGGACGCGCGTGCGCGGGTCGCCGGCGACGCGGCCGCCGAGGCGAGAGGCGATTTCCTCCAGGGTCAGCGGGCCCGGCATGCGCCTTCCCGTGGCATGCGACTACTTCGCGGGCGGCTTGCCGGAGTCCAGCGCCTTGATCACCTTCTCGGTGATGTCGATGCGCGGGCTCGCGAAGACGGCGTCCTGGAAGATGATGTCGTACTTCTCCTGCTCGGCGATCTGGCGGATCACGCGGTTCGCCTGCTCGACCACCTGCGCCAGCTCCTCGTTGCGCCGCTGGTTCAGGTCCTCGCGGAACTCGCGCTGCTTCCTCTGGAACTCGCGGTTCAGGTCGCCGAACTCCCGTTCCTTCGTGCGCCGCTGCGCCTCGCCCATCGTCACGGCGTTCTTGTCCAGGTCTTCCTGCATGCGCTTGAGCTGCTCGGCGATCTTCGCCAGCTCGTCGTCGCGCTTCTTGAACTCGCCCTCGATCTTCTTCTGCGCGCGCACCGCGGGCGCGGCGTCGCGCAGGATGCGCTCGGTGTTCACGAAGCCGAAGCGGCCCTGGACCGGCGCGGCGCCCTGCGCCAGCAGCGCCCCGGGGGCCTGCAGCGCCGCCACCGCGGCCAGCCCGAGGGCCGCCCGCCGAACTGTCCGCATGCGCGCAATCATCGTCCGCACTTCACCCTCAGAAGACATTGCCGAACGTGAATTGTAGCCTCTGGACCGAATCCCCCGGCTTGTCGTTCAGCGGCTGTCCGAAGGAGAGCCGCAGGGGTCCGAACGGCGAGGACCAGTGCAGGGCGAGGCCCGTCGAGTAGCGAAGCTCGCCCAGCTCCATCCGCTGTCCGGCGGCGTACACCTGGCCAAAGTCGACGAAAGCCGCCAGGCGCAGGGCCTGCTCGCGGCTCGCCCCGGGCATCGGGAAGTGGAACTCGAAGCTGCCGTTCACCTTCCGGTCGCCGCCCAGGGCATTGTCGGCGACATCGCGCGGCCCCAGCGAAAACGGCGAATAGCCGCGCACCGAGTCGGGACCGCCCAGGTAGTAGTTCTTGAAGAACGGCAGGGGCTTCTCTTTCAGGCCGTCGGCGACGCCAATCTCGGCGCGAACGGAGAACGCATAGTTGCGGCCGATCGGCGTGAACCACTGATGCGAATAGCTGAGGCGGTAGAACTGCAGGTCGCCGCCCGCGAGCTCGCCGGTCAGGCGGCGCACTGTGCCGGAGCGGGTGACGATGACGCTGTCGCGCGTGTCGCTCGACCAGCCCGCTGATCCGGTGTAGTAGCGGTAGTCGTTGCCGAACGTGCGCACGAAATCGGTGTACTGCACCGGGCTGTCGGCGAACGTCTCCAGGCGCACCTTCTCGTAGTTCAGGCCGAGGGTCACGGCGGCGGTCTCGGAGACCGGGTACCCCCACTTCACCCCGCCGCCGAGCGCATCGGTGGCATAGGGGCCCACGACAAGGGTCGAGGCGTCGGTTCGCCGGCTGTAGATGTCGAAGCCCTGGCTGAGGCCATCCACGGTGTAGTACGGGTCGAGGTAGGAAAGCGAGTACACCCGGTTGATGCGGCCCGAGCTGATTGCCGCGGACACGTACTTGCCGCTGCCGAAGGCGTTGCTCTGCTGGATGGAGGCCTGGAGCACCAGCTTCTCCGTGCTCGAGAATCCCAGGCCGAGGAGCAGCGCCCCGGTCGGCTTCTCCCGCACGTTGTAGACCACGTCGATCTGGTCCGGCGTGCCCTCGACCGGCTGCGTCTCGACGTTGACGTCGGCAAAGTAGCCCGTGCGGTCGATGCGGCGCCGCGAAAGCTGGATCTTCGAGGCATCGTAGAACGCGCCCTCGAGCTGGCGCATCTCGCGCCGCACCACCTCGTCGCGCGTCTTGCTGTTGCCCGCGACGCCGATGCGGCGCACGTAGACGCGCCGGCCGGGATCGATCACCACGTTGAAGGCGACCGTGCGCTTTTCCTTGTCGACCTCGGGGACCGCGTTGGCGTTGGCGAAGGCGTAGCCGTCGTTTCCCAGCCGCTCGGAGATGGCCTTGGTGCTGGCGGCGAGCTTCTCGCGCGAGAACACGTCGCCGGGCTTGAGCTGCACGAGCTTCGCGAGCTCCTCGCGCGGCACCAGCATCTGCCCGCTCAGCTCGACGCTCGAGACCGTGTACTTCTCGCCCTCGGTGATGTTCACCGTCAGGTAGATGTCCTGCCGGTCCGGCGAGATCGACACCTGGGTCGACTCGATGGCGAAGTCGAGGTAGCCGCGGTTCTGGTAGAACGAGCGCAGCGACTCGAGGTCTGCCGCCAGCTTCTCGCGCGAGTAGCGGTCGTGCTTGGTGTACCAGGTGAGCCAGCCGGGCGTGCGCAGGGTGAACTCGTCGAGCAGCTCCTTCTCCGTGAAGGCCTGGGCGCCGACGATGTTCACGCCCCGGATCTTGGCCGTCTCCCCTTCCGTCACCGCGATGTTGATGCCCACGCGGTTGCGCTCCAGGGGCGTGACGGTCACCAGCACCTGCGCCGCATAGAGGGAGCGGCTGAGGTACTGGCGCTTGATCTCCTGCTCGGCCGTGTCGAGCAGCGAGCGGTCGAAGATGCGGCCCTCGGCGATACCCAGCTCGCGCAGCGCCTTGCGCAGCACGTCCGGCTCGAACTCCTTGATCCCGGCGAAGTCGACCTGGGCGATCGCCGGGCGCTCCTGGACATGCACGACGAGGACGTCGCCCTCCGCCTCGAGGCGCACGTCCTGGAAGAAGCCGGTGGCGAAAAGCGCGCGCAGCGCCTGCTGCGCCCGCTCGTCGTCCATCGTGTCGCCGACCTTGACCGGCAGGTAGGTGAATACGGTACCCGGCTCCGTCCGCTGCAGGCCCTCGACGCGGATGTCCTTGACCACGAAGGGCTTGAAGGTCTGCGCCGCGGCCGGCGAAGGCACGCCCGCGGCGGCGAGCAGAAGGCACACGGCCAGCGCCGCGACGAAGACGCGAAGATGCTGCATTCAGCCGGTCAGGAGGCGATTGAAATCGTTGTAGAACGCGAAAGCCATCATTACGAGAAGCAGCGCCAGACCCACACGCTGTCCGAGCTCCATGGTGCGCTCGGAGACCGGCTTGCCCTTGATGATCTCGATGGCATAGTACATCAGGTGTCCCCCGTCCAGCAGCGGCACGGGCAGCAGGTTCAGCACGCCGAGGCTGATGCTGATGAGCGCGAGGAACGTCAGGTACGAGATCCATCCCATCTGCGCCGACTGCCCGGCGAAATCGGCGATCGTGACCGGGCCGGACAGGTGCTTCCAGGACACATCGCCGACCAGCATCCTGCCCAGCATCTTCAGGCTGAAGAGGGAGATGTCCCAGGTCTTGGCGAGCGCCTTGCCGACGCTGGCGAGCGGGCCGTGCTGGACGCGCACCGTCATGGAGGCCGCGTGCGAGTCGGGCACCCGCGGGGCCGCGCCGATGCGGCCGATCCGCGCCTCGCCCTGGCCGATCGCCTCCGGCACCACTTCGACCGGCAGCGTGACCTCGCCGCGCTCCACGACCAGCCGGAGCGGCTTCCCGGGGCTCGCGCGGACCTGCGCGACCAGCGCCTCCCAGGTCGCGATCGGCGCGCCTTCGACGCGGACGATGCGGTCGCCTTCGAGGATCCCGGCGCGCTGCGCCGCGCCGCCGGCGATGACCTTGCCGATCACCGGGTCGAGCGGCGGCCGGTACAGGCGCATGCCGATGCGCTCGAGCACGTCGCTCTCCACGTCATCGGACGAAAAGCCGCTCAGGTCCAGGTCGGCGCTGCGGGAGAGCCCGCGCGAGCTGGCGGTCTCGATGCGGAGGCGCTCGCGCTGCAGTCCCGCCTGGAGGACGCGCCAGCGCACGTCCTGCCAAGTCGCCACCGGCGCACCCTCGATCGAGCGCACGGTATCGCCGCCGCGCAACCCGGCCTGCGCGGCGAGCGAGCCCGTGGGCGGCTCGGCCAGCACGGGGCGCGCTTCCGGGAGCCCGTACATGAACAGGCCCGCGTATACCGCCACGGCGAAAGCGAAGTTGAACAGCGGACCGGCGGCCACGATGGCGATTCGCCTCCAGACGCCCTGGCGGTTGAAGGCGCGATGCCCCTCCTCCGGGTCGACCGGCCCTTCCCGCTCGTCGAGCATCTTTACGTAGCCACCGAACGGGATGGCGGCGATCACCCATTCCGTGCGGTCGGCACCGCGGCGCCACAGCACAAGCGGCCGGCCGAAGCCCACAGAGAAGCGCAGCACTTTCACGCCGCACAGGCGCGCGACGAGGTAGTGGCCGTACTCGTGAACGACGATCAGCACGCCGAGTGCGACGATGAACGAGACCACGGTATGAAGGAAGCTCACGCCGCCTCCGCCACGGCCTGCACGCGCGCTAGCGCGGCACGCCGTGCCTGCGCATCCGCGCCGAGAACGGCCTCGAGATCGACGGCGCCGGCCGGCGCGACGGCGTCCAGCGTGCCTTCGATGAGGCTCGCGATGCCGGTGAACGGCAGCCGGCCGGCCAGGAAAGCCTCCACCGCCACCTCGTTCGCTGCGTTCAGCACCGCAGGTGCGCTCCCTCCCTGGCGCAGCGCCTGGTAGGCAAAGCGCATGCAGGGAAAACGCTGCTCGTCGAGCCGCTCGAACGAGAGGCTTTGCAACGCGGCAAGGTCGAGCGGGCGCGCCCCGGAGGCCAGGCGCTCCGGAAACGCCAGCGCATGCGCGATCGGCACGCGCATGTCCGGGTTGGAGAGCTGGGCGATCACCGATCCGTCCACGTACTCGACCATGGAATGCACGATGCTCTGCGGGTGGATGACGACTTCCAGCGCGTCGGGCTCGAGGTCGAACAGCCAGCGCGCCTCGATGACCTCCAGGCCCTTGTTCATCATCGTCGCGGAATCGACCGAGATCTTGCGGCCCATGGTCCAGTTCGGATGGGCGCAGGCCTGGTCCGGCGTGACGCCGCGCAGGCGCTCCACGGGCCAGGCGCGGAACGGGCCGCCGGAGGCCGTCAGGACGACGCGCCGCACCGCCTGCCGAGGGTTGCCGGCCAGGCACTGGAAGATCGCGTTGTGCTCGCTGTCGATCGGCAGCAGGAGCGCGTTTGCCTCGCGCACCGTTTCCATGAACAGCGGCCCTGCCATGACGAGCGCTTCCTTGTTCGCGAGCAGGACCCGCTTTCTCGCTCGCGCGGCCGCGAGCGTTGCCTGAAGGCCCGCCGCGCCGACGATGGCCGCCATCACGGCATGGCAGTCCGGGTCGCTCGCCAGCGCGACCAGGGCAGGCGCGCCGAAGCGCAGCTCCGTGCCCGCTTCGGCGAACTGCCTGCGCAGGCCGCGGTCCTCCGCCATCCCCGAGAGCACCGCGTGGCGCGGCCGGTGCAGGCGGCACAGCTCGAGCAGCTTCGCGGCGCTGCTGTGCGCCGTCAGCGCGTGCGCGCGATAGCGCTCCGGATGGCGCGCCAGCACATCGAGGGTGCTCGCGCCCACGGATCCGGTGGCGCCGAGGATCGTCAGGTTCATCGCCGTCATTTTCCGCCGATCAGGGCCCAAAGGCCCGCCGCAAGCGGCAAAGTGGCGGTAGCGCTGTCGATGCGGTCGAGGATGCCCCCGTGGCCGGGAAGCAGCGTCCCGCTGTCCTTGGCGCCCGCCTGGCGCTTCAACGCGGATTCGAACAGGTCGCCCAGGATGCTCAGCGCAAGAAGCGCTGCTGCGGCAAGGAGATAGGCGATCCACACCGTGCCGGTGATCGCTCCCTGCAGCTGCCGCACCCCGGCCTGGTACGCGATCGCGAGGAGGAGCGTCGCCGCCGCAGCACCATACGCACCCTCCCAGGTCTTTCCGGGGCTGATCGCGGGCGCGAGCTTGCGCCGACCGAACCTGCGCCCGGCGAAATAGGCGGCCGAGTCGGCTATGGAGGTAAGGCCGAGGACCAGCACGACCTGAAGCGGGCTCATTGCCAGTATGGCGAGGCCGGCAGGCACGAGCACCACGATTCCCGCGAGCGCGAGATAAGGCCTTTGCGCGCCCGACACGCCGAGCCGGAGCCATAGCGGCGCCACCAGGATCCAGAAGAAGATTCCCGCCGCGACTCCGGCGTTGGCCCACGCGAGGAGCGTCCCGCCAGCGACGCCGGCGGCGACGAGCACGGCGTAGGCCAGTGCGCCCAGGGGGGGAATCCGGCACAGCCGCGCCCATTCGTAGCCGGCGAGCCCCGTGATCGCCGTGACCACAGCGGTCAGTCCGGCCGGCGGAAGGAGAAAGAGGGCTGCAAGCAGCCCCGCGATGAGAGCCGCTGCAGTGCCCAGACGCGCTGCTAGCACGCTGCCGGGCCGCTCAGGCCACTTCGGCCCGGCTCGACTGCTGTACCTGCTCGCTGGTGCGGCCAAAGCGCCGCTCGCGCTGCCGATACGACGCGATGGCAAGGTCGAGCGCCGCAGCATCGAAGTCCGGCCAGAGCGTCTCGGTGAAATACAGCTCCGTATAGGCGAGCTGCCACAGGAGGAAGTTGCTGATGCGCTGCTCCCCGCCGGTGCGGACGAATAGGTCCGGCTCCGGGGCGTAGCTCATCGCGAGGTGGCGGGCGAGGTCCTCCTCGCGCAGCTCCTCCGTCCGCCCCTCCCGTGCCAGCCGCGCAAGCGCCTGGAGCAGGTCCCAGCGCCCGCCGTAGTTGGCGGCGATCGTGAGGGTGAGCTTGCGGTTGTCGGCGGTCAGCCGCTCGCCCTGCTCGATCAGGTGGCGGATCTTCGCGTCGAAGCGGGTCGTGTCGCCCACCACCTTCAGGCGCACGCCCCTGCGATGCAGCTTGTCCACCTCGTTGGACAGCGCGCCGGCGAAAAGCTGCATGAGCAGCGCGACCTCCTCGGCCGGCCGGCGCCAGTTCTCGGAGCTGAAGGCGAACAGCGTCAGGTACTCGATACCGCGCGCCGCGCAGGCCTCCACGACGGTGCGAACCGACTGCACGCCCCGCTTGTGCCCGGCGAAGCGCGGCAGGTGGCGACGCTTCGCCCAGCGGCCGTTGCCGTCCATGATGATCGCGAGGTGCCGCGGCACCACGCCGTGCGGCGGGACATCGAGGGTAGAGCTGGCGTGCGCGCTCATACCGCGAGCAGCTCCTTCTCCTTGTCCTGCAGGAGCTTCTCGATCTCCGCGATATGGCGGTCGGTCAGCTTCTGCACGTCGTCCTGCGCGCGCCGCTCGTCGTTCTCCGACACTTCCTTTTTCTTGAGCGACTCCTTGAGCGCGTTGTTGGCGTCGCGGCGCAGGTTGCGGATCGAGACCCGCGCGTTCTCCGCCTCGTGCTTCACCACCTTGATCAGCTCCTTGCGGCGCTCCTCGGTCAGCGCCGGCATCGGCACGCGGACCGTATCGCCGCTGGTCACCGGGTTCAGCCCGAGCCCGGCCTCGCGGATCGACTTGTCCACGGTCTGGATCATCTTCTTCTCGAAGGGCGTCACGCCGATTGTGCGCGAGTCGACCAGGATGACCTTCGCGACCTGGTTGAGCGGCGTGGCGGCGCCGTAGTAGTCGACCATCACATGGTCGAGCAGGCCCGTATGCGCGCGCCCGGTGCGCACCTTGGCGAGGTCGTTCTTGAACGCCTCGATGCTCTTGCCCATCTTCTGCTCGGTGCTCTTCTTGAGATCCGCGATATTCACGGCGCCCTCCGCAACGAAGCCATCATACGTGAACCAGCGTACCTTCGTCCTCGCCCACCACCACGCGCTGCAGCGCGCCCTGCTTGAAGATGCTGAATACGTTGATCGGCAGCTTCTGGTCCCGGCAGAGCGTGAGCGCGGTCGCGTCCATGACCTTCAAGTTGCGCGCGATCGCCTCGTCGAAGCTGATCCGCCCGTAGCGCTTCGCCGACGGATCGCGCTTGGGATCGGCCGTGTACACGCCGTCCACCTTGGTGGCCTTGAGGACGACCTCGGCCGCCATCTCGCTGCCGCGCAGCGCGGCCGCGGTGTCGGTGGTGAAGAACGGATTTCCCGTCCCGGCGGCGAAGATCACGATCTTCCCCTCCTCCAGGTAGCGGATCGCCTTGCCGCGGATGTAGGGCTCGATCACCTGCTCGATGTTGAGCGCGGAGAGCGAGCGGCTCGCCAGCCCGGCGTGGCGCATCGCATCCTGCAGCGCCAGAGCGTTCATCACCGTCGCCAGCATGCCCATGTAGTCGGCGGTGGCGCGATCCATCCCCGCCGCCCCCGGCGCGACGCCGCGGAAGATGTTGCCGCCGCCGATCACCACCGCGACCTCGACGCCCATGCGAGACACCTGGGCAATCTCGCCGGTGATCGACTCGATCGTCTGGCGGTTGATGCCGAAAGCATCCTCCCCCATCAGGGCTTCCCCCGACAGCTTCAGCAGAATCCGCTTGTATTTGGGAGTCACCGCGGGAAGGTCAATGCGCCT
Organism: uncultured bacterium; assembly: GCA_965233165.1. Classification (GTDB taxonomy): domain Bacteria; phylum Pseudomonadota; class Gammaproteobacteria; order Burkholderiales; family SG8-39; genus SCGC-AG-212-J23. Next base: position 1,880 of record CBDDRX010000003.1, on the reverse strand, counting down.
TTCCGGCCTGCGCCATCACTTCGGCCGCGAAGTCGTCGGCGCGCTTCTCCAGGCCCTCGCCGACGACGAAGAACGCATAGGCGTGGAGCTTCGCCTTCTTCGCCCCCAGCATTTTCTCCACCGTCTGCTTGTCGTCCTTCACGAACGGCTGGCCCATGAGCGTGATCTCGCCGAGGAACTTGTTGAGCGACCCCTCGACCATCTTCGCCGCGATCTCCGGCGGCTTGCCGGATTCCTTCGCCCGCGCGAGCTGGATGTCCCGCTCGCGCTGCACCACGTCCGCCGGAACTTCCGCCTTGGTCATGTGCTGCGGCTTCGCGAACGCGATATGCATGCCGAGATCCTTGCCGACCTCCTCGGGCCCTTCGTAGTCCACCAGCACCCCGATCCTGCTGCCGTGCAGGTAGAGGGCGAGCTTGCCCTTCGCCTCGAGCCGGCGGAAGCGGCGGATGGAGATGTTCTCGCCGATCTTCTGCACCAGCTGCTGGCGCCGCTCCTCGATCTTCCCGGACGCGAGCTGCGCCACGTCGGCCGGCTTCTGCGTGGCCACCGTTTCCGCGAGCGTGCCCGCGAAGGCGACGAAATCCTCGTTCTTCGCGACGAAGTCGGTCTCGCTGTTCAGCTCCACCAGCGCGCCCGCCCTGCCGTCCGGCGCGACGTACGCGCCGACCACGCCTTCCGCGGCGATGCGGCTTGCCGCCTTGCTCGCCTTCGCGCCGCTCTTGATGCGCAGCAGCTCCTCGGCCTTGCCGAGGTCTCCGCCGGCCTCCGTGAGGGCCTTCTTGCATTCCATCATCCCGAGGCCGGTGCGCTCGCGAAGCTCCTTCACCAGCCCTGCACTGATCTCTGCCATGTTCCGCCTGCTCCTTGCCGCTTGAGTTGAAAAAAAGGGGCTGTTGAGCCCCTTTTTTGAGTCCCGGAGGGGAAGGCTACTTCCCGCCCCCCTCTTCCTCCACCTCGACGAACTCGTCGCGCGAGGCCGCCACGACTTCCTCCACGGACTGCGAGCGGCCTTCCAGCACCGCGTCGGCGATGCCGCGCGCGTAGAGCCGGATGGCGCGGCTCGAGTCGTCGTTGCCCGGGACGACGTAGTCGATCCCGTCCGGCGAGTGGTTCGTGTCGACGACGCCGATCACCGGCACGCCGAGCTTGACCGCTTCCTGCACCGCGCCCTTCTGGTACCCGACGTCGATGATGAACAGCGCGTCCGGCAGCGCGGAAAGGTCCTTGATCCCGCCGAGGGAGCGCTGCAGCTTCTCCATCTCGCGCTGCAGGCCGAGCGCCTCCTTCTTGGAGGTGCGCTCGAAGGTGCCGTCCTGCTGCATCTGCTCCATCTCCTTCAGGCGCTTGATGGACTGCTTGACGGTCTTGAAGTTCGTGAGCATTCCGCCCAGCCAGCGGTAGTCGACGTACGGCATGCTGCAGCGCTGCGCTTCCTCGCGGACGATGTCGCGCGCCTGGCGCTTGGTGCCGACGAACAGCAGGCTGCCGCGGTTCGCGGCGAGCTGCTTCGCGAACTTGAGCGCGTCCTGGTACAGGGACAGCGTGCGCTCGAGATTGATGATGTGGATCTTGTTGCGGTGGCCGAAGATGTACTGCGACATCTTCGGATTCCAGTAGCGGGTCTGGTGTCCGAAATGGACGCCCGCCTCCAGCATCTGACGCATCGTGACCGACACAAAGTCTCCTTAGGGTTGGGTCTGCTGCCGGGTTCGGAACCCGGGCCGCGTGCTGCATGCGGGCTCCGGGCACCCTAGGGAACCGGGCAGGATAATTTGACCGTGCGAAATGCAAAGTCAGCCCAAAATTCTAGCATAATCAGGCATCAATGGCCGTTGTACTGAAGACCCCGGAGGAGATCGAGCGCATGCGGGTCGCGG
>CBDDRX010000002.1:0-24986 GCA_965233165.1 uncultured bacterium | reverse complement strand
GACGCTCCTCACCGCATTCTCGTTCGACTTCTGGTCGTTCGCCGTCTGCCGCCTGCTCACCGGCTTCGGCATCGGCGGCGAGTACGCGGCGATCAACTCGGCGATCGACGAGCTGATCCCGGCGCGGGTGCGCGGCGCGGTCGGCCTGGCGATCAACGGCAGCTTCTGGATCGGCGCCATGCTGGGCGCCGGGCTGTCGATCTTCCTCCTCGACGACCGGCTCGTGCCGCCGGAGCTCGGCTGGCGGCTCGCCTTCTTCCTCGGCGGCGTGCTGGCGATCGCGATCCTGATCGTGCGGCGGAACCTGCCCGAGAGCCCGCGCTGGCTGCTCATGCACGGGCGCGCCGCGGAGGCGGACGCGATCGTCTCCGCGATCGAGAAGGAGATCGGCTTCCGGGCGGCCGACCCGGTGCGCATCGAGATGCGCCAGGTCGAGGTGAGCTGGCTCGGCATCGCGCACACGATCGCGGTGCGGTTCACCCGCCGCGCCGTGCTCGGGATCTCGCTGATGGCGACGCAGGCGTTCTTCTACAACGCCATCTTCTTCACCTACGCGCTCGTGCTGAGCCGCTTCTACGGCGTGCCCGACGAGCGGATCGGCTACTACATCTTCCCGTTCGCGCTCGGCAACTTCCTCGGCCCGCTCGTGCTCGGGCGCCTCTTCGACGCCTGGGGGCGGCGCGTGATGATCGCCGCGACCTACGCGGTCTCCGGGCTGGGCCTGCTCGCCACCGGGGTCCTCTTCTCCCGCGAGCTCCTCGACGCGACCGGCCTCGCGGTCGCGTGGTCGGTCATCTTCTTCTTCGCCTCGGCCGCGGCGAGCTCCGCCTACCTCACCGTGAGCGAGATCTTCCCGGTGGAGATCCGCGCCGTCTCGATCTCCATCTTCTACGCCGCCGGCACGACCCTCGCCCTCGCCGGCCCGCCGATCTACGGCGCGCTCATCGAAAGCGGCAGCCGCGCGGGCCTCTTCGCCGCCTACAGCTTCGCCGCGGTGCTCATGATCGCCGCCGCGCTCGTCGCCGCCGTCCTCGGCATCGACGCCGAGCGCAAGAGCCTCGAGGACGTCGCGCGACCGCTCGGGATGCAATAACGGAAAAGGTGCCAGGAACCTTTTCAGGATCTCGAAAAGGTTCCTGGCACCTTTTTCAGCCGGCGGCGCGGGCGGGGTTGCGGCGCTCGGTGCCGCTCTCGGAGAGGCCGAGGCGGATGGCGGCGACGAGCTTCTCGGCGTCGACGGGCTTGTCGACGCGGTCGCGGAAGCCGGCGGCCTTGAGGCGCTCGCGCTCGATCTGGGTGAAGGCGGTGAGCGCGATGGCCGGGAGCGCAGGCTCGGCGCCGCACACGGCCTCGAGCGAGCGCACGCGGCGCAGGGTCTCGAACCCGTCCTCGCCGGGCATGGCGAGGTCGACGAGCAGCACCTGGGGCGCCCGGCGCGGCTGGCCGCTGCGAAACGCGCTCTCGAGCGCGGCGACCAGCGCCTTGCAGGAGCCGAAGGCCTCGACGCTCGCGCCGGTCTGCTCGAGGGTGAGCGCGACGACCTCGTGCGCGTCGGTGTCGTCGTCGACCATCCAGATGCGCGTGCCCTGCAGCGCGCCGGCGAGGCTGCGCCGCTCGACCCGCCCGGCGGGAACCGGCTGCGGCTGCGCCACCGCGGGCAGCTCGACGGTGAACGTCGCGCCGCGCCCGGCGCCGGCGCTGTCGGCGCGCACCTGGCCGCCGTGCAGCAGCGCGATGTGGCGCACCAGCGCGAGGCCGATGCCCAGGCCGCCGGCGCGGCGCGAGGCGGTGGTGTCGGCCTGCGTGAAGCGATCGAAGACGTGCGGCAGGAACTCGGGGGCGATGCCGATGCCGTTGTCCTTGACGATGAGCTGCACGCGCTCGCGGTTCTTCAGGAGCTGCAGCTCGACCGCGCCGCGCTCGGGCGTGAACTTGACCGCGTTCGAGAGCAGGTTGGAGACGAGCTGCTGCAGGCGCCCCGGATCGCCGGTCACGGTGATGCCGGCGTCCACCGGCGTGAAGCGCAGCTCGATTTCCTTCGCCGCGGCGCCGGGGCGCGCGGCGTCCATCGCCCCGAGGACGATCTCGACCAGGTTGACCACGCGGCGCTCGATGTTCAGCTTGCCGCTGACGATGCGCGAGGTGTCGAGGAGGTCGTCGATCAGGCGCGTCTGGTGGTCGACGTTGCGCTTGATCGCCTTCGCCGCGCGCTCGACGAGCGCCGGCTCGAACGGCTGGGTGCTGGTCAGGAGGTGGCTCCAGCCGCGCAGGGCGTTGAGCGGCGAGCGCAGCTCGTGCGAGACGATGGCGAGGAACTCGTCCTTCGCGCGGTTCGCGCGCTCGGCCTCGGCGCGCAGCCGCTGCTCGGCGACCACCAGCGTCTCCAGCTCGCGTTGCGCCTGCTTGCGCCCGGTGATGTCGGTCGCGACGCCGATCAGGCCCATGATCCGGCCCTGCTCGTCGCGCAGCGGCGACTTGGTCGTGAGGAAGGTGCGCTGCTCGGCGAGCCCCTGCTCGATCATCATCGTCTCGCCGCTCTCGAGCACCAGGCGGTCGCTGTCGTCCAGCCCCGCGGCCGCGTCGTCGATCGGCCCGATCGCCTTCATCCAGGCCGGGTTGGCCATCAGCATGCGCCCGACGCGGTCCTTCGCGTAGATGAGGTCCGGGGTGCTGGTCGTGATCGCGTTCAGGAGCGCGTTGCGCTCGCGCAGCGCCGAGCTCGCGCGCTCCAGCGCCGCGGTGCGCCGCACCACCCGCTGGTCGAGCTCCGTGTACGCCTCCCGCATCGCGCGCTCCGCCTTGCGCTGCACCGCGGCCTCCCGCAGCACGAGCACCGCGCCGAGCAGGCCGTCGCTCTGCGGATCGGCGATCGGCGTCGCGCTGACGTCCACCGCGTGCACCGTGCCGTCGCGGGCGCGCAGCGCGGGCTCTCCGGGCGCGGCGGCGGCTGCGCGGGTCAGGAGCGCGCGGTGCAGCGGGCATTCGGTGGGGGCGCCGCTTCGCTCCTCGAAGAGGTGAAGCAGCTCCTCGGCCGGCCGGCCGGCCGCCTCGGCGGCGCGCCAGCCGGTCAGCCGCTGCGCCGCCGGGTTCAGGAAACGGACCCGGCCGCGCGCGTCGGTGGCGACCACGCCGTCGCCGATGCTCGAGAGCGTGACGTGCAGCCACTCGCGCTGCTCGCCCGCCTGCTCCTCGGCCTGCGCGCGCTCGCGGGCGCTGCGGTCCACGGTGCGCGCCACCCAGAGCACCAGCGCGCCGATCGCGGCGATCATGACGCAGGTGAACAAAGCCGAGCCGAACGCCTCGCCGAACAGGCCCTGCCGCTCGGCGAGCAGGCGGATCCAGCCGAAGGAGAGCGGCACGATGAACGCGGCGGGGAGCAGCCAGCGCGTCAGCTCGTCGCCGGTGCTGCGCCCGTGCAGCAGGCGCAGCATCCAGCGCGACGGCCGTGCCGCGGCGAGCCCGGCCGCGGCGACCAGCGTCGCGAGCGCCTGCGGCAGCGCGAACCCGAGCAGCGGCGTCGTCCCCTCGCCCGTCAGCGCCCGCAGCGTCAGCCCGAGCAGCGCGAACGCGGCGACGAACGCGGCCACGGCCGCGACCAGGCTGTTGACCGGGACCCCGAGCACGCGCGGATCGCGCGCGAGCGGCGTGGCGATGGCGAGCAGGACCATCGTGAGCGAGGCGGCGGGCGACATGGGCGAGGTCGGATAGCCGGCCCAGCGCGAAGCGAAGGGAAAGTTCATTCCCAGCGCCAGGTCTCCGAAATGCTCGGCGAGGGAAAGCAGGCCGATCAGCGCGGCGAGGCCGGCGGCGATGCGCGCGTTGCGCTGGCTGCGCGCGTCCTCCTGGAGCGAGGCGTAGAAGCTGCAGGCGAGCAGGAGGAAGCCGATCGCGCCGGCCGGCGGCATCGGGATCGCGGCGGCGCCGAAGTGGCGCAGCCCGGGCGCGCCGAGCGCCCACCCCCATAGCGTCGCCGCTGCGATGGCGGCGGCGACGGCGAAAGCGGAGCGCGCGAACTCTAGGCGCGACTCGGGGGACTGCGCACCGGATAGACGCATCACGTCCACCGAGCGTAGCGCCGCCCGCCGGCGTTATCTAGCGCGCCGGATGGACTGCTTGCCGGTCGGGCTGCAGGCGGGCGTCGCTGCGCGGCGACGGGCGCTTCTTCATCCGCGCAAGAAGGTGCTGCGCCATTCCCGCGGGACTGCCGTACTGCGCGCGCACCAGCGCGAGGGCGACCGGCATCAGCATGCCGAGCAGGCCCACCGCCCCGCCGCCTCGGGACTTGTCCGCCTGCACGTAGACGGGCGAGCGGCGCTTGCGCAGCAGGGCCAGGGTCGCGATGAAGCCGAGCCCTCCCGCGGCGATCAGCCCGGCCGGCGAGACGAGCTTGCGCACGACGCGCGCCTTCGCGGTGCGCGCCGTGTCGGCCACCTCGTGGCGGCGGCGCGCCATGCGCTGCTCGAGGTCGCGGATTTCCTGGTCGATGACCTTCACGCGCGGCCTCCTGCATCGAGGGGTGCCGGGGGCGGATCCTCGCCGCGCAGCTGGCGAAGGAGCGCGGTGAACGGCAGCTCGGCAAGGAGATGGCGCATCCAGAAGTACAGGCCGCCGGCCGCCAGCAGGTTCAGGCCGGCGGCGATGCCGATCGCCACGGGCCAGGACACGCCCTCGCTGAACATCCAGACGATCAGCGCGGCGACCAGGCCCATCCAGGCGGTGATCACCAGCACCGCGACCACCAGCACGCAGCCGAGCAGCCACGCCAGGTTGACCGCCGCGCGCCGCGCGTCGAGCACCGCGAGCTCGGCATAGTCGGTGACGAGGCCCCTGGTCTCGCTGAAGAGATGCGCCAGCAGCGCGCCCAGGCCCACGGGCCGGGCGGCCATGGAAGGCGGCCGGTCCACGCGGTTACTTGCTGCGCATCATCATGCTGAGCAGGTACCCGGCCGCGACCGCGATGCCGAGCGCCTGGAAGGGATGCTCCTTCACGTAGTCGCGGGCGCCCTCGAGCCACTGGTCCTTCATCTCGAGCAGCTCCTCGCCCTTCGCGCCGATCGCCTCGACGCGCTCGCCGAGCCGCCCGGCCACCGCCGAGGCCGTCTCGGTCGCGCGGTCGACCGCCTGGTGCGCGGTCTTGCTGTAGGTGTCGATGCCCTTGTCCACGTTGCGCTGCATGCCGCCGTTGCCGCTGCCCTTGGGTTCCATGGTTCGTCCTTGAGAGTGAATTCGTCGCGTGCGGGAAAAATCGGTAGCCATGTCGTAGCAATGCGCGTACCTAGCGCTTGGGCACGTCGCTCGGCGTGCCGCGGCGCTCCGTGTCCTTCAGGCCCCGCTCGACGTCGCGCGCCGCCTGGGCGATGCGCTTGCGCCGCAGCGGGGCCTTGCTACGCGGCGCGGCGGTGCTCTTCGCGGGCGGGCTTGGCCGGCGCATCGTCGTCCTCGGCTTCCAGGTCGCCCGCCTTGTACGCGGCGAGCCGGTTGTAGAGCGTCTTCAGGCTGATGCCGAGCATGTCGGCCGCCTTGCGCTTGGACCCGCATTCGGCGAGCGTCGCCTCGATCAGACGCCGCCCGATCTCGTCGAGCATGGTGCCGACGCGCACGGTGAGGATCGGCGCGGTGTCCGGCGCGGCGACCGCGGTCGGGGCCAGGTCCGCGTCGATGATCTCGTCGGCCAGGATGAACGCGCGCTGCACGTAGTTCTTCAGCTCGCGCACGTTGCCCGGCCAGCTGTGCGCGTAGAGCGCCGCGACCGCCGCCGGCGCGAAGGCCTTCGCCGCGTTCTCCTGCTTGTTCAGCACCTCGAGGAAGTGCTGCGCGAGCAGCTCGATGTCGCTGGTGCGCTCGCGCAGCGGCGGCATCGAGATCGGGAACACGTTCAGGCGGTGGTAGAGGTCCTCGCGCAGCTTGCCGTCGGCGACCGCCGACTCCGGGTTGCGGTTGGTTGCGGCGATCAGGCGGACATCGGAGCTGATCGGCTGCGTGGTGCCCACGCGGGTGAAGCTGCCGGTCTCGAGCACGCGCAGCAGCTTCACCTGCAGCTCCTGCGGCATCTCGGTGATCTCGTCGAGGAAAAGCGTGCCGCCGTTCGCGCGCTCGAAGAAGCCCTTGTGCTGCCGGTCGGCGCCCGTGAAGCTGCCTTTCTCGTGGCCGAACAGCTCGCTCTCGATCAGGTTGGGCGACACCGCGCCGCAGTTGAGCGGCAGGAAAGGCGCCTTCTTGCGCCGGCTCAGGTCGTGGATGGTCTGCGCCGCGAGCTCCTTGCCCGTGCCGCTCTCGCCCATCAGCAGCACGGTCGCGGAGGTCGGCGCCACCCGGCCGAGCTGGTCGTACAGCTTCTGCATGGGCGGCGAGGAGCCCAGGATGTGGCCGAAGCGGCCGAGGCGGCGCAATTCGTCGCGCAGCTCGCCGATCTCCTGGCGCAGCTCGCCGGCGCGCGGCACGCGGCGCAGGATCGCGCGCAGGCGCTCGACGTCGACCGGCTTGGTAAGGTAGTCCGCGGCGCCCGCGCGCAGCGCGGCCACCGCGCTCTCCACGGTCGCGTGGCCGGTGATCAGCACCAGCTCGGTGGAGGCATCCTTCTCGATGTCGTTCACCAGCTCGGTGCCCTGCCCGTCGGGCAGCTGCAGGTCGGTGAGCAGGACATCGGGCTGCAGGCGCGACATGTGGATGCGCGCGGCGCGCAGCGTGTCGGCGGCGGAGAAGGTGAAGCCTTCCGCCTTCGCCAGCTCGGTCAGCCACTCGAGCGCTTCGGGATCGTCGTCTACGATGAGCAGGTGGGGCATGGGGCTCTCGGCGTGTAAATACTTCGTGGAGGGAGCAGAGCACGCAACGGCACGCAACTTGCGTACCAGCATCCGGACCATGCGCACCCTGCTCTGCATCGCCGCCGTCGCCACGACCGCGCTCGGCGCGCAACACTTCTACAGATACATGAATCGCCGCGGAAAATCGCGCGCGCTGCAACGCCGCTTGGATGTCTGGGAAGGCGAAGGCGGCGCGGTCCCCGTCTCGCGCAAGCGCACCGCCTCGCAGACTTCGCCGCGCCGCGCGTCGCCTGCCGCCGACAGATAACCGGCTGCTCTGGGAAAAAACGGCGACAGCCTCTATTTCCCGAGCGCTGCAAGCATCTCCGCCGTGATCGACTGGCGCGTCCCCGGGTAGTCCTTCCAGGGATCCTCGCGGAGCTTCCTCAGCCGACCGGGCACGGTCCTGATCGTGTAGAGCGGCCGCAGGTCGTCCTTGCCGAGCTCGTCCCAGGCGATCGGGGTGGAAACGCCGGCGTCGGGCCGGGCGCGCGCCGAGAAGGCGGCGACCGCGCTCGCGGTCTCCGAATTGCGCAGGTAGTCGACGAAGATCTTGCCTTCCCGGGCGGCCTTGGACATCTTGTGCAGGAAGAGCTCGGGTCGCGCGCGCGTGAGCATCACGGCGATGCGCCGCGTGAACTCCTTCACCTCGTCCCACGGCCGCTTCGGCGCGACCGGCGCGACGACGTGCAGCCCCTTGCCGCCGGTCGTCTTGAGGAACGAGCGCACGCCGAGCTGGTCGAGGAGCACCTTCACGAGCCGCGTCGCCTCGACGAGCTGCGCCCAGGTGACTCCCGGCCCCGGGTCGAGGTCCAGGGTGATGCGGTCCGGGTGCCGGATGTCCGGGACCGTAGCGCCCCAGGTGTGGAACTCCACGGCGCCGTTCTGCACCGCGCTGAGGAGCCCATCCATGGTGCTCGCGTAGATATAGGCGCCTTTGCTGGAGCGTTCCCGCCGCACCGTCTTCAGGTTCCCCGGGCTGCGGCCCATCATCAGGTGGCGCTGGTAGAAGCAGGGCTTGTCCACGCCGTCGGGGCAGCGCACGAGCGAGAGCGGACGGTCCTTGACGTGCGGCAGGAACCAGTCCCCCGCGTCCTCGTAGTACCTCGCCAGGTCGAGCTTCGTGATGCGCAGCGCGGGCCAGACCAGCCGCTCCGGGTGCGTGATCTTCACGGGCGCGGGAGGCGGGACTGCCTTCTCCTCGCCGACGGATTTCGCTGCGATGTCCTCCCGCAGGCCCATGAAGGACGCCTGGCGGAGGATCCCTTCCTTCGTCTTCTCCGCGTACGCCACCTCGCCGACCAGCTTCGGCTGCAGCCAGACGACGCCTTTCTCCCGCGGCGGATTCTCGAACGGGCTCTGCGGTCGCTTCAACGAGGAGAAGCGCCGGGAAAGCGAAGCGAGCAGCGCGTCGTCGAATCCGGTCCCGACCTTGCCCGCATAGCGCAGCTTGCCGCGCGCGTCGTAGAAGCCGACCAGGAGCGCGCCGAAGCCGCGGCGCGAGCCCTGCGGCGGGGTGAAGCCGCCGATCACGAAATCCTGGCGCTGCCGGCACTTCAGCTTGATCCAGCTGCGCGTGCGCCCGGAGGCGTACACCGAGCGGGGGTCCTTGCCGATCAGCCCCTCGAGGCCCAGGCGGCAGGCCTGCGCGAGCACTTCCTGCGCGTCGCCCGAAAGGTGCTCGCTCAGCTTCACATGGGCCGAGCCCTTCAGCGCCTTCGCCAGGCGCCGCTTGCGATCGGCGAGCGAAAGGCCGCGCAGATCCTGCCCGTCCAGGTACGGCGCATCGAACACGTAGTAGACGATGGCCCGGTCGTTCCCGGCATCGAAGGCGTTCTGCAGCGCCTGGAAGTCGGAGCGCCCGTCCGCGCCGGGGACGATGATCTCGCCGTCGAGGAGCGAATCGCTTAGCCCCAGCCGCCCGAGCTCCTGCGCAAGGTGCGGCAGCTTCGCGGTCCAGTCGTTGCCGGCGCGCGTGAACAAGGCGACGCGCTCCGCGATGCGCGCGAGCATCCGGTAGCCGTCGTACTTCACCTCGTACACCCAGTCCCCGCCCCGGGGAGGCTCGGTGACCAGCGTCGCGAGCATCGGCGCGATGAATTCGGGGACTTCGATTTTCTTCGCCCGCTTCCTTGCCCTGGGTTGCTTCTTCACGCTTTCCGCTCGCAGCACGGTGATCTCCGCCTCGTCGCCGCTCCTCGCCTCGTCGTCGTTGCGCTTGATCAGCAGCCACGCGGGCTTGCCTTCCTCGCCGCGGGTGCGCGTGAGGATCCAGCTGCCGCGCAGCTTCGTCCCGGCGAGCGCGAAATGCAGGCGCCCCTTGCGCAGCGCCGCGACCGGATCGGGGTCCTCCGGGATCCAGGTGCCCTGATCCCAGAGGACCACGTCGCCTGCGCCGTACTGCTTCGCCGGGATGGTGCCCTCGAACTCGCCGTACTCGAGCGGATGGTCCTCGGTCTGCACCGCCAGGCGCTTCACGGAAGGGTCCAGGCTCGGCCCTTTCGGCACGGCCCAGCTCTTCAGCGTGCCCTCCAGCTCGAGGCGAAAATCGTAGTGCAGGCGCGTGGCGTGATGTCGTTGAATATAGAAGCCCAGGCGGTCTTTCCGGGCCGCGCTCCTCTTCCCGCGCGGCTCGGGGGTGATGCGGAAGTCCCGCATCTCGCGATAGCGCTCCAGTCGGTCGGCCATGGCCCCGTGCTGCAAATCTCGGGCCGGTAATTGCTACCGGACCACGAAAGCTTTACAGCCAACGAAATCAGGGACGCACCACGTTTTCGCCGCTGTGCCGAATGGACGGAAAACGTGGTGCGTCCCTGATTTCGTTGGCATGGATCGTGCAGAACTGGTGCCAGAAAGGAATTCCATGGGCCCAGCCATCGCGCTTCGACTGCGCCAGCACCTCACTCTCACCCCGCAGGTCCAGCAGGCTCTCAAGCTGCTGCAGATGTCCGCGCTCGAGTTCCAGCAGGAGATGGACCAGGCGCTCGCGGTCAATCCGTTCCTCGAAGAGAAGGAGAACGCCGAGGCGGCGGCCAAGGAGGCAAAGGCCTCCGATACGCCGACCGAGGCCGCGCCGGACCCCGACCCCGAGCTGCGCCTGCCGCAGGAATCGGGCAGCTCGGGAAGCGGCGTGGACCGCGAGCAGGAGGACTGGGGCGGCGTCTCCGACGCCGAGCCGACGCTGCCCGAGCACCTGCGCCAGCAGCTGATGATCTCGCAGATGGGCGAGCGCGACCGCGCCCTCGCCCACATGGTGATCGACAGCCTGGACGACGACGGCTACTTCAAGGTCAGCTTCGAGGAGCTCGCCGCGATCGTCCCGCCGGAGCACGACGTGCGCCCGGAGGAGCTGCTCGCCGCCCTGAAGATGGTGCAGAGCCTCGACCCCGCCGGGGTCGGCGCGCGCACGCTCGACGAATGCCTGCAGCTCCAGCTCGAGGCGCTGCCCGCGGATACGCGCGGGCGCAGCGTCGCGATGGCCATCGTGCGCGGCCACCTGCCGCTGCTCGCGAACCGCGAATGGGCGCGCCTGCAGCATGCCGTGGGCTGCGACGAGCAGGCGCTGCACGTCGCGCGCGGGCTCATCCGCTCGCTCGACCCGAAGCCGGGGCAGCGCTTCGCGCGGCAGGAAGCGCGCTACGTCATCCCCGACGTCATGGTGCGCAAGAACCGCGACCGCTGGGTGGCGATGATCAACCCGGCTTCCCTGCCGCGCGTGCGCCTGAACCGCGCGTACGCCGACGCGATCTCGCACCGCGGCGCTTCCAACGCCTCGCTCACGCGCCAGCTCCAGGAGGCGCGCTGGCTGCTGCGCTCCATCGAGCAGCGCTTCGCGACCATCCAGCGCGTGGCCGACGCGACCGTCGCCCGCCAGCGCGGCTTCTTCGAGTACGGCGCGGTGGCGATGAAGCCGCTCACGCTCAAGCTGATCGCCGGCGAGCTCGGCCTGCACGAGTCGACCGTGTGCCGCGTCACCAACAACAAGTACATGGCCACGCCGCGCGGCCTGTTCGAGTTCAAGCACTTCTTCTCCCGCAAGCTCGCCACGGACAGCGGCGGCGCCGCCTCCGCGACCGCGGTGCGCGCGGTGATGAAGGAGCTGATCGCCGCGGAGGACCCGCGCGCGCCGCTCTCGGATGCCGAGCTCGCGCGCCTGCTCGCGCAGCAGGGCCTGAGAGTTGCAAGGCGGACCATCACCAAGTACCGGGCGCTCATGCGCATGCCGAGCGTCGACGTGCGGCGCGCCGATACCAAATCGGGCCGCGGCGCGGCAGCCCGGATCTGAGGAGCGAGACCATGTCCAAGATCGTGGCAGGCAGGTTCCAGACCACCGTCGCGGCGGAAGCCGCCCTGGCGGCGCTGCAAAGCGCGGGCTTCCGCAGCGGGGAGTACGAGTCCTTCTATGTCGCGCCTCCCGGCCAGAACCAGCAGCTGCCGATCGGCGGCGACGAGCACGCCGACCGTGGCGCCCGCAAGGCCGGCTGGGGCGCCGCCGCCGGCGCGGGGCTCGGCGCCGTGATCGGCGCGGCCGCCGGCGCGGTGACCTCGATGGAGTTCGGCCTGGTCGCCATCCTCCTCGGCGCCGGCCTGGGTGCCTACGTCGGCTCCTTCGCCGGCTCGATGGCGAAGATGCGCGATACCCGGCGCCTGGCGGACGCCGCCGGCGTCGAGACGATCGACCACGGCGGCCGGATGATCGCGATCAACGTCGACCGCCCGGAAATGGAGCACCGCGCGCTCGACATCCTCCATCGCCACGGCGCCAAGGATATCGGCCGCACCGAAGGCACCTGGCGCGACGGCTCCTGGCGCGACTTCGACCCCCGCGCGCCCCTCAGCGCCGCCTAGCCGAGGTTCTGCTCGGCGAATTGCCAGTTGAGGCGCTTGCCGATCAGCTCGGCGAGGTATTTGTCGCGGTCGTTGCGGTAGTCGATGTAGTAGGCATGCTCCCAGACGTCGATGGTGAGCAGGCACTGGATGCCTTTCGCCATGGGCGTCTCGGCGTTGGGGGTGGTGACGATCTCGAGCTTGCCGTCGCGGCGGATGAGCCAGGCCCAGCCGCTGCCGAACTGGCCGCTCGCGGCCTTGGCGAGGTCGGCCTTGAAGTGCTCGAGGCTGTTGAAGTCCTTCTCGATCAGCCCGCGCAGCGCGCTGGAGGGCTCGCCGCCCTTCGGCGAGAGGCATTGCCAGAAGAAGGCGTGGTTCCAGGCCTGCGCCGCATTGTTGAAGAGCTTGCCCGAGCTCGCCTTCACGACGTCCTCGAGCGTGCGCCCGGCGACCGGGCTCTCGCGCAGGAGCTGGTTCATCGTGTCGACGTATTTCCGGTGGTGCTTGCCGTGGTGGAAGCGCAGCGTTTCGGCCGAGATGACGGGCGCGAGCGCGTCCTCTGCGTAGGGAAGCGGCGGCAGCTCGAACTGCGCTGCGGCGGGGGCGTGGGCGGTGGAGCTTTTCATGGGTTCAGGGCTTTCCAAGGGGCATTCCGGAGCCGGTGGAGGCATTCTCCTCCTCCCGCGCCGGCACTTCGCGGGATACGCCGAGGGCCTGCAGCGTCTGCTCGTCCAGCGAGCCGCTCGCCGGCAGGTTGCGCGAGAGCTGGAACCGGGCGAGCGCGGCCTGCGTGCGGCCTTCGTCCGCACCGTTCACCGGCCCGGGGTCGAAGCCGTGCAGGTGCAGCGCGATCTGCACGCGCTTCACGAACTCAGTGTACGCATCCTGCTGGTACTCGTCCTGGTTCGCGAGGGCCGGCGCCGACAGGAGCGCGGCGAGCACGACCAGCGCCCTCACGGCTTGATCCGGATGTCGTTCTGCACCGAGCGCACGCCGCTCACTTTCTGCGCGGCTTGCGCGGCGCGGCTCGCCTGCTCGCCGGAGTCGGCGAAGCCCGAGAGCTGGACCACGCCGCGGTGCGTCTCGACGTTGACGTTCGCCGCCGCCTTCACGCCCACGTCGGTGGCGATCGCCGTCTTCACCTTGGCGGTGACCGTCGCATCGTCGACGTAGCTTCCGGTCGTCTGCTTCGTGTCGCCTTCGGAGGTGGTGCCGCAGGCGCCGAGCGCCATGCTGAGCGCGAGGACGGAAGCGGTGAGGATCCTGCAGGGCATGGGAGGTCTCCTTTTCAAGAGGGTTGCGCAAGCCGGGACACGGTCGCGAGGAGCGCGACCGGCTCGACCGGCTTGATGAGTTGCGCGTCGTAGCCGGCGGCCACGGCCCGCAGGCCGTCCTCCGGTCGCGAAGGCTCGGTCAGGGCGGCGGCGCGCAGGCAGCCGCCCCGCTCGGCGGGCAGCGCGCGCAGGCCGCGGATCAGGGCATAGCCCTCGCGCGCCATGGCGAGGCCGCACAGCAGGACGTCGGCGCGGAACGGGCCCATCGTCTCGAGCGCCTCGTCGGCGCTGGCCGCAGCCTTCACGTCCGCGCCGGCGATGCCGAGCACCTTGACGACGGATTCGCGCGCGGCGGGGTCGTCGTCCACGACGAGCACGCGGGTCCCGGACAGGAACCGCTCGTTGGCCGCCGGCCGGCGGCGGGGCGCGCTCGCGCCCGCGACGCGCGACAGGTCGAGCAGATCGGCGATGATGCGCTCCTGCGCGAGCGCGTTGCGCTCGATCGACTCGAGCGCGCCGGAGGCCTCGCTCGCCGGCACGGCCTGCTGGCGCAGGTGGCGCGCCCAGGCGGCGATGGCCTGGATCGGCGCCTGCAGGTCCTGCAGCACGGTGGCCAGGAAGCCGTCCTTGAGGCGGCTCGCCTCCTCGACGGAGGTGCGCAGCTTGCGCTCGCGCTCGAGGGCGCGCGCCAGCTCGTGCTCGCAGCGCTTGCGCTCGTCGATGTCCACGCAGGTGCCGACGTAGCCGAGGAACTCGCCTTCGGCGCCGTAGCGCGGGACTGCGCGGTCGAGCACCCAGCGGTACTCCCCGTCGTGGCGGCGCATCCGGTACTCGATGCAGAACGGCTCGCGCGCGTCGAAGGCGCGCACGCAGGCATCCAGCCAGCGCGCCAGGTCCTCCGGATGCACGCCGCGCGACCAGCCGTCGCCCAGCGCCTGCGCCGCCGGCAGCCCCGTAAAGCGCAGCCATTCCCGGCTCAGGTACTCGCACGCCATGTCCGGCCCCGCCCCCCAGACCATCGCCGGGATCGACTCGTCCATGGCGAGCGGGGAGCGGCGCGGCGGCCGGGAAGCATGGAGGGCGAAGTCGCGGTGCATGTCACCGCACCAGCAGGAGCCGTGCCGGGGACCCGCTGTAGCGCGCATTCGACGCCCGGCTGCGCGTTTTCACGATCCGCCCGTAGTTCTTACAGACCAGGCGCAAGCGTTACACCGCGCGGAGGTCGTGAGGCACTGTCGACGGCACGTACTTTGCTGCATTCGGCCTGCACCGTCGTGCTTCACCCCAACAACCGGAAGGAGTCGAGTCATGCTGAGCTGGGCACTTGCATTCTTCGTCGTCGCAGTCATCGCCGCGATATTCGGCTTCACCGGTATTGCGGCCGGGGCAGCGGAGATCGCGAAGATCCTCTTCGTCGTCTTCGTCGTGCTCTTCCTGGTCTCGCTCGTCGCGGGACTGCTGAGAAGGCCCTGAACCCCACCGCCAACCCACTCAAAAGGAGAACCAGATGAACCTGAAGACCCACGCCGTTGCCGCCGCCGTGATGCTCGCCTTCGCGGGCTTCGCGCAGGCACAGACCCAGGCGCCCGCCGGCGTCGACCGCAAGGCCAAGAACGCGGAGGAAGAGCGCATCGAGGCCGCGTACAAGGCCGACAAGGCGAAGTGCGACGGGCTGAACGGCAACGCGAAGGACGTGTGCGAGAAGGAAGCCAAGGGCAAGGAGAAGGTCGCCAAGGCCGAGCTCGACGCGAAGGCGAACCCGTCCGATCGCAACACGCGCAAGGTGCAGGAAGCCAAGGCCGAGGCCGAGTATGAGGTCGCGAAGGAGAAGTGCGACGACCTGAAAGGCAACGACAAGGACGCCTGCCAGAAGGATGCGAAGGCGAACCACGAGCGCGCGAAGGCCGCGATGGCCAAGCGCAACGCCTCCACGGGCGCGAGCGCCGGGCGCGCTCCCGCCGAGCGCCGTCCCGCCCAGACGGGCGCCGTGAAGTGAGCGCCGTCCCGCCGCAACCGTCCGCGCGGAAGGGCTTCCTTTCCGACATCGAGACGCTGCGGCGGCGGGCCCGGGAGCACATCGCGCAGGGCGCGGTGACTCCCGGGTACCACGCCGACCGCGATACCGTGGTGCGCCTGCTCAACGAGGCGCTCGCCACGGAGATCATCTGCACGCTGCGCTACAAGCGCCATTACTACATGGCCAAGGGCATCCACGCCGAGGGCGTGGCCTCCGAATTCCTGGAGCACGCGCAGGAGGAGCAGCAGCACGCCGACCAGATCGCCGAGCGCATCACCCAGCTCGGCGGCGCGCCGGACTTCTCTCCGCAAGGCCTCGCGACGCGCAGCCACGCCGAGTACGTGGAAGGCGACTCCCTGCGCTCCATGATCGAGGAGGACCTCGTCGCCGAGCGCATCGCCATCGACAGCTACCGCGAGATCGTCGAGTACCTCGCCGGCAACGACAGCACCACGCGCCGGCTGATGGAGGAGATCCTCGCCAAGGAGGAGGAGCACGCGGACGATCTGGCCTCCCTGCTGGAGAATTTCTCCGGGAAGGATTGATGCCCCGGGGCCTGTGGAAAGGCGCGATCAGCTTCGGGCTGGTGAACGTGCCGGTGGAGCTCTTCTCCGCGGAGAAGCGCGCCTCGGAGCTCGACCTCACCATGCTCGACAAGCGCGACCTCGCCCCGGTCGGCTACAAGCGATACAACAAGTCCACCGGGGAGGACGTGCCGTGGGCCGAGGTCGTCAAGGGCTACGAGTACGAGGACGGCCGCTACGTCGTGCTCTCCGACGAGGACTTCCGGCGCGCCAATGTCGAGGCGAGCCGGACCGTCGACATCGTCGCCTTCGTGGACGCGCAGGCGATCGCCCCCCTCTACTACGACACGCCCTACTACCTCGCGCCGGGCAAGCGCGGCGAGAAGGCCTACACGCTGCTGCGCGAGGCGCTCGCCAGGGCCGGCAAGGTGGGGATCGCGACGGTGGTGATCCGCACGCGCCAGTACCTGGCCGCGGTGATGCCGCACGACGGCCTGCTCCTCATGAACACCCTGCGCTACGCCGGCGAGATCCGCGACGCGAGCGAGCTGAACCTCGATTTCTCGCGAGCGAAGGTCAGCGCGAAGGAGATCGACCTCGCCCTGCGGCTGATCAAGGACATGGAAGAGAAGTGGCAGCCGGCGCAGTACAAGGACACCTACCGCGAGGACCTGCTCAAGCGCATCGAGGAGAAGGTGAAGGCCGGCCAGACCGAGGAGCTGACGCGGCCGGAGAAACAGAAGGAAAAGGGCGGCGCCGAGGTCATCGACCTGATGGCCCTGCTGAAGAAGAGCGTGGAAGGCAAGAAAGCCCCGAGGAAGGCGACCGCGAAGAAGCGGCGGGCGGCATAGCCCTTGCTCGGAAAGGTGCCCATGCGGCTCAGCCACATCATGACCGGGGCGATCCAGACGGTCGCCCCCGGGGCCTCGCTCGCCGAGGCGGCGAAGAAGATGGCCTCGCAGGACATCGGCTCGCTGCCGGTATGCTCCGGCGAGCGCAAGGTGCTCGGCATCATCACCGACCGCGACATCACGGTGCGCGCCGTCGCGCGCGGCCTGGACCCCAACGAGACGCGCGTGCAGGACGTCATGACCCGCGAGGTGCTGTCGTGCCGCGCGGACAGCGCGGTCGAGGCGGCGTGCGCGCTGATGGAGAGCCGCCAGGTGCGCCGCATCGTCGTCACCGACGAGCAGGACGCCCCAATCGGCATCGTCTCCTTGGGCGACCTCGCCCTGTCGCTGCGCGTGAGCCATTCCGGCGGCGTGCTGCGCAAGGTCTCGGAGCCCGACTGATGCGGCGCCAGGTCCGGTACGCGGTGGTGGGCCTGGGACACATCGCGCAGGTCGCGGTGCTGCCGGCGTTCGGCAACGCCCGGCGCAACTCGAAGCTCGCCGCGCTGGTCTCCGGCGACCCGGAGAAGCTCAGCGCCATGGCGGAGAAGTACGGCGCCGCCCGCACCTGCGGCTACGACGGCTACGACGCCCTGCTCGCCTCGGGCGAGATCGACGCGGTGTACATCGCCCTGCCGAACAGCCTGCACTGCGACTACGCGGTGCGCGCCGCGCAGGCCGGGGTGCACGTGCTGTGCGAGAAGCCGATGGCGGTGACCGAGGAGGAATGCGAGCGCATGGCGCGCGCGGCGCGCGAGCGCGGCGTCAAGCTCATGGTCGCCTACCGGCTGCACTTCGAGCGCGCGAGCCTCGAGGCGCTGGAGATCGCGCGCTCCGGCCGGATCGGCGAGCCGCGCCATTTCAACTCGTCCTTCACCATGACCGTCACCCCCGACAACATCCGCGTGAAGGGCGAGCTGGGCGGCGGGGTGCTCTACGACATCGGCATCTACTGCATCAACGCGGCGCGCAACCTGTTCCGCGACGAGCCGGTGGAGGTGCGCGCCCTGGCCGCCGGGGCGCTCGGCGAGGTCGAGGGATCGGTGGCCGCGCTGCTGCGCTTCCCGAACGAGCGCAGCGCGGCGTTCCTCTGCAGCTTCGGCGCGGCCGATACCTCGCACTACCGCCTCGTCGGCACCAAGGGCGACCTGGTCGTCGAGCCCGCGTACGAGTACGCGGTGCCGCTGCGCCACCGCCTGACCGTGGACGGCGAGACCGCCGAGCGGCGCTTCGCCAAGCGCGACCAGTTCGCCCCGGAGCTGCTGTACTTCTCCGACTGCGTGCTGCACGGCCGCGACCCCGAGCCCTCCGCGGAGGAAGGCCTCGCCGACGTGCGCGTGATCCAGGCGCTCTATCGCTCGGCGCAAAGCGGGCGCGCCGTGGCGCTCGCCCCGTTCAGCCGCCGCGAGCGGCCCTCGCTCGAGCAGGAAATCCGCCGCCCGCCCATCGACAAGCCCGACACGGTGCACGTGCAGTCGCCGTCCGGGGACTGAAGGAGCCCGCCATGCCGACCCTCGTGCAGATCTCCTCGTTCCTGCTCTTCCTGTGCATGCTCGTGCTGATCGCCGGCTGCGAGGCCCGGCCGCCCAAGCCGAAGACCGAGTCCCCCCTGGCCGAGCAGGTGAAGACGGCGCTCGCGAGCCAGGCCGGCATCGACGCGGACGCGGCGGACCTCGAGATCGAGACGAACGCCGGGGTCGTCCGCATCAAGGGCCAGCTCGATTCCGTCGAGACCCGGCAGCTCGTCCAGGAAACGGCCAAGAAGGTGCCGGGCGTCACCTGGGTGCAGGACCAGACCTCGGTGGCGCCTTCCGCGCCCGTGCCGAGCGCGAAATGAGCGCGGCATGAGCGAGCTCCCGGTCCTCTCGGTGACGCCTACGCCGGACGGGCTCTGGTGCGTCAACGAGCGCGGCGGCGCGCGCGCCGCGCTGGCGTACTTCCCCAGCAAGTGGGGCGCGCTCAGGCACGCCGTGAAGGCGGCGCGCGCCAAGCCCGCGCGCACGCGCGTGGCGCTCCTCGATGCCCGCGGCGGCCTGCGCGCCAGCCGCGACTACGACGGGCCGCCCGCTTCGCCGGAGGTGCCGTGAGCGCCCCGGGGTTCGCCCTCGCCGCCGGCCTCGCCTATGCGGCGCTCGGCTTCATGGGCTTCGTGCCGGCGCTCACGCCCGCCGAGCGCCTGCTCGGGCTCTTCCCGGTGAATGGCGTGCTGAACGCGCTCCATATCGTCGTGGGCTTCTGGGGCCTCTTCTCCTGGTCCGGCGCGACCAGCGCGGTCAACTACGCGCGCTCGCTCGCCGCGCTCTTTGCCGTGCTGGCGCTCCTGGGCCTCTACGCCACCTTCGGCACGCCGATCGCCCTTCTCCCGGTCCAGGGCCACGCCACCTGGCTCTACGCGCTCACCGCGGTACTGGGGGCGTACTTCGGCTTCCGCTCGATGGCCCGCCGCGAGCGCCAGGCGGAGCGGCGGCGCAACGCCGCGGAGCGCCGGGTCGCCCTTCGCCCGGTGGTCTACGAGCGCCGGCGCGGCGCCTACGACCGGCGCCAGGCGCGCTTCGGGGGCTCTACGCTCGCCGCAGGGTGACCGTCCGCGCGCGGGGCTGCCGCGCAGACGCGGTTTCGCCCGCTCCGCTTGGCCGCATAGAGCGCCTCGTCCGCCCGTGCAAGGAGATCGTCGAGCGTGCTGCCCGGCTCCAGCGCGGCCACCCCGATGCTGACGGTGACCGGGATCGGCTGCGGCGACTCGTCGGTCGGGACCGGCGTCTGCGCTAGCGCGAGGCGTACCCGCTCGGCGGTCGCCAGCGCGTCCTTCAAGCCGGTTTCGGGCAGCACCATCACGAATTCCTCGCCGCCGGTACGCCCCGCGACGTCGGTCGCGCGAAGCTGCAGCGCGACGGCAGCGCCCAGGAAGCGCAGCACGTCGTCGCCCGCGGCATGGCCGTGGCGGTCGTTCACCGTCTTGAAATGGTCGAGGTCGAGCATCAGCACCGAAAGCGGCCGCTTGTGGCGCTGCGCGAGCTTCACCAGCTCGGCGCCCCGGCCGAGCAGGTAGCGGCGGTTGCCGAGCCCGGTCAGGTCGTCGCGCGTGGCCAGCTCCTGGAGCTTTCCCTGCGAGACGAACAGCCGCCGCAGGAGCCGGTCGTACTCGCGATGCGCATAGATCGCGATCGCGCAGGCCGGCCAGATCAGCGCATTGAAGGCAAGAAGCGGGAAGCCCGGCGCCAGGCCGAGGAGCACCTGGGCATTGGGCACGAGCGGGACGAGCACGATCGCGGCGAGTGTCTCGCGGAACGTGAAAGGCAGCGTGGTGAGCGGCAGGAGGAGGTAGATGAAGAGGTAGCCCGGGAAGCTCGCCGTCCAGGCCCCGCCGAGCCGGCCCCACAGCAAGAGGAGCGCGAACTCGGTCAGGAACACGGCGAAATAGCCGCAGGCGAGCACGACCGGGCGGCGCAGCCCCCTCGCCAGCGCCCACGCGTAGAGAAGCGCCGCGGCCGCGATGAGGCCCCGGATCCAGAGCGTCTCCTGCGCGAGCACGGGATCGTGCAGGAAGTCGCGCGCCCACAGGCCCAGCACCAGCAGCGCGCCGGCGATGGAGACGTTGCGCGAGACCGGCGCGTACTCCCGGTAGCGGCCTTCGTGGTACTGGGCTTCGAACGGGTCGCTGCGCATCACGAACGGATTCTCGCGCAACGCAAGCGATCCTGAATCAAATTGTTTCAGGGCCGGTCCGCATGTCGAGGCTCATGCGGCGATTTCCGCCGCTGCCGGCAGGAGGAAGGCCCGGCATTGCGCCGCGGGCAGCGGCTTCGAGAAGAGATAGCCCTGCATCTCGTCGCAGCCGTGGCGCTGCAGGAAGTGCCGCTGCGCCTCCGTCTCGACGCCTTCCGCGACGACCTCCATCCCGAGGTTGTGCGCCATCCCGATCACCGCCTTGGTGATGGAGGCGTCGTCCGCGTCGTGGGGCAGGCCCTTCACGAACGAGCGGTCGAGCTTGAGCTGACCGGGCTGGAAGCGCTTCAGGTAGCTCAGGCTCGAGTAGCCGGTGCCGAAGTCGTCGATCGACCATTCCACGCCGATCGCCCGCAGCCGGTGCAGCGCGGCCATCGCCCGGTCGGGATCGAGCATCGCGTCGCTCTCGGTGATCTCCACCTCGAGCATCTCCGGCGCGACGCGGAACTCGCGCAGCGCGCGCTCGACCAGGGCGGGCAGGTCGCCGTGGAACTGCTTGGCGGAGATGTTCACCGCGACCGGCAGGGGCCGGCAGCCCTCGTCGATCCAGGCCCGCACCTGGCGGCAGGCCTCGCGCAGCACCCATGCGCCGACCTCGCGGATCAGCCCGGACTCCTCCAGCACCGGGACGAACTGCGCCGGCGAGACCGGGCCGTGCCCCGCGCGGCTCCAGCGCAGCAGCGCCTCGAAGCCGGCCACGTGCCCGTCGGCGAGGTGCACCTTGGGCTGGTAGTGCAGCGTGAACTCGTCGCGCTCCAGGGCGCGGCGCAGGTCCGCCTCGAACGCGATCTGGTCGGCCACCTTGGCGTTCATCTCCGCGGCGTAGAACTGGAACAGGTTGCGACCCGCCTTCTTCGCCTGGAAGAGCGCGGCGTCGGCGTTCCGCATCAGGACCTCGGGGCGCTCGCCGTCCGGCGGGCACACGGCGATGCCGATGCTCAGCGTGGCGAAGATCTCCTGCCCCGCCTCCTGGCGCACCGGCGCGGCGAGCGCGGCGAGGATCTTCTCCGCGACCACCCGGGCGTCCTGGGGGCGCTGCAGCCGCTGGAGCACGATCGCGAACTCGTCGCCGCCCACGCGCGCGACCGTGTCGCCGGCGCGCACGCACGCGCCCAGGCGCCCGGCGATCGCGCGGAGGACCGCGTCGCCCGCCGCCGGCCCGAGCGTGTCGTTGATGTTCTTGAACCGGTCCATGTCGAGCAGCATGAGCACCGTGTGCTCGTGGTTGCGCCGCGCCTGCGTGATCGCCTGCTCGAGCCGGTCGAAGCACAGCGTGCGGTTCGGCAGGCCGGTCATGCGGTCGTAGTGCGCGTCGTGGCGCAGCTGCTTCTCCGCCGCCTTGCGCGCGGTGATGTCGCGCGACACGCCCCGGTAGCCTTTCAGCGTCCCCTCGGCATCGAAGATCGGCACCCCGCTCGCTTCCCAGACGTGGCGCTTGCCGTGCACGTCGAAGATCTGGTGCTCGAGCCCGGCGAAGCCCTGCCGGGAGGCGGCGATCGCCTCCACCTTCGCCCGCGCCGCTTCACGGTCTGCGGCGGGCATCAGGTCGACGGTCGCCTTGCCGATCACCTCCGCCGGGTCGTAGCCGAGCAGCTTGCGCAGGCTTTCGCTCGCGTAGGTGAAGCGCATCTGCGCATCAAGCTCCCAGATGAAGTCGCTCGTATTGTCCACGAGGTCGCGGAAGCGCTTGCGGCTGCTCGCGAGGGCGCGCTCTGCGCGCTTGCGCTCGGTGATGTCCTCCACCATGGCGACGAAATACTCCGGCGCGCCGGCCGCGTCGGCGACGAACGAGACCGCCACCGCGGCCCACATTTCCGAGCCGTCCTTGCGGATGTGCCGGTTCTCCACCTTGAGCCGCGCCGGCCGGGCCGCGCCGAGGTTCTTGCGCGCGGCCGCCGCGTCTTCCGGATGCAGGATGTCGAGGAACGTGCGCCGGCGCAGCTCGTCCTGCGAGTAGCCGAGCATCCGCGTGAACGCCTGGTTCACGTTCAGGAAGCGCCCGTCCAGCGCGTGGTACGCGATGCCGACCGGCGCGTGGTCGAAGGTCGCCCGGTAGATGGCGTCGGCGCGGCGCTTCTCGGCGAGCGCGAGCGCATGCCGGCCCGTGACCCGGATAAGGGCGGCGGCGAAGAAGACGACCAGCAGCGTCGCGAACGCCGCGCCCACGTAGTAGCTGCGCTCCCGTGCCGCGAACGGCGCCATCGCCTCCTCCATCGAGACGCCGACGCTCACCAGGAGCGGAAAGCGCTCGACCTTGCGATAGCTCATGTAGCGCCGCGTCCCGTCGACGCGGCCGGCGGTAAGGAAGCTGCCGGAGGACGCGGAGGCGGCTCGCTTGAGCAGGGCGCTTTCCGAAAGGTCGCCGCCTCCGCTCGTCGACTCCCCGACGCGCCTCGCACGCACGATGCCATCCGTGCCGAGGATCTGGATGACGCCGTGAGCGCCGACATCGGTCCTTTGGAAGAAATCGGTGAAATAGGACGGCGCGACGCCGGCGAGCACCATGCCGCCGAACTGTCCGTCCATCTTGTCGATGCGCCGGGAGACCGGGATCGTCGGGCGGCCGCCGATGCGGCCGGTCACCGGCTTGCCGATCACGAGCTCGCTGCTCGGATGCGTGGCATGGAACCGGAAATAGTCGCGATCCGAAAGGTCCTGCCCGGCCTGGCGCGTCGACACGATCACGATGCCCCGCTCGTCGACGATCGCGACCGCCATCAGGGGGCCGTGGTCGATGGCACTCGTGCCGAAGGATGGGCGCAGGTCGACCTGCGGCCCGCCCTGCAGGTATTCGCGTTCTGCGAACCGGAGCGCCTGCTCGAGTCCCTCGAGCGTGCGGATCACGTCCTGCTCGAAGGCGAGCGCCAGGTTCGAGGTCTCGCGGAACGCCGAGCGCTCCGTTTCCTCCCGCTCGTAGGCGATCCGCTCGAGCGTGATCGCCCACCCGGCGACGATCAGCAGCGCGGCGGCGACGACGGTTGCGCACGAGGACCTGCGCAGCTGCAGGCGGCGCAGGAAACGGGGAGTTGTCATGCCGCCATTTGAGCGGCGCGCCGTCAGCCGGGATTGACCTGCATCAAAAGTGCATCCCATTTATGACGGCCTTAACGAACGCTCTTCGCATCACCTTTGACCTGGATCAGGCCGCTATTCCGGCGGCGGAATTAGCGTGTGGCCATGCTGAGCGTCTTTTCCCGGCTGAAAGCGCTGCGCGACTTCGAGCGCAGCCAGCTGCCCTTCCTCCGGACCCTCGAGGATCGCGACCTGATGTGCGAGATCGGGCTCGCGCAGTCGCGCGGGCAGCCGCTCAGCGTCAAGCAGGTCTTCCTCCTCGGCCTGGGCTCGGTACCTACGGTCCAGCGCCGGCTAGGCAGGCTGCGCCGCCTCGGCGTGATCCAGCAGCGCCGCTGCGACCACGACCGGCGCTCGGTGGAGATCACCATCGCACCGAAGGCCGCGAAGGTGTTCGCGCAGTACGCGGAGCTCCTGCACGCCGCGTAGGCGAAAAAAAGCGGAGAGGATCGCTCTCCGCTTCTCGTGCTGCTGCTTCTCCTGCGCTTTTACTGGGACTTCGGCTGCTCGCCCGGTTGCGGCGGCGAGGAAGCGCCGGCGGACGAGCTGGTCGTGCCTTCCGGCGTGCCGATCTCGAGGGCCGCGAGCGTCTCGCTGTCGAGCTGGCCGCTCGCCTGCAGGCCTTCCTTCTCCTGGAATTCCTTCAGCGCGGCCTGCGTCTTCGGGCCCACAATGCCGTCCGGCTGCCCCACCTCGAGGCCCGCGGCGCTCAGCTTCTCCTGCGCCTGCTTCACTACCTCCGGGTTTTGCGCGGGATTCTGCGCCTGCTGCTGGGACTGCTGCTCCATGCCGGCGCCCTGCGAGGCGCCCTGGGAGGAGGAGTGCTGCGCGCCGCCGGCGATTGCACCGGCTGAAAACATTGCAGCGACGGCGATGAAAATAGGTCTCGCTTTCATGCATGGACTCCTTGCTTGAGGTTGAGGAAGGCACCCCCTTTTCTGAGGCTTGGGGGCTGACCTTCCTGTCGCAAGGGGCGTTCCAGACCCGCGAGCAGGGTCTTATCCGGTCCTGGCCGGGGTGTTCTTCTCGGTGAGGCGCTTGACGAGCGCTTCGATGCCGCCCTGCTTGACGACGGCATCGAACTCCGAGCGGTACGTGAGCACGAGGCTCACGCCTTCGACGGAGATGTCGTAGATCTTCCAGCCCTTCTCGGTCTTGCGCGTCTGGAACTCGAGCGGCAGCGGCTGGCCGCCGGCGCGGATGAACTGCGCGCGCACCGTCGCGTCGTCGGCGGCCTGCTTGCCGCGCGAAGGCAGCACCTTCATCGTCTGCCCCTGGTAGCCCTCGATCGCGTTCGAGTAGGTGCGCACGAGCATCTTGCGGAACTCGTTCACCAGCGTCTTCCTCTGCTCCGGCGAGGCCTGCGACCAGGCGCGCCCGACCGCGAGGCGCGTGGCCTCCTCGAAGTCGATGTGCGGCAGCACCTTCTCCTCGGCGAGCTTGAGCGCCTTCTGCTTGTCGCCCGCCTGCAGCTGCTTGTCGCTCTTGATGGTGGCGAGGACTTCCTCGGTCACCTTCTGGACGAGCTGCTCCGGACCGGCCTCCTGCGCGAAAACCGGGGATGCGAAAAGAAACGCAAACGTCAGTAACCATCGGCTCATGCGGTCGCCCTCTCTTTCTGTACGGCACCCCCCTTGAACATTCCCGGCTCGAGCGAGTGGCGCTCGAGCAGGCGGTAGAACTCGGTGCGGTTGCGCCCGGCGAGGCGCGCCGCCTTGGTGACGTTGCCCCCGGTGATCTTCAGGATCCTCACCAGGTAGTCGCGCTCGAAGGCCTTCCTCGCCTCATCGAGCGGTGTCAGCGCCGTGTCCCCGGCATCCAGGGCTTGCCTCACCAGCGACTCCGGGATCACC
>CBDDRX010000001.1:0-8501 GCA_965233165.1 uncultured bacterium | reverse complement strand
CCTCTTGATGGACGACGGCAAGGAGAACCGGGTGGCCGGCGCCGTCGGCTTCAACGTGCGCACGGGCAACTACCACGTCTTCAAGTCGAAGACGGTGATCTGCGGCGCGGGCGGCGCCTCCAACATCTTCAAGCCGCGCTCGGTGGGCGAAGGGTCCGGCCGCACCTGGTATGCGCCCTGGTCCTCCGCGTCCGCCTACGGCCTGATGATCAATGCCGGCGCCAAGATGACGCAGATGGAGAATCGCATCGTCCTGGCGCGCTTCAAGGACGGCTACGGCCCGGTCGGCGCCTACTTCCTGCACCTGAAGACCTATACGCAGAACTGCCTGGGCGAGGAGTACGAATCGAAGTGGTTCCCCGCGCTCCAGCAGATGGTCGGAAAGGAATATCTGGATCCGGAAGCGTCGCACCTGACGCATCGGCCGATCCCGACCTGCCTGCGCAACCACTGCATCATCCAGGAAGTGAACGCCGGGCGCGGCCCCATCCACATGGTGACCATGCGCGCGTTCCAGGATCCGCACCTGGAAGAGGTCGGCTGGGAGAACTTCCTTGGCATGACCGTCGGCCAGGCGGTCCTGTGGGCCGCCACCGACGTGGATCCCAAAAACGAGAATCCCGAGCTGACCAGCTCCGACCCCTACGTGATGGGCTCGCACGCGACCTGCTCGGGCGCCTGGTGCTCGGGGCCCGAGGACGTCTCCCCGCCCGAGTATTTCTGGGGCTACAACCGCATGACGACGATCGAAGGCCTGTTCGGCGCCGGCGACGCGGTCGGCGGCACGCCGCACGCCTTCTCGTCGGGCTCGTTCACCGAGGGCCGTCTCGCCGCGAAGGCCGCCTGCAAGTACATCGACGACGGGAAGGGCGAAGGCATCATGGTCTCCGATGAGCAGATCCGCCGCCGCAAGGCGGAGATCTACAAGCCCATGGAGCACTACAAGACCTACCGCAACGCGATCGTGGCGGGCGTCGTCAACCCGCACTACATCAATCCCAAGCAGGGCCTGGAGCGCCTGCAGAAGCTGATGGACGAGTATTGCGGCGGCGTGACCGTGGGCTACATGACCAACGAGAAGCTCCTGCATATCGGCCTGAAGAAGCTGAAGATCATGGAGGAAGACCTCGAGAGCCTGGCCGCCAAGGACATCCACGAGCTGCTGCGGGCGTGGGAATTGAAGCACCGCCACCGCGCCGCGGAGTGCGTGACGCAGCACACCCTGTTCCGCAAGGAGACCCGCTGGCCGGGCTACTACTACCGCGGCGACGCCATGAAGGTCGACGACGCCAACTGGCACGTCCTGACGGTCTCGCGGCGCGATCCGAAGACCGGCGAGTACACCATGGAGAAGGCGCCCTGCTATCACCTGGTAGCGGACGAAAAATAGCGGTTGAACATCGTGGACAAGAACGACGAGGAGATCCTGGCCATCGCCAAGCCCCTGTGGCGCGACCTCGTCAAGTCCTCGAACGAGGGCAAGTACGGGGATTTCGCCCGCAACTTTTCCAGCTCCCTGGCGCGTGCCATGGACCAGGTGGTCGCCGGCCACCAGTTCGCGAACAGCGAGCTGGCGCGGAACCTGTCCGAAGAGGTCGACTCGCTCGGCATCATCCGGCGCGGCGAGCATGTGACGGTCCTCTACCGGCAGCGCAGCACGAAGAAGCCGGGCGAGTGGCTGGGCCGGCTCGTCCTCGGCTATGAGGATGGAAAAGTCAGGATCTTCGGTGCCTCCATCTTCTGAGACCATCCGGGACGGAAAATTCGTCGAGCTCACCTACAAGGTGACCGACCGGAAGACCGGGCACGTCCTCACCCGGGTCGAGTTCCCGCTGGGCTATGTCCACGGGCACAACGAGATCCTCGCCCCTTCGGTCCACATGAAGCTCCAGGGCCGGTCCGCGGGCGACGTCATCGAGGTGCCGATCGACGGCAACCAGATCTTCGGCCCCCGGGATGAGTCGCTGGTCATCTCCGATCTCCTCGAGAACGTCCCCGAGGCGTACCGGAAGGTGGGCACCTCCATCCTCATGGAGAACGACCGGGGGCAGACCCGCAGCTTCCTCGTCACGCACATGGACGACGAGAAGCTGACGCTCGATGGCAACAACCCGCTGTGCGGCAGGGCCGTGGTCTTTTCGCTCGAGATACTATCCGTGCGCGACGCGACGGATGAAGAGACGCGCGCGGGCGGGGCGATCAATGCGGGCCCCGGGATCGACCCGTCGCTTTTGCGACCCGTTTGAGAGAAAGGTGTGACCCATGAGCGACCACAAGCCGCCCCCCGCCAAGGTTCCCGACGGCCAGGCGCGTTTCCTGACCACCCGCCAGATGCCGCCCAACGAGAAGGGCTTCGTCGGCTACGAAACCGTCTGGGAGCCGTTCCAGAAGGAAGCCGAATACCAGACCCCGAAACAGCCGTAGTGAAAAGGTGCCAGGAACCTTTTCCTACAGGCCGGAGATGAAGTCCTTCAGGACCGCGGCGAGCTCGGCTTCCCGGCCCTCGTAGAAGTGACCCGTGCCGGGAACGATCACCTGGCGCGTGGCGTGGCGCTCGCCGGCGGACTTGAGCACCGCGGGGAAATCCTTCTCGCCGTAGACGTCGAGCACCGGGAGCGGGAGCTTCGGAATCGCGCCGCTGCGGCCCAGGCTGACCCACCCCGCGAACGGCGCGTCCTTCGCCCTTTCGAGGTAGTACTGGCTCATCCAGGCGCCGAGGCTGTGCGAGGCGAGCACCAGCTTCTTCGCTCCCCTGCCCTTCAGCCATTCGGCGGCCGCGCCAATGCGCTGGGAAGCGTCGGGGAACAGCGCGGGGTAATAGTCCGCGGCCGGC
Source organism: uncultured bacterium (assembly GCA_965233165.1). Lineage (GTDB taxonomy): Bacteria > Pseudomonadota > Gammaproteobacteria > Burkholderiales > SG8-39 > SCGC-AG-212-J23. The sequence continues at coordinate 5,668 of CBDDRX010000001.1, read as the reverse complement.
ACGTCGGCGGCGAGCACCGGCATCTGGATCGACAGCGTCGTGAAGCCCGCGTCCGAGAGCGCGACGCGCAGGCTGCCGATCACGCCGTGGTCCGGGTGCACGCCGCTGCCGTGCACGATGACGATCGCCGGCCGGCCGGGCTTTCCCTCCGTGTACAGGCCGAGGAAGGCCCGCCCGGAAGCGCGGATCTCGACTGCGTCGCCGACGACCAGGTTGCCGACGACTTCGGATTTCCAGCGCGCCTCGCGCGCATAGTCCTGCGGAAAGCACGCGCTCGACCAGGCGAGAACGGCGAGAAAGCCGATCAGCCGCACGAGGCGTAGTACTCCTTCAGGACAGCGAGCACTTCGGGCCGGCTGAACTCGGGCGGTACCGCAGCGCCCTCGGAGAGCCACTTGCGCAGCTGCGTGCCCGATACCTGGAGCTGGTCCGCCGCGCCGTGCGGGCAGGTGCGGCCCGAGGCCATGCCGCCGCACTTGTAGCACCAGAAGGTCACGTCCATCTTGAGCGGCTGGGTCTCGAGCGCGCCGGCCGGGACCTCGTCGAAGATGCGGTGCGCGTCGAAGGGCCCGTAGTAGCTGCCCACGCCGGCGTGGTCGCGGCCGACGATCTGGTGCGAGCAGCCGTAGTTCTGCCGGAAGAGCGCGTGCAGCAGCGCCTCGCGCGGCCCCGCATAGCGCATGTCGATCGGATAGCCCGCCTGCAGCACCGTGCCGGGACGGAAGTAGTTCGCGACCAGCACCGCGATCGCTTTTGTCCGCACCTGCGCCGGGATATCCCCCGGCTTGAGGCTGCCGAGGAGCGAGTGCACGAGCACGCCGTCGCACACCTCGATCCCCACCTTCGCGAGGTACTCGTGCGACCGGTGCATGGGGTTGCGCGTCTGGAACGCGGCGACGCGCGACCAGCCGAGGCGCTCGAACTCGGCGCGTGTCTCGGCCGGAGTCATGAAGAGCTTGCCGTACTTCGCGCGGAAGCCGCCGTCGGAGAGCACGCGCACCGGGCCGGCGAGGTTCGCCTTGCCCTGCTGCACCACCATCTTCACGCCCGGGTGCGCGGCATCCTCGGTGCGGAACACCGCCGCGCACTCGTGCGCCTTGTCGATCGGGTAGCGCTCGGCCACCCGCATCGTGGCGAGGAGCGCCCCGCCGTCCGGATCGGCGAGCGCGATCTCGGCGCCGACGGCGACGTCCTCGTCGGTGGAGAGCGTGATCGGGATCGGCCAGAAAAGGCCCGCGGCGGTGCGCATGCCGTCGCAGACGCCCTGCCAGTCGGCGCGCGTCATGAAGCCCTCCAGCGGCGTGAAGCCGCCGATGCCGAGCATGATCAGGTCGCCCTTCTCGCGCGAGCTCACGCGCACGCTTCTGAGCGACGCGGCGCGCGCGCGTTCCTCCGCCAGCCGCTCATCCGGAACCTTCAGGGGCCTGAGCCCATGCCCGCCGTGCGGGGGAACCAGCCTCGACATCAATGCCCTCCTCCGATGAAGCCCGACGCCGCGGCAAGCAGCACCAGGGCCTGCGCGAGGGCGAGGACGCCGTGCAGCTTCTCGTCCCTCGAAAAATAGTGGAACACCAGGCGGGCATAGCAGACGAGCGTCGCCAGGGCGAGAAGCGCCACGGCGGCGAGGCTCAGGTAGTCGCCCGTGTGCAGCAGGGCGAGCCACCCCCACCCGGCCGGCGCGCCGGTCCGGGCGCGGAACTCCTCCAGGGAAAGGACCCAGAGCGAGGGGAGCTGCTCGCGCGGAACGTGCGCGTCCAGCACGCCGGCGACATACAGGGCGAAGGCCGCGGCAAGCGCGGCGAGGCCGATGCGCGCGCCGGCATCCAGCCAGCGCGCGTAGACCGCCTGCTCGTCGGGGCGCCCGCTCACGGCCAGATCCCGAGGCCCTTCAGCATGGCGCGCAGGCCGGCGACGAGCAGCACCACGATCGCGACGCGGCGCACGGCCGACGCGGGCGCGACGCGCAGCACGCGCGCGCCGATGCGCGCGCCGAGCATCACGCCGATGACCGTCGGCGCGACGAGCATCGGCAGGATCGCGCCGCGGTGCAGGTACACCCAGGCCGCCGAGGTATCGATGACGGAGAGGAGCAGCGCCGAGGTGCCGACCGAGAGCTTGAGCGGCGCCCCCATGAGCAGGTTCAGCACCGGCACGTTCGCCCATCCGGCGCCCAGGCCGAACATGCCGGCGAGCACGCCGATGCCGGCGAACGCGACCAGCGCTGCGGGCGTGCGGTGCACGCGCCAGTCCACGTCCTGGCCGCTCGCCGGGTCATGGTAGACGCCGTTCATGCGCAGCGCGATGGCGATGGCGTCCGGGCGCTCGACCCGCGGCTGGTCCGCCTTGGCCCCGAACCACATGAGCGCGACGATCGCGAGGATCGTGGCGCCGAGCGCCGTCTGCAGCACCGGAGCGGGCAGCGCGAAGCCGACCAGCGCGCCGACGATCGAGCCGACCGAGCCGACGAGGGCGAGCGGCAGCGCGAGCCGCAGGCTGGCGAGGCCGTTGCGCAGCAGCGCCGGGGTGGCGGAGAGCGAGCCCGAGAGCGCGAGGAGCAGGCCCGCGCCGCGCACGAAGTCGATGTGGAAGGGGAAGAAGCCGCTCACGAGCGGCACGAACAGCACGCCGCCGCCGATGCCGCCGACCACCGCCATCACCCCGAGGACGAAGCTCATGGCGAACAGGCCGACCGGCCACCACCACCACGCTACGGTGCTGCTCAGTTCGAAGCCGCTCACCGGGCTGATTTTCTCGCAGCGCGCCCGACGCGGGCGAATCGAGCCGCTCTATCGGCTCATATAATATGCGCTCATGGCCGACCGGCGCCTGCAGGTGTTCCACGCGGTAGCGAAGCAGCTCTCCTTCACCAAGGCGGCGGAGGCGCTGTTCATGACGCAGCCGGCGGTGACGTTCCAGATCAAGCAGCTCGAGGAGCACTTCAACACGCGCCTGTTCGAGCGCGGCCACGGGCAGATCTCCCTCACCGAGGCCGGCAAGGTGGTCTTCGACTACGCCGAGCGCATCCTCGGCCTGTCCGCCGAGCTCGACGCGCGCCTGAAGGACATGACCGGCCGCGTCGGCGGGCCGCTCCTCATCGGCGCGAGCATGACCATCGCCGAGTACCTGCTGCCGCGCGTGCTCGGTGAGTTCAGCGGGCGCTTCCCCGGCGTGCTGCCGCGCCTGGTGGTCGCCAACTCGGAGCAGATCCAGAACCAGGTCGCCGAGCACAGCCTCGACGTCGGCTTCATCGAGAGCGACACGCAGCTACCCTCGCTCGTCACGGAGATGGTGTGCGAGGACGAGCTGCTGGTCGTGTGCGCGCCGTCCCACCCGCTCGCGAAGCAGAAGAGCGTCGCGCCGGCGACGCTCGCGCAGCACGCCTACATCAGCCGCGAGCCGGGCTCCGGCACGCGCGAGGTGACCGACGTCTACCTGCGCAAGGTCGGCCTGCCGCCCGAGTCGCTGCAGCCGACGATGGAGCTCGGCAGCCCCGAGGCGCTGAAGGGCCTGGTGGCCACGGGACGCGGCTTCGCGATCATGTCGCGCGCGACGGTGGTGAAGGATCGCAGCCTCGGGATCCTGGTCGGCATCCCGCTCGAGCCGCCGCTGCTGCGCAACCTCTCGATCGTCTACTCGCGGCAGAAGTTCTACGCGAAGCTGGTCAGCCAGTTCGTCGCCTTCGCCAAGGAGCGCCTCGGCGCGAGCCAGGCCGAGACGCTCGGCAGCGCCTCCTAGCCGCCCGGCCGAGGCGGCCAAGGACGCCGCTGGGGCGGCATGTACAACCCCGGCTTCACGCCGGCTGAGATCGAGGACCTGGTTGCGTACCTGAATCGGGACTTCTATCGCTTTCCGCAGGAACCGCCGAAGCGATAGCACGGTAGTTCGCCGCGTAGTACAGCACCGGGATCACGACGAGGGTGAGCAGCGTCGAGACCAGGATGCCGAAGAGCAGGCTGATCGCGAGGCCGTTGAAGATCGGGTCGTCGAGGATGAAGAGCGCGCCGAGCATCGCCGCCGCGGCGGTGAGGACGATCGGCTTCGCGCGCGTGGCCGCGGCGTCGATGGTCGCCTGCGCGAAGCTCGCGCCCTCGTCGAGGCGCTGGTGGATGAAGTCGACCAGCAGGATCGAGTTGCGCACGATGATGCCGGCGAGCGCGATCATGCCGATCATCGAGGTGGCGGTGAACTGGCTGCCGAGCAGCGCGTGCCCCGGCATCACCCCGATCACCGTGAGCGGGATCGGCGCCATGATGACGAGCGGCGTGAGGTACGAGCGGAACTGCGCCACCACCAGCAGGTAGATGAGGAGCAGCCCGACCGCGTAGGCGATGCCCATGTCGCGGAAGGTCTCGTAGGTGATCTGCCACTCGCCGTCCCACTTGAGGCCGAAGGCGCGGTAGCGGTCGCCGGGCTGGGCGATGAAGTGCTCCTCGAGCGGCAGGCCGTCCGGGACCGCCAGCTTGCCGATGGCCTCGCGCATCGCGAACATGCCGTAGAGCGGCGAGTCGGTCTTGCCCGGGCCGCCGGCGACGTCGCCCACCACGTACACGACCGGCTGCAGGTCCTTGCGGTAGATCACCGGCTCGACCGCGAGCCGCAGCGGGTGCACGAGCTCGGCGAGCGCGACCTCGTACGCCTGCCCGCGCTCGTCCGTCCCGCGCAGGCGCAGCTTCAGCACGTCGTCGAGGCGGCCGGCCTTCTCGGCTGCGAGGCCGATGCGCACCGGCACCGCGTACTTGCTCTGGCCGTCGTGGATCGGCGTGACGTCCTCGCCCGCGAGCGCGAGGCGCGCGCTGCGCGCCACGTCGGCGACCGGGATGCCGTAAAGCGCCGCCTTGGCGGCGTCGACGCGCAGGACGATGCGCTCCGCGGCGTCGAGGGTCGTGTCGTCGATCGCGACCACGTCCTTGGTCGCCTCGAACACGCCTCGCACGGCGCGCGCGAGCTCGATCTGCGAGGCGTAGTCCGGCCCGTAGATCTCGGCCACGATCGGCGAGAGCACCGGCGGGCCGGGCGGCACCTCGACCACCTTCACGTCCGCGCGGTGGCGCTTGGCGATGGCGGCGAGGCGGGGCGCGACCTCCTGCGCGATCTCGTGGCTCTTGCGGCTGCGCGCGTCCTTCCCGACGAGGTTGACCTGGAGGTCGCCCACTTCGCCGCCCGAGCGCAGGTAGTACTGGCGCACCAGGCCGTTGAAGCTGATCGGCGAGGCGAGGCCCGCGTACGCCTGCAGGTCCTTCACCTCGGGCACGGTCGCGATCTCCGCGGAGAGCTCGCGCAGCACCGCGGCGGTCGCCTCGACCGCGCTGCCGGTCGGCATGTCGAGCACGACCTGGAACTCGCTCTTGTCGTCGAAGGGCAGCATCTTCAGCACCACCGCCTTGAGCGGGACGAGCGCGACCGACAGCGCGATCGCGGCGAGGATGCCGAGCGCGAGCCCGCGCCGGCTGCCGCGCCCCGCGGCGCCGCGCAGGAACGGCGACATGACGCGGGCGAAGAAGCGCGCCAGCGCCAGGGAGAGTCGATCTTCCTTCTTCTCTGAAGAGTGGCCTGTGGTGAGAAGCCTGAGCGCGAGCCACGGCGTCACCACGAACGCGATGACGAGCGAGAGCAGCATGCCCATCGAGGCGTTGATCGGGATCGGCGCCATGTAGGGGCCCATCAGGCC